>CAISDH010000057.1 GCA_903884115.1 uncultured Microcaldota archaeon | reverse complement strand
TGCACATCTCTGCGCCTGCCCGGTTCCTTGCTTTGCATCTCTTACATATCCAGATCTTGGACAATGCGGCGTCAGCGATAGGAAACTTTCCCATAGTCATACCTTACTTTGTCATTCACGAATACAAGCAGCACTCTGAATTGCATTCACCGTCTTGCCGAAAGCTCTGTTACCTCCTGGCTCGCTGCGCTCTCAGGGGTGCGCTGGTTAAGCGCTGTTGCAGAAACTAGCACGACATCTCCGACGTTCTTCACGTTCTTGAACAGCACGCTCTTCTGCTGCAGCATCCTCTTTACCTCCTCTCTGTCTGCCGTGCGCCATTCCTCCATGAGGATCCTTATGACCTCTCCCTTCTCGAGGTCGACTATCGCGTCGCGCACTTCGCCGAGATACTGCCCGGCGTCACTGTATACGTCCATGCTGTAGAGGTCGGAAATCTTCAAGCAAACACCTTATCCTGTATGTTATTCTATATAAGCCTTAAATATCTTGCGTATTTTTTACGAATGTGAAATAGCTATCAACGGAACCGTAATGATACTACGAATTTCAAAAGTTATAAATATTATTGGAATAGAGCTATCGCCAGGGGATGATAAAATGCCAAAAAGTGCAAGCGCCAAAGCGAATAGTTCCTCTATGCTTGAGGAGCATAAGATTGCGGTTATAGAAGGGCTTGTCGAATCGAAAGCACTGAAGACAGAGGGCGATTATAACTTAAAGAGCAAGAGAGAGTCTCCGTATTTCCTGAACATCGGGGATGTCAATTCCGGTTCTGTTACTGCAACGCTTGCAAAGGCATACGCGAGTACGATTGCACGCATAGTCGCTGCACATGCAGACGAGTTCACTGACGCTGCAGAAAATAAAATTGCAATTTATGGCATACCTGAAAAAGGAGTTGCCTTGGCGCCGACCGTTTCTACTTCACTGGCGCAGGACTTCGGCATAGATGCCAACTGGTTCTTCACGAGGAAGGTGGAGAAGACATACGGCGAGGCCACGGGCCTTTCAAAGGCAGACTATGCAAAGAGCATGATTGTGGGTAAGGTGCCTGCTGACGGGAGCAAAATAATAATGCTTGACGACGTGCTCACCACCGCAGACACCAAGTACACGGCAGTAAAGGACCTCAACGCGCTCCTGGAGAATCCGCAGATAATCGCGCTTGTGATTGCTGCAGACAGGCAGGAAGTTGGAATAGACGGCAAGAGCGCAGCAGAGGAGTTCACCAAGACTACAGGCATACCTGTATATCCTTCGTTGAGTGCTACTGAGATACGCAGTTACTTGGGTGCGAAGTCAGATTACGAACAACATGGCGTCCAGAGGATGGCGACGTACCTCAGAGTCTATGGGACAAAGGAGGCGAGAGACGCAGTTATGGCCGAAGGCTTGGAAAAAGACGGCAGGATAGTGCTTGAAGACAGGAGTGTGATACCTGCATGCGATGTGACAGACATCAATGATTTTGAGAATCTTGTCAAAGGCACAGCAGAAGTGGAAGGCATAGGCGGCTATAAGGTCGGCTTCTCGCTTGCGCTGACATACGGTCTGCCCAAGATTGTAGAGGTTGCAAGGCAATATACGGCAAAGCCGATAATCTACGACCACCAGAAGGCAGGTACCGACGTGCCAGATACTGCTAACACGTTCATGCGGACAGTCAAGAGTTCCGGTGTTGAATCTGTAATACTGTTCCCGCAATCTGGACCGGAAACAGAAAGAGCATGGATATACCGCGCTTTTGACAATGACCTTAAGGTCATTGTAGGCGGAATAATGACCCACCCCGCATACCTTGTGAGCGAGGGCGGCTTTATCCTGAACGACGCCGCATTCGAGATATACCGATTGGCTGCAAGGTCTGGCGTGAGCAACTTTGTTGTCCCGGGAACCAAGCCTGATATAATAAAGGCCGTGCGTGACGTTGTTGAAGCCGAAGGCGTGAATCCAATATGGTACGTTCCAGGTATGGCCACCCAAGGCGGTGACTATGAAAAAGTCTCGGAAGCACTGGGCAAGAATAATTGGAACGCGATAGTGGGAAGGGCCATATACACTGCAAAGGACGGCGACTACAAAACCGCTGCGGAAGATCAGGTAAAGCAGCTCTTGAGATAGAGAACATGGGGCATCCCTTCTATCTATGGGCTGAAGGGCTAGTCGCTGATGCCACTACTGCCTGTGCTTCTGCTCACAGGTCAATTCCGGGATCGATGTAGAAGGGCTCGTTGTTGTAGTAGAATGTTCTCGGCTCCAGCCTCTTTGCGCTTGTTGCGCATGCCAGGTCGTAATAGTATTCCGTACTTATCCTGCCGTTTCTCACCGTCGCAACTCCGTGGAACGGAGGCATCCTTCCCACAGAGTATTGGAACGTCGTGACGCCCGGCTTGAAGCTGAGCGTGCTTCTCACGAACCGCTTATTGTAGTCCCAGAAGTCCATCTTTTCCCTGGCCCCCATGAACGCCAGGTATCTCACCATAGACTCGCCTGCCTTTTCCAGGGCTGCCCTTTTTCCGCTCGGGCTTGTGTATGCCTTTACGGCGGAACCGAATGATCTTGTTGGCACGAGATAGTATGTTATGCCTTTTAGGTCGGAATGCTTCTCTGCATTCAGTATGCTTTTCTCCATCGGGGAATTCTCTTGAACTTCCTTGTCGAATTCCCTCTGGAAATCTTCGCCTTGAAGGAAGCTCTCAACGGGCTCAAGCGCTATGTTCCTTATGCCGAATTCGTTCATCAGCGCCTTTGCCTTTTCCATTGTCTGGCTTGCAATGGACTTCTTTATCAGTAATATGTTCTTGTCATAGTATGAGTTCTCTGTCGCTATGGTAATACTTACTTCCTTTCCAGTCACGTCGCCGACCTTATTTGCGAATACGCTTAACCTGTTTAGCAGCGCAAGGACTGAAAGGTCTGGCTTTCTTATGTTTGATCTTAGGTCGTTCTGCGACTTTCCCAGATATGCAAGGAACATGAAATTGATCTTGTCTCTTTGCTCGAGGCGTTCTGCGTATTCCTTGATGCTGCCTTCAAACGTGATGAACTTGCATTTGCTGTACAGCGCCTCAAGGCTTTCGTAGCTGTCGCTGAAAATCGATTCAGCGTCATTGTCTATCAGGTCCTTCGCTTCCCTCCTGGTGACCTTCTGCTTTCCGAAAACCGTCTTGAACCCTGCCATCTTCGGGTCAAGCCTGAACCTGAATGGCATGAATTCAGGATTAAGTCTTTTCTCCATTCTATCTCCTCAAATGCGCTTGTGCATCCTGGATGGCCAGGCTTGCGGCTCCGATAACTCCCATGTCGTTGCCCAGCTTCGCATCGACAACCCTAAGGGCATCTCTGACTCCAAAATCATCCACATCATGCAGTTCCATGGCGCTTCTCCTGATGTCACTGGCAAACCTCGGTTGGTTTATTGCAACGCTGCCGCCCATGATTATTATCTCAGGGTCGACAAGGTGCTGTATGAATGCGATATAGGATCCTGCGTATTTGACGGCATCCTCTATTATGCCTTCTGCCAGTTTGTTCCCAGCATATGCAAGTTCAAACACTTCTTTCGCTGAAATACTTTTCCTGATATATTTCAGAGCGCGTTTTTCTATGCCGCTTCCGCTGAAAAAGTCTTCCCATGTCATGCTCTTCTCGAGTATGCCTGCCCAGCCTGCCTGGCCTGCGAGGAAGTGTTCGCCTGCCAATATCTTGTTGTTTATTATGATTCCAGTGCCGACGCCTGTGCCTATCATTATCGATACCGAACTATTCGTGCCCTTTCCTGCGCCGAAGATGTGCTCTCCAAGTGCGCCGGCGCACACATCATTGCACACATAGGTCCTGAGTCCGAACTTCTCTTCAAATATCTTCCTGATGTTTAAATTTGGCGCATTTTGGGATGCGCTGCTCTTTAGTAGCACTCCCGTATTCGAATCCACAATCCCGAACGTGCCTATCCCTACTGCCTTTATCTTGTGGCTGCGGATAAAGCGCCCTGATACCTCGCTGCACTGCTTCAATATTTCATCAAAACCTTCTGCGTACTTTGTCCGAACGGTCTGCTTTTCTACAACCGTGCCGCCTGTGTCCACTACTGCAGCTGCTATCTTGGTCTTGCCTATGTCTATGCCCATGTAAAGGTCATTCCTGTGCATCATATCGCATTGTGCCTAGTTTGCATCTTCTTGCGATGCCAACTTTGTCCTTAATAGGTCTCCAAACGTCTTTATGTATGTTTCGCTCTTCGCCCTCCTTGCTAGGAACGCCGGTATCTCATCATAGAACTGTTGTTCGGTCAGCTCGTTCTCTTTTCTGGTGACCGCATAGGCGACAAGCTCGCCACGTTCGTTCTTTATTATGTATGTGGTGTGCGTGTTGTGCACTTCTCCGAACCCTTCCCGGACTTCTGACTCCGGTATTATCGCTACCGCAAGACCCGTTTTCTTGAGGCTGTCATCATATATCACGGGAACCCCGTGCAGAGGCAGGAGTCCGTAGGGCCAGCCTATCTTGAGTTTGTCTGGCTTCGCTGTCACGGAAACATGATGCAGCGTGTCGTCGCGGATCCTGGAATCGATCATCGCATTATATCTCGCATTCAGATCGTATACTGCGTCCTCTTCCACGCCTGTGCCTTCGCACCTTCGCATGATCTTGATGATCCTGTTTGTTGCGACGTTCCTGTCTGCCTCTCCTTTTCCTTCTTCTTCCAGCATTTCTACATACTTTTCAGCAAACTTCTCCAGGTCTAATGCCGGTCTCCTGATCTCCAGCCTCAGCCCCATTCCTTCTGCAATTTCGCGATATCTTGTGACATAGCTGCTGTTGTCATTGTAGGTTATTCCGCCTGCGCTTGCGTGCTCATCGTATGTTATCACTTCGACGTCCAGCGGCCTTAACCTGCCCATGAACAGGATCTCGCCAAGATCCGGAACGTTCTCGCAACTCGACCGTGTGCCGCTTTTTGACAGGTACAGGTAGAAAGCCAACGGTTTGTTCACGTTGTCCAGCGTGTCTACCACCTTGTGCTCAATTTCCTTCCATTTGGATCCGCTCCACCAGCCACCGAGCATCACTGCCGTGCGCTCTATCGCAGCTTTTATTTCCTGGCTTAATTGCTCTGCCTGGCTCCGCACCTCTTCCAATTCCAGAGTCCTGCCATTGCTTTTCTGCTCGTAGACCTGTGCGCTGAACTCTCCTAATTTTCTAACCAGTTCTATTTGTGGCATTTCACAAATGCCGTTGCCGTCAGAGCACAACACGAATCTCTTAATTTCGTTGGTCAGTATGGGTATCCCCTGCTCGTGGAGGATCTTCTTCACTTCATTGACTTTCTCCTGTGCTTTCTTCGATGCGCATGGCAGTTCGAAG
This sequence comes from uncultured Microcaldota archaeon, assembly GCA_903884115.1. Taxonomy (GTDB): domain Archaea; phylum Micrarchaeota; class Micrarchaeia; order Micrarchaeales; family Micrarchaeaceae; genus CAISDH01. Next base: position 35,786 of record CAISDH010000057.1, on the reverse strand, counting down.
TTCCTCACGGTGTCCAGGATATCCCTCTCAGATACCTGCAGTGTCCTATCCGTCTCCACTCTTCTTTGTGTTGTTGTTTGCATAGACTCTACCTTAGTAAAGCACAAGTCCCGAACATTCCCATGGCTGTCTTTAAAGCACAAGTCCTGGATATTCCCCTAGCTACCTTTTTAGTATCGCGCACAAAACCACCAAAAAACTGAAAATTTATTTAGTGTTCTGTGCGTTTTGGGCAAGGGCTATAATGCCGTTGCCCATGGCTATTCGCAATGCGTTCAAGATATAGTGCAGTACGGTTTGCTTTGCGTAGCCCATGGCAAAACCTTGCTAAACCTGCAAGTGCTGGTAAAGGAAAGAAATATCCAGATATTTAAGCTTTATGTACAAACGGGCATTTCACGATCGTGGAACGCCATGACGGGCTCATCGATGTACATCGACACTACCAAGGCAGAGACGAAGAACACGTAATATATCAGGGTTCCATGGAACAGGAACATCAGAGGCAGGAGCCCGAATAACGGTATTAGCTTCTTCACATTCAGGCAGTATGCCATTATCAGTACTGCAATCAATGCCGCAAAAAATACCATGCTTTCGCTCAACGATGGAAATGCGCTCATGATCGAGTATCCAAATACAGGATATGGGCCTGTGGTCAGTGCCCCGCTCACGGTGCTGAGGATGCCTCTCGCAAACGACGAAGGGCTTAGCATTATGAAATAGCCGTTTATCAGAATGAAAACAAGCGCCGTGCCTAAAGCCTCATACATCCCTCTCTTCATTCCGTAGTTCCTTACCGCATAAATCAGGAAGAGCAGGACGACAATCCAGACTTCCTCTTGCAAGGATGCAAGAACGCCCAAGACGACCCATAGGTACTTGCTCTCTATCTTGTACAGTGCTAACATCATAAGGGCGAACATGAGGAAATTTTCGACTGATGCGAAGAACGAGAGCAAGAACAGCAAGGAAACGATCACCATTACAGGCGGTTTCTTGATGTACTCCTCTTTCAGTACATATGATATTGTCATCACCAGGATAAAAACGAAAAGCGGGAAGAGGACGTATAACCCTCCATATGTGAAGTGATATGCGTCTGCATTGCTGATGAGCGCAAACGGCGCAAAGACAAGGAACGACAATGCAGGGTAGCTCAGGAACCCGACAATCGTATTGTTCGTAGTGAATGTGACGCCTTGAACAGTTTTTGATAAATTACTCCCGAGAATGCTGCTGAAGTTCGCAGTGTACGGGTTCTGGCCCTTGGCAAAAACATTTGCCGCATTCAGGGTGATGAATCCCTCATCGTCAAAGTGCATAGGGTTGGGTTTGAATACCAACAAGGAACAGATTATCAAAAACGCGATGGCCGCAAAATATACTACATACGAAAGTGCCCTTATTCCTTTCTTGTACTTTTTTGCAACCTTATGTACATACAGGCTTCTTGCCAGAAACACCAATAGGACAAGGGGCAGGATCGCAGGGATGGACGTCAGCAATCCCACCGCGCAGAAATAGATCGGAGTGACGATGTGAAGAATTTTCTGCGCATTAAACTGCGAAATGTCAAAAGCGGAAGTCAAAATAACCAACGCAGCCAATAGCACGAACAATGCGGAAAAGCACCTGCTTTTTTGTGCCAGGCTCTTTTCATTTGCAAAATAGGTTATCGCGTAGGTTACGTATGCCGCGCAGATGAGTATGTTCAGGGCCGTAGACACTCTGGATACGAAGTCGTAAACAAAATTGAACACATCAATCAGGAACATGAACGACGCGATGGCGAACATCGTCATTTCTTTGTCTATTTTCATCGCAGATATGTGGGATAATTACTTATAAATAGCAACTTAGGCTTCGAGTGTCTGAAGGCAGTGTAGCTGCGTGATATGTATTCAAAAACATAATGTGCGACCGCCGAGCATTAGGCACGTAGGTTATATGCCCTTTTTCTTTGGACATATACTCCCTTGCTTAATAAAGTAATGCTAATTATTAAATTTGTTATCTGTTTTCCGGTAGTGTTCGAAATATGCACCACTTAGTTTTTGATGAGCAAACCCTACTTCAAAATCACAAGATTTCGCAAACAAACTGCAACAAAAGAAAAAGTATAAGTATCTGGATAAACAGAGATAATAGTAATAAATACTGTGATAAAATGCCTAAAACTATATTAAGGACTGAAGCGCAGTTTAAGGAAGTAAACAATACTGGAGTATTCATTGCCGAGATCGAGGCGAATCATGCCAAATCTATAGAACTTTTGCAGCAACATAAACTAGAACCAATGGAAAAGCAGGAAGCTCTAGTGCTTATAGACGGAAACCCGGAGCTAAAGGAGCAATTGAAGGGAAACTGGTTCTATTTAGCCGGAAAAGGTCTAGAAGAATCAGGATACTATACTTTTGACAATGAAGGCAAGCTCACAGAAGGAAAGGGAGACATAGAAAAAACAGTTCGTGCTTATTCAGGTAATGAGCCGTTGTCGCTGTTCGTGCGCACGCACAGCAACGCCCGTGTCGACGAGGGGCGTTTCTACCTCGACGCGGACGGCGACCCTCAGGACGCTGCCCCGGTGGTGGTTGGGGTTAGAGTCGGCCACGAAGTGGCCATGCCGAAAATTGAGGTATCTGAAGCGGACGAAGGCGTTAAACTAACTGGGATTACTTCAGAACAACTAATGGCACTTTGTAGAGATTCTGAGCAAGAACTATCTAAGGTTGCAGAGGTATTCGGCTCGGATAATCTCCTTAAGACAAGGATGTTAGTGGCGGCGTTAAGAATAAAAGAGTGAACTTCTTATCAATTCTGCCTAGGTCAAGGTGGATAACCATTGCCACTAAGGCCATGGACAGCTAACCCCTTGTTCATGGATGTAAGCACCTAGGAACCACACACTCGTCTACAGTGCTAGTAACCAAACGGGCATGCTAGACATGAAATTCAACAGCGATACTGAGTAAGTTCATGCTGAAAAAGTAAAGCTGTGGTGTCGCCAGAAATGGCATTATAGTAGATGGGTTAACATTCTGCCGTTGTCGCTGAACGTGCACACGGACAACAACGCCCGTATCAACGAGAGGCGTTTCAACCTCAACGCGAACAACGACCCTCAGAACGCTGCCCCAATGGTTCTTGCTTACATCCTAGGTTCGTGTAGGCTGATCTCATGAAGACTTATAACAACCTCTATTCTACTCTATGCTCTGATGAAAACCTTTACCTTGCTTGGAGAAAGGCAAGAAAGGGAAAAACGCTAAAGGATTGTGTTATCGAGTTCGAATCCGATCTGGATAATAATCTAAAAAGATTGAAACATGACCTAGAAACGTTTACTTACTCGCCAAGTCCGTTGACCACTTTCGTTATTAGAGATCCTAAGACTAGGAAGATTAGCGCATCGCATTTCAGAGATAGAATTGTGCATCATGCGTTATGCAACATCATAGAACCGATTCTTTCAAAGACCTTTATCTACGATTCCTTTGCAAACCAGAAAGGAAAAGGCACGCACCTTGCAATAAAGAGATTCGAGCAGTTTTTAAGAAAGATCAGGTACAAAACACCGTTTTGCGTGGGGGGGGGCAGCGTAAACTTTTCCATAAGGAGTTTAGTTACGGCTATGCCCTTAAAGCAGATGTTCGGCACTATTTTGACACTGTAGACCATAAAACGCTGTTAGAGATAATAGAACGCAGAATAAAGGACAAGAGTGCCTTGTGGTTGATAAAAATAATATTGAAGAACCATAAGACTGAAATCGCCGGGAAAGGCATGCCCATAGGGAACCTTACCTCTCAGTTCTTTGCAAATGTCTACCTTAATGAGTTAGACCAATTCATTAAGCATCAGCTAAGGGCAAAATACTATGTCCGGTATGTGGACGACTTTGTAATCTTGCACAGAGACAGAAAAACACTTGAGAAATTGAAAGTGGCGATAGATGAATTTCTCAGCGGTGCCCTGAAGATAGAGCTTCATCCCGACAAAACAAGAATCATACATTTAGAAAAGGGCATAACATTGCTCGGTTTCAGAGTCTTCTATTATTATAGACTTCTCAAAAGAAGCAATGCAAGAAGAATCATCAAACGTCTTGAGAAGTTCAGGCAACAATGCAGCAATGGCGATGTGAAAAGAGAGGATGCTAGCAGAAGTTTTGAAGGTTGGTTCGCCTACGCGGAATTTGCCAATACGTATAATTTTAGAAGGAGGCTCACAAAGGAGTTCGATGATTTACTATCGGAATCATCTGGTCTTGCTGACAAACGCCTCTCCTCTTAGGTAACTATATCTTTCCTATGTATGTGGCTTGAAGTATTATTTGCGACCGCCGGGATTTGAACCCGGGTCTTGGCCTTTCCTTTTGATGAAACTTTTTCTAAAAGTTTCCAATGGAGGGGCCAAGTCCTACCAGGCTAGACTACGATCGCAGTGCAGATAATATAGGATTAGAAGTTTTATACGTTGCGCTTGCAAGCATGCCCTGTACTTAATAGCAGTTATACTGTCCCGACAGCGCCTTTGACAAAGCCGCAATGAAAAAGGGGTAGCGGCGCGATCTACCCATCCGCCGCTATTATTATTGCTGCCGCCCCGACTCTCATCCTGCGCTTCTTTGCCTCTCTCATGGCGTCCATTGCGCACTCGCTCATGTGCTCCGCCATCACGTCCTTCATTGCTGCGCTGGCTGCCTCATCATCCTCTTCGGCACCCATCAGCCCCAGCATCTCAGAGAGATTGCTTTCCTGCATTATGTCTGCTGCTTTGTTCTTTAGACGTTCATGTACCCTATTTTCTTCCACCACCATTTCACCCCTTAGAGTTATGGCTTCCAAGATATTTATGCCTTTTGCGGAACTATCTAAGATTGTCTTAGAAATATGAGGATTTGCTGCTTTGCAGGCCGGCTGCCTTCCGTCGCTATAGCAGTGCGTTCAGCTCGTTTCCGTCTATGCGAAGCCTGTCCCTGGCCATTATGCGCTCGCGCAGCGCGTCCTTGCTGGGCGCGCCCTTCAGCTCCTTCCTTGCGTGTTCGACCAGTGCCTTCAGCTCGCTGCCCGTTATCTTGTTCAGCGAAAGCTCTTCGGCCAGCTTTGAAACCGGATTGTCCTGCTTCGCCAGCGCCACAAGGAGCTCCCCTACTGCCTGCTTGGTCACGCTGCCCTTCGCATAAGCGTCAAAAAGCTCGATGAGCCGCACCTTCCTGATAGTGTCTATCGCAACGCCCTGCCTGCGCAGCTCTGTGAACTTCTGCAACAGGGTGTGCGCCACGAAATCCGGCTCTGCGTGGCTCGTCGCCACGATCTCGCGGAAGAGCGGAAGCTTTGGCGACAGTATCAACTGCTCCTCCAGAGCAGTGTTCTTCAGCAGCGCGTGCATGCGCTCCATCTCCTTGTCGAGGTCTGGGGCCATCTTCTTGGACAGCGCCAGCATCTCGCTTGTGATGGCAACGGGCCGCACGTCTGTCTCTGGGTACATCCTTGAGCCTGTCGGCAGCGGCCTCATGAATCTTGTGGTGCACTGCACGCTGTCGCGCACTGTCCTTGTCTCCTTCGGAATGCCCTGCATGGCATAGCTTGCGCGCTGGCTTGCAAGCTCCATTGCCTCTGACACGCTTGCTCTTTCGCCTGCTATCATTATGAATGCGTCGCCCTCGGCGAGCTTGAGCTTGTACTTGAGTGCGTTTATCTCCTCCTTTGTGAAGCCGTACTTGTCCATGTTCTCGTCGCTGTGTATGATCCCGTGCACGCCTGCCATCTTTGCATAATCGCTTATCTCCGTTCCCAGTCTCATGTCCGGGTTTATCTCGAATCCGAGCATGCCCTTGAAGCTGTGGAGCGCTACCGCCATGACAGTGCCGTCCTTGTCCAACTGATCCCTCACCACCTTGGCGCTGGTGTCTGCAAATATGTGCGTCACGTCCATTGCGCTGCCAAGCCGTGCCTTTGACTTTAACAGCAACGCCTTGATTTCCAGGAGCTTCTGCTGGCGCAGCACCTCGTTCTCTATGAACTTGTCCATTGAGTCGAGCTCCTGCATGCCCTTGATCTCGACGCGGGCCCCGTCTCTTATCGAGAGGTTGGTGTCCTGGCGTATGGAGCCTATGCCGCGCTGCGCCTTCCCTGTAAGACGAAGCAGCGTTCCCAAATAGAGCGCCACTGCCTTTGCCATCGCAGGGTTTGGTATCGTCGGCGCCGTGTCCACCTCTATCAGGGGTATGCCGAGCCTGTTCGTGTCGTACGTGACCGCACTCTGGCCTGTTGCCGCTATGCCGCTTGATTCCTCTTCCACAAACAGCGTCGGCACCGCTATCTCCGTGCCGTTAACCTTGATGGTGCCGTCAATCGCGACCATCGCGCTCCTCTGGAATGCGCTTGGGTCGCTGCCGTCTATGACATTCTTGCGCATTGTCTGGAGCTCGTCCACTATGCGCATGTTCAGCGCGTGTGCGAGAGACAGCGTTACAAGCAGGGCGTCGCTGTTGAGCTGGTGCGGCGGTTCCTCGTCTATGTCCACAAGGCACGTCTCATCGGCGAAGACGTTGTACAGGAAGCTGCGCTGCCTCAGCTCCTCGAACTTCGCTGAGACGTCTATGCCTCCCACCTCGCCTGCAACTGCGCGCTGCCTGCGCACCACGGTGGCTCCAGCATCCTTCTCCTCGTGCTTCGTGGTGCACGAGCAGAACAGCTTCTCGTCTGTATCGATGCGCTGGTGTATCTCAAGGCCGCACATGAAGCCTATCTTCTTGTAGTAATTATCATCGTTTGTCATCCTTACCACGACCAGGAGCGAGCATGTGTATCCCGAGCTCCGATATCTTATAGCCTATGCTGGCAAACAGCGCGAGGAATATCGCAGCTATGGCATAACTCATATACTTCGCAACCGGAAGCTGTGAGGCCATCGTCGATACGACTGCGCCGACTATGGTTGCCATTGATGGCGAAGTGCCATTCGACAGCGTGATGTTGGCGGATCCCTGCGTCGCTTGGGCAGAGCCCGCGCTGATTGCTGCGGTGTAAAGGCCATAGCCAAGGCCAAGTGCAACTAGCAGTATGACAATGCCCGCCGCCAGAAGGCACACACCGGCAATACTCTTGTAATCCATGATGATCGCTTATATCAGGAAAGCGCCGTAATCGCTCCTTGCAGTTATCTCGCCTCTCAGGTTCTTGGTCATCAGCTTCGCGACCTCCTCTTTCTTGTAGTTGCTGAGAAGCCACGCGAGCTTGATGAAAGTGGTCTCGGGGGTCATGTCGTCAAGGTTCCCGACAACTCCCGCGGCCTGAAGGTCCCTTGCAGTGGAGTAGACGTTCATCTGCAGCCTGCCGTATATGCACTGCGACGCCATGACAACAGGCATCTTCTTGCAGAGCTCCTTTATCGCGGCAAGTATCCTCGGATGCTCTTCTGTGAACTCGTCTACCTTGTTTATCGGCGCCTGCCCGAGCGCGAAGCCCTCTATGACAAGCCCGTCAAAATCACCGTATGCTGCAACCTCCGAAGCGTACATGTTTGTGTGCGTCTTCATAAGGCCGACCTTCAGCTTCTCGTTGAAATGCGTCAGCTTGAGCTTCGCTGCGCTTCTCTTGCCGTATCCTTTTGCTATGAACGATACGTTCTTCTTATCGTAGCTGACTCTTGCGATGGCCGTCGTGTTTATCGGCCTGAAAGCGTCCCTTCTTGAGGTGTGCATCTTCCTGGTCTTCGTTGCGGGCAGTATCAGGCAGCTGCTGTCGTTAGAAGTCTCGTGCATGCATATCGCGACGCCCGCGAAGTCGGAGTTGGCGATGAAATAGGTCGCGTTTATCAGGTTGCCTGCAGCGTCAGTGCTGCCGCGGTCCGAGCTTCGCTGTGCTCCCACAAGAATGACGGGCACCGGCAGGTCCTCGAGCATGAACGCCAGCGCAGCTGCGCTGTAGTGCATCGTGTCTGTGCCGTGCGTTATTATTATGCCGTCAACGCCTTTCTTGATCTCCTTCTCGACCTCGTCGGCCATTAGGTTGTAGTGCGCGAACCGCATGTCCTCGGACCACATGTTGCGTATAAGCCTCGATTCTATGTTTGACATCTCCCTGAGTTCGGGGAACATCTCAAGGATCTCCTGGGGCGTGAACCTTGCGGTGACCCCTCCTGTACGGTAGTCCACCTTGCTTGCTATCGTTCCTCCTGTGTGCAGGATTGATATTGTAGGCAGCTTCGAATTCTTCTTGACAGGCGCCAGCGTGATTGCCGCTTTCTCCGCCGCAGGGGAGACGAGCCGCACGTCCTTTATGTTCCTCTTGCTGATGCCTATGTTGTATCCGCTGCTCAGCTTTATCACGAGCGTGTCCGCGTCGCCTACGTCCGTCCTTGGCATGAGCTCGCCAGTGATATCGACTCCTTCCGCTTTGACGCCTATGCTGTCGCCTATGCTTATTCTCTTGCGCTTGAACAGTTCCTGGAGCTCTTCTGAGTACATGCCAAGCCTCTATAGTGTGGTGCCGTAAAGCACGTTTGCAGATGCCCCTGTTATTCTCACATCATGGCGAGAGCCAAGGGCCATGTCTGAATGCGCATCTTCATTTCTTATAACTATCTCCCTGTATGACGGGTTCCTGCCGTTGAATGACTTGGGCGTCCTCTCAGTCAGAAGCGTGTCGAAGCTCTTGCCTATGGCCCTGTCGTTTATGCCGTGCTGCACCGCGCGCACCGTGCGCGACATCAGCAAGCTCCGTTCGCTTATCAGTTCGTTGGCATGCTGCTGCATCTGCGAAGCTGCAGTGTGCGGCCTTGCGCTGAACTTGGATATGTTCGTTACGTCCGGCCTTACCCTGTTCATGAACTCTAGGCTCTGTCCGAAGTCGCTTTCTGTCTCTGTGGGAAAGCCCACTATCATGTCAGTCTCAATCGTTATTCCGGGTATCGCAGCCCTCAGCTCTTTGACATAATGCTCGAACTCCTCAACGCTGTAAGCCCTTTTCATGGACTCTAGAACGCTGTCGCTTCCCGACTGTACCGGAAGGTGCACGAACTTGTAGAACCTGTCGCTCCCGAGCGCATCCACGAACTCATCGAAATACTTGTGCATGTGCACGGGGTTGACCATGCCAACGCGCACCTTGAAATCCCCTTTTATCGCGGAGATCTTGCGCATGAGCATCGCGATATTGGTCTTGGTGTCTGCGCCGTACGCGCCGACATCCTGCGAGGTGAGCTGTATCTCCTTTGCCCCATTGCCTGCGCTGCACTTTATCGCGTCAAGTATGCTCTGCTCTGAGAAGCTGTTCAGGGGCCCTCTGGCAAACTTTGTCTCGCAGAAGCTGCAGTTGCTGCTGCAGCCCTCGCTTATCATGACCTTCGCTATGACGCCCTTGCCTGGCTTGAAGAATGCCAGCCTGTCCAGCTTGGAATAGGAATCGAGCACGACTCTGGTGCCTGCGAACGCGCTCTTCGCCGCTTCTGCCATGTGCGGTATGTTGCTTGTCGTAACGATGCTCGCATTGGGCGCGTACTTCTCTATCAGATCCTTGTTCGCGCCTGCCATGCAGCCTGTCACAAGCAGCTTCTTTTTTGCTTTGCTGAGGTTGTTGAGTGCGTAGAGTATCCTTTGCGATGTCTGCCTCTTCACAGTGCACGTGTTGATTATCGCGACATCCGCATCGGCCTGGCACCGCGCCAGCAGTATGCCCTTGTCCTGAAGGACAGAGGCGATGATCGCGCTGTCTGCCTGGTTGAGCGTGCAGCCATAGGTTTTTATATGCACTCGCATAATATCATTGCCTGACATCACTGTACAGAATGCTGATACCGTTTTAAATCTATAAAACATATGGTGAACATATGACCATTTCGTGTGAACGCTGCAAGAATGAGGTATTCAAGTACGAAACCTGCAACTACTGCGGCAGGAAGATATGCGTAAGCTGCACCAAGAGCTCGCAGAGGCCGCAGAAGACCACAAGGCTGGCCATATGCAAGGACTGCTGGAGCAGCATGAAGAAGAGGTCCGCATACAAGAACAAGAAAGTCTTGGATTCGGCAACAGAGAAGAAAGCTGCCTGATTCTATACGGAAGGGCGGTGACTAATTGAAGATAATCTTTGTGAGACATGGGTCAACTGCTGCGCTCGAATCCGGCCTGCATCAAAAAATAGAAGAGCCTCTTTCTGAAAAAGGGGCCAGACAGGCACGGCGCGTTGCGGAACGGCTGAAGGGTTCGGAAGCCGGCCTGATAGTGTCCAGCAAATGCAAGAGGGCCATGCAGACTGCGCAGGCGATATCGAAGGCCACGGGGAAGCGCATCGTCTACACTAACCTGCTGAACGAATGCCTAAGTCCTTCAGAAGTTCACGGTAAGAAGTGGAATGGAAAGCATGCGACTATGGTTCGGAAGAAAATCAATGCGCACATCACGGATCCGAAATGGCACTACTCTGACGAGGAAAACGTCTTTGACCTGAGAAGCCGGGCTTTGAAGGCGATAGAATACCTCAAATCTAAAAAAGCCGACACCATCATCGCAGTGACGCACGGCAAGATAATGCACATGATCCTATTTGTTGGGATATTTGGCAAGGATGCTGATGTGACAAGCAACTTTAACAAGTTCTTGGATAATCTTGGCTTACATAACACGGCAATCACGGAGTGCGAGATTGATAAGAACAGCTTCAAGCTTGTCACATACAATGACCATGCCCACCTTCTGTAGGCGCTTCACTTCGGCCGTATGGTGGTCGCCGCCAAATCATCCAATGAAAATGAATTTGGCTCCAAGAACAAAAAGAGCCGCAGATTAACCTGCCAAGAAGAAAAGCGTTTTAGACATTCGCATGATATGTTTAGTGATTCCTTGAAGATAATATTTGTCAGGCACGGCTCAACAGCTGCAAACGAGGCGCGCATACATCAAAAACCAGAAGAGCCTCTTTCCAAGGAGGGTATTCGTCAAGTAAAGCGCGTTGCAGACAGGTTAAAGGACGCGAATGCTGACATGATAATATCCAGCAAATGCAAAAGGGCAGTGCAGACCGCGCAGGCGATATCCAAGGCCACTGGGAAACGTGTTATTTACACTAGCCTTCTGAACGAGGTAGTAAATCCATCAAAATTTCATGGCAAGAAATACGGTGCAATGTCTGTGGCCCAGATCGTGGAAGAGATTCAGGTGCACGCCTCAGATCCGAAATGGCACCACTCTGATGAGGAGAACCAATTTGACCGAAGAGACCGCGCCATAAAGGCGATAGCGTATCTCAGATCCAAGAAAGCTGATACCCTGATAGTGGTGACGCACAGCCTGTTCATGCGCATGATCCTATTTGTTGGGATTTTTGGCGAGGATGCTGACGTTGTGCACCTATTTCGCAAGTTCAAGGAGAACATCGGAGCGCATAATGCGGCGATCACCGAGTGCGAGATAGACAAGGGCTACTTCAGGCTAATCACATACAACGACCGCGCACACCTGCTGTAATATGCATCAGTCAATTGTAGTGCTCCTTACTTGTCTTTCTTTAGAAAATCGCGGAAATCTGCATTCACCCTGGCTACCCTGCTGTTAAGTTCGACGATTTCAAATTCTCCAGATATGAAATCCCTATACACCTTTGCCTTGGCCCTGCAATATTCTGCCTTGTCAGAATCTCCTTGCACCTTCTCTGCATGGTTGGCGATCTTCTCAAACAGATCCGCTATCGTCTCTGCCATATCCTTATTCGCCTTGGCTCTACTTTCACCTGCATCACTGCGCACTACCGACACGATCCCGTCTGTGTTTTCTTCTGGATTTACTTTTGCGCTCTTTTCTTTTCCTGCCATATTCTCACAAATCACTTCACTTTGTCCAGATACTTATATGCTCGGTTTTCTGGCAATTTATTTGCGTAACTCTGTGATATTGTCCTTGGCGTGCGCGCGGTGCGTTGACAAGCGCAATAGTTATAAACGCAAGCAGCATAATCCTGAAAAGAGATTTCTTGTGGTTATTATGTTGAGCATGCAGCAGGACGAGGAGCGCATTCTTAGATATTGGAAAGACGAGGACATAAACAACAAGGTGCGTAAGAAGAACGCGGCCGGGAAGAAGTTCTATTTCCTTGACGGGCCGCCCTATGTCACTGGGGATCTCCATCTCGGCCAGGTGTGGACGAAAGGTCTGAAGGACACGTTCGTCAGGTACAAGCGCTATCGTGGCTTCAACGTCGTTGACCGTGCAGGGTACGATGTGCACGGCCTGCCGATAGAAAACAAGGTGGAGAAGGAACTGAAGGTCACTTCGAAGAAGGACATAGAGCAGAATATAGGGATTGAACATTTCGTAAAGGCCTGCAAGGATTTTGTCAAGAGCCATCTGGGCAGATGGGAATCAGATTATGAACGGTTTGGCATTTCGCTTGATTTCAGTGATCCGTACCTGCCATACACTAATGAATACATAGAAACTGCCTGGCAGCTGTTTAAGACAATAAGCGATAGGGGATTCCTCTACAAGGACAAGAAGACGCTGATCTATTGCCCGCACTGCGAGACGCCACTGTCGCAGGGCAGCATGGAAGTGGAGTATGCAGATGAAGAAGACCCTTCGGTGTTCTTCACGTTTGAAGTGGATGCAAAGCGCTCGAAGCCAAAGATAGGGCTCGGTGATCGCACATGCCTGTTGGTCTGGACGACTACGCCATGGACCATACCTTCAAATGTCGCTGTGGCCGCGAATCCGAAAGCGATTTATGTGAGGGCGATGCTCGACGGCATCAGCGTAATCTTGGCGAAGGACCGGCTCGACAAGGTGGCAGATGCGCTGGGCAAGAGTGCGATTGTTGACAAGGAGTTCTACGGAAGCGAGCTTGAGAACATATACTACACAAGCCCTCTGGAAGGCAAGGTGGGCAAGCAGAAAGAGCTGCGAAAATACCACAAAATCATCTTCTCAGAAAGCCTGGTATCCATGGAGGAAGGTACCGGCCTCGTGCACATAGCTCCGGGCAACGGCATAGAGGACTATGCGCTTGGCAAGAAGAACAAGCTGCCGGTGTTCTGCCCCGTTAAGCCTGATGCGACATACGGCGCAGATGCAGGTGCATATGAAGGGCTGAAGGTGCCTCTGGATGCAAATGCGGCAGTGCTGCGCGATCTCGAATCCGTGGGCGCGCTGCAGGGCAAGGGTACAGTAAAGCACAGCTATCCGCACTGCTGGCGCTGCAAGAGCAAGCTGATATTCATCGCAACAGCGCAGTGGTTCTTCAACATGCAGAGGATAAAGAAGAAGATGCTGGCTGCTAACCAGAAGGTCAACTGGGTTCCTGCCGAAGCCAAGGACTGGGAAGCCGCAGTTATCGAAAGCGCTCCTGACTGGTGCATATCAAGACAAAGGTATTGGGGAATACCGATGCCTGTATGGGAGTGCGTCAAATGCAACGATTTCAGGGTGATAGGTTCTGTTGAAGAGCTCAAGTCCGAGTCCCATGAGACTGCGTCGAGGCTTGAAGAACTGCACAGACCACACATAGACAACATTGTGTTCAGATGCAAGAAGTGCGGTGGAGAGATGCACAGGGTAAAGGACGTGCTTGATGTCTGGTTTGACTCTGGCATCACATTCAGGGCAAGCCTGAGCGCCGAGCAGTTTCCCAAGCTGTTCCCGACCGATCTCATTCTGGAATACATCGAGCAGACGCGCGCATGGTTCCAGTACCTGCTGAGATGCGGCATCATGGCATACGGCAAGGCGCCGTACAAGAACGTCGTAGTGCACGGTATAATGTTCGGAAATGACGGGAAGAAGATGAGCAAGAGCCTTGGCAATTACAAGCTTCTTGACGAGTACCTGAAGTTTGCCACTGCAGACGCATTCAGGCTATGGTGCAACCTGCACCCTCCGATACTGAACCGCAACCTTGACGACAAGGAAATCAAGGACGCTGAAAAAGCCGTCACAATACTGCACAACATATCCAACCTGCTATCAGAGTACCAGGGCATGCTTGGATACAATCCGGAGTTCAAGATGCGCATGCCTGGCAGCGGCCTCGAACCAGAGGACGCATGGCTGTTGTCCAAACTTGAAAAACTAAACGAGGCAGTGACAAAGAGCATGGACTCATACGACTCAAGCAGCGCAGCAGTCATGATAAATAACTTCCTCATAGAGGACTTCAGCAGGCTGTACCTCAAGATCGCCAAGAGGCGCATGCAGTTCGGCAGCAAGAGGAGCTCCAGGAAGGCCATAGACATAGTGAATTACGCGCTGTACAAGACGATTGTCCTCATATCGCCGGTAACGCCGTTCGTGGCGGAGAGCGTGTTCCGGGACAGGTTTGCAAGCTCAAGCGCATTCGCAGCGATGAGCGCTGCTAAGGGTTATGACTGCTCAAAGAGCATATTCCTCAATGACTGGCCCAAACCGAACAAGCGCCTCATGAACGACGAGATGGAAGGGCGCGTGGAGACTGCGAAAGAGGTCATAACCGCAATACTGAACAGCAGGGAGAAGGGCGGCATAAGCCTGCGCATGCCTGTGCTCAGCGCAACGATAGAGGTGGGCGATGACAGCGTCGTGACCACCATACAGGAGATGGAGAACCTAATACAGGAGTGCGCAAACGTGAAGATGCTTAATGTCACGAAAGGCAAATCAAACAAGAAGGAGATAGTGCCGATGTTTGCAAAGCTCGGCCCTGCGTTCAAGGGCGATTCGAAGGTCATAGCCGATGAGCTGAAAGCCCAGAGTGCAGACGAAGTTGAACGCGCAGTGCTGAAGGATGGCTACTACCTTCTGCACACCAAGACGCGTGCATTCGAGATAAAGCCCGAGCACTTCGCCATAGTCGAGACGCCAATGGCGGGCAATGCCTCGAAATTCAAATACGGGACCGTGAGCATTGACACTTCGCAGACAGAAGAGCTCAAAGAGGAATCTCTGGTCAGGGAGCTTGTGCGCAGGATGCAGTTGATGCGCAAGGATCTGAAGCTAGCAAGGCTCAAGAAGATAAAGGTGCACATAGCGTCAGATCCTCAGATGGCCGGAATAATAAACAAGAACAAGGCGCAGATGTCAAAGATAGTGCTGGCAGACTCGATCAGCGTGTCCAACGCTCTTCCGAGCGACAAGCGTCTGCACAAGAAGGACTGGGAGATCATGGAAGCAGTGTTCAGCATAGGAATAGAGGGCGGCGACTGAAGCTGGCGCAATCTTTATCTCTTTTCTTCTTCATCAATCAGCATGCTATCCCAGGAACAGGAGCAGTACAGCGGCAGCGACTCCTACAAGTTCGTGGACCGGATGCTGAACTCCAGGGGAAGCGAGCTGCTGGTCGTCTCTCCTTACATTGACGACTACTATGCCCGGGCGCTGCTGCGCGCCTCAAGGCGCAGGCGCGTGCGCATAGTCACGTCCCCGGATGCGCTTGCACACAGCTCATTCCTAAGGTCAATAAGCCTGCAGAGAATGAAAGGCCATGCAAAGGCGACGGCCTACTTCGCTCTTCTGTCCACGATAGTGCTGTATCTCAAATTCTATTACATCGCGGTGCCTATTGTCTTACTTGCGCTCGCATCATTCACGCTCATGTTAAGATCCAGGCGCAGCACCGCCATGCAGTTGAAGGTCATAAAGGACAAGTTCGTGCACGAGAAGCTCTACATCAGCAACGGCACCGCCATTACGGGCAGCGCTAACCTCACGTACAGGGGCATGCACAAGAACATAGAGCACGTCGAGATGATAAGAGACGCACGAGAGGTAAGCGCGCTCAAGAGGCACTTCGAAGAGCTGTGGCACAGGGAATAGCTACGCCTTCTCCTGTGTTTTACAAAATAGCAAGATTTTGCAAACAAATTGTCAAAAAACCAAGCATATAAGTATCTGGAAAGTGAAAAGGGCTGTGTGATATAGATGCAGACAGATCTCCAAAATCCGAAATAACAAAAGTACTGGGCGCAGCCTATCCAAATATACAAGCAACTGCAGCAATTAACGGGGCGCTTGGCAACAAAGAAAATTATGCTTACAGGTCTGAAGCACAACTCATAGCGGATCAAGCGAATAAGACGATCGCTGAAGTGAAAGCGCAGGACTTCAAGACGGCAATAAGCGATTATAATATCCTCCTGCTTATGACCGAAGCGATGAGCGTGGCATTGCGCACTGGAAAATACATATCTAACGTTCAAACTACAAATCCTGACGAAGCAGCCAAGTGGAAAGAGATAACGGACCTGGCGTGCAAGGCGATAAGCGAGGCATCGGCTGGCGACGTGGCCTTGGCTACAAAAGACGTTGAAAGGTCTAAACGTATGGAACAGATAATTATCGTGGGCAGGGTCGTTGCCATGGCACAGAAGAAGGGAGATAGTGCGCAAGAGATAAAAGCAACCAAGGCATTAAATGATGCTCACGAGCAGCTGGCAGTATTGGAAATCTCCGATGCGCCACAATCCGGCGATGGTGCAAATATGGATATGGAGGAAACTGAAAAGACAGGCGGCGCAGACATACGAGACGTTCTGCGCTAAGCCGCCATAACTGCGCTAAAAAGGCGCCTCGAAGATCCGGAAGGCAGACATCTTGTAAAATGGCATATTCACCGGAAGGGGTTTTGCTATGCATGTGTCAAAAAAGGAAGCTAACGCAACCGAACAGATTAAAGCTCTCTTGAACGGGAACGAGTTATACGCTGTCTTGGCAGCTACCAAAAGTTTGAATGGAAATAATGAATTAAACGTTGTCGTGGATGCAACCAAACATTACAAAAAAGGGGACATGGCAAAACAGTTGTCGTACCTTAAGACAGGTGCCGAAACCATATTCCAGTTCGTTTCTGTACTTGCAGAGGACAACGAGCAGGTGAAGAATTTGAAGTATGGCGCAAAAGCCATGCTTCAACTCGTGGGCAAAATTGCAGAGATTAAAGTCTCTCCCGATAACATACATCTGAAAACGGTCATTGCTGAGGCCAAGGCCGGATTAGAAGAGCAGTTACGGAGTGCTGATGCATTATCCAAAAAGATCGGATCGCCTGAAACAGTAACTCAAATGTTGGCCAAGAGGAACCTGCTACGAAGTTAAAGTAACTTGTTGCATGAGTTGGCTTCACTCTTCATTTCCTATTATGGTATTTTCAAAATCACAAACTTCCACACGCAAACTGACGCAAAACTAAGAGTATAAATATTTCCTAAGCCACATATTATAGCGTGATAAGATGTCCAAGGGAGCAATTAAAATTGACAAGCAAGCAGAAGCGGAAAAAACAACATCCAAAGTTGTGGATCCTATCCCTTTCATGCAAGTGGCATTGAACTGCAGCGTTATGGCCGAAAAGGCCAAGCAGAAAGGAGACGCAGCCACCGCGGCCGATTTTAAAGCATTGGAGGACCGAGCGCGTAAGATTGTGAACGCTGCATTAAGCGGCGCCAACGACGAAGCCGTGAACGATGTAGGAAATCTCTGTTTCATGAAAGTGGCGATGAACCTCCGCATTATGGCAGACGCGGCCATGAAGAATGAAGACTATCTCAGAACGAAGGCATACAAAGTACTGAAAAGCGAAGTGGAAAACGCGATGCACTACCACAATCTGGCCTTCGAAGCAAGCCAGAGAGGAGACGCTGAAAGCGCAGAGTATTGGAAGGACCTTGAGGTAAAAGCAGTGCCTAAGAGCCTTAAAGATGATCTGAAGTTCCTACGGCGTAAATAAGAGGCCAGAGGTGTGGTGAGATGCCAAGACCAAAAGACAAGACAAAAAATGAAACGTCTCTGGAAGAAAAACTAGAGATACTTTTATCTTGCGCAGCGAAAGCTGATAAGAAGAATGACGCTGAAAGCGCCAATAGAATAAGAGAACTAGTGCAGCAGATACGGGCACAACCTTATCCTCTCGTCCCGGTCAGGAAAGATGAACATCCTGAAAGAGCAGAACAGGTTTTGAAGAGATATTGAGCATCTTGCTTTACAAAACAGCAAACTTCCATAAACAAATCGCCAGAAAACCAAGCATATAAATATCTTCTAAACCTGTCTTACGCATCGTGATAAGATGCCAAGCAAAATGCAAGATCAGAAATTACCAAACAACGCAGACAAATTCATTGAAAAAGAATTGAGAATACTGACTAATATCGAATCCGAGCACAACGAAGCCATTAATACAGGAAACATCTTGCGCAAGAACAAACTTGAAGCCGAGTCTGCAGAGGTATTCAAGAAAATAGACGCGTTTCTAACTGCACCAAAGAAAGAAATGATATACGACCCTAACGGCAACGAAGGACGATATGAAGATACAGATCCCGTTATGTAGTATTATCAATGGCCCTATATGACCAACATCAGTGATGCCATGCCCTCCATTCTCGTCAAGCGGTTCGGGGAGCTCACCCCTCCCGAGCTGGTTTCGCTCCAGAAGCAATATGACAGATGTGAACTGGATCAGCTAAACCAAGAGTGGAGGTTCTATAAGCTCCTATAGGAATGAGCTGCCGCTCTCATTTCTTCTTTGTTCTATTTATTCAAAATCAGAGACCCGCACGACTTTACAAGACTGCAAACCTGGGCAAACAAACAGCCAGAAACCTGGGCATATAAGTATCTCCTAGAATGGATTGTGTAGAGTGATAAGATGTCAGAACAGAGCGAAAAGCAGAGCAAGCAATCGAAGGTTTTGTGCGATACGGCGACCACCGCGCTAGACCTAGCGAAAACGATCGAAAGCAAGAATCCAGACTGCCTGCTGCTGCCGGCTCTTCGTACTGGTGCGCAGCGCATACTCGATCGTTCGGGCGGTAAGTGCGAGGAAGGCGCAGTTCCGTCCCTGTATGCTGCTATGCTGGCCCTGTTCGAAGTAGGAATCATGGCGTGTGCAGATGCAGGAATTACTGAAGAAGCCAGCGAGTTCGCTGCACAGGGAATTAAGCTTCTTAAAGATGCAGGAATGACTGAAGAGGCCGCAAACCTGGAAACAGAGAGGGCCAAACTGCTTCAGAGGAAAGATTCAGAATAGCCAGCAGCAGTCAGATTCTTCAGCGACAAATGCTGGCCGGTAGGTTCCGTCGCTTCTTTTGCGAAAAGGGATAAAAGCGCTCCCTGCCAATTCTATGTGTGGATAGGTATACGATACTCGAGCAGCTCGGCCAGGGAGACAGTGCGCGGCACGTGAAGCGCTCTGACATCGTATACAGGCACATGCGCGACCCTGCGCTCCTGAGATACTACTACAAGCTCAAGGTCCAGCCTTTCACAAACAAGCTCGAACTTGCGGGCAGCTCTCCCACTGATCTATTCATCGGCAGATTCGGCTATCCCAAAGTTTTCATAGGCCCTCTTGTTCCTCCGGAGTTCGGGGATACCTCCGTGCTCGGCACGCCGGAGCGCTGGCGCAACATGAGCATAGAGCAGATCGTTGAGATGAGATCCAAGCTTGTAAGGGGAGTGCACCTCACAAGGGTGCAGAGCGTGGAGACGGGCAAGGTCGAGGAGTTTGTCAGGGATCTTGCGCTTGCAGAGCGCCCCGCAGAGGCAGAGGTGACCTTTGCAAGCAAGCCGGTCGCAAGGATCGCCATGCAGGACGAGGTGCAGCCTTTCGGTCCCAGCGCGGAGATGAAGGCATTCGAACTTTACAACGTCAAGACCGACAAGAAGCTTGAGAGCAGGTACAGCGACGTCGACGCGAAGGCAACTGCCTCGATGACGGAGCTCTACAACAGGGGCGTGCCTGTCTCGAAGATACAGCGCGGGCTTTCCGCGGGGCTCTTCGGCATGAAGAACGACCGCAAGTTCGTGCCAACAAGGTGGAGCATCACTGCAGTGGACGACACGCTGTCAAAGGCGAATCTTGCGACAGTCAAGGGCTACGATCCGATAGACGCGATACACGCATACACAAGCACTGCGCTTGACAACAGGTGGCTCATATTCTTCATACCAGGGAACTGGCAGTACGAATCTATAGAGGCCTGGTACCCCCATACCGTGTGGAACGAGAACGGCAAGGATGTCAGCATATTCGGATCGTATGAGAACTACAACGGCCGGAAGCATTATGCCGAGATCGGAGGCTGTTATTATTCCGGAAGGCTCGCCGTGACAGAGGCCATGCTTTCCCTGCAGAAGCAGGCGATGGCGCTCATACTCCGGGAAGTGCACGAGGGCTATCTCATGCCGGTAGGGGTGTGGAACGTGCGTGAGCACGTGAGGGAGACGCTGGAAACGCGGCCGGCAATACTGCACAGCGTGAAGGACATGTTCGAATTCGTAAAGCGCACGTTCGAAATAGGCACCAATGACTGGATCAAAAACAGCACCATACTGACAGAGCTGCTCAGGCAGAAGCGTCTTCTGGAGTACATAAGCCAGGGATAGGCAGACTGGCATGCGAGCAGGCAGGTATAAAAGCATTAAATAATTATCAGTTTATAGGATATGCATGATTGGGCATGAAAGCAAGCAGACAGGGCTAGCCAGCATATATGATGTGAGCCGCATACTTGAGGAGCGTAAGAAGGGCAAGGACCTGACCTACGAGCAGCAGCTTGCGCTGGAGCATGCGAGCAAGCTGGTGAAGGAAGGCGAGCGCCCCAAGAAGATAAAGAGCGAGCTTGAGAAGCTGGGCATACTGAGCGAGAGGTCAGTCATCAAGCTTCTGGAGATCATGCCAAAGAACACAGTGCTGCTAAAGCAGGTTATCATGCAGGAGGGCAAGGTTTTCAGCGAGGAAGAGCTGGCAAAGATACTTGCCATAACCAAGGGTTAAGGGTGGAATTGACTTAGGTGGAACAACATGGAGGAGCGAAGAGAAGATTATGCGTACGTTCTGGACTTCTTGCAGAGTGGCAAATCGTTCACGCACAGGGCTGAGCCTGTTGTGCAGCTTCTGGGCGAGTCGATGTTCACCATGCTTGAGGCCACGCCAAAGCCGGATGCCAAGATGGTGTTCGGGGAGCGCGTCTACATAGGCAAGGAAGAGCGCGACAAGATTCTGCTTATAAAGTCAAGGATAGACTACGAGGAGCTCACGCAGACGGCGAAGAACGAGCTGCCTAACATGGTCATGAAGATCGTGAAAGCTGACGAGAAGCACTTTGTTGATGTGTTCAACAATGCGGGCGCGCTCAACATGAGGCAGCACGCGCTTGAGCTGCTTCCTGGCATAGGGAAGAAGCACCTTGAGTCAATTCTCAAGGCAAGGGAAGAGAAGAAATTCGAGAGCTTCGCGGACATAAGCGCAAGGGTCGCCTTGCTGCAGGACCCTGCAAAGCTCATAACAGAGAGGATCCTGGCAGAGCTGCGCGGAGACGAGCGCTTCTACATGTTCACAAAGCCCTACAGGCCGAAGTTCTGACCCTAGGAAAGTGGAGATTCTACTCTGTTGGCGAATAACCTAGCGCATCCAGCCTCTCAGTCATCCACGCTGCTAACTCTTCAGACGGGTAGGCGGTTTTGCAAATATATGTCTGGAAAAAGGAGTAGCGCCGTTCTTTCCATCGGCTACTGTTCACAACCTGTGTGCTGTCTTTCTGGCTGAAAAAAGTGTCTCAGCCTGCCTTCTGGAGGTGCACGGCAGGAACTACCAGCGTCTTCCAGGAATCAAGCATGTGAAGCTTTATGACATATGCAGATCCGCGCCTCTCCATCACCTTCCCTGTCTTGCCGCGGTAGCGCATGTGCGGCGCATTGCCCATGTCGCCGTTCTGCAGCACCACCACGCTGTCGCCTATGCTGAAGCTCTTGACCAGATCGCGCACCCGCAGCTTCGACGGCTTGCGGTGCCTTGCCATGACTCTTGTCTTGCCCCTGAGGAATCCTGCAGACTTCTTACTCATATAATCATCGCGAATTATTGTTGCGAAGAGACTATTTAAAGGCTTGCACAGAATATAGAACGGTGCAATTAATGGCGAAGAAGCGTACGCAGGGATTTTTACCTAAGCACAAGCACGTTGTGCTCAAGCCTACTTACAGAGTGGAGAACATTGTGGCGAAGGCAGAGCTGGGCTGCGACCTTGACCTGTACTACCTGGCCAAGCTATCGCATGACATAGACTACGAGCCCGAGCAGTTCCCAGGCGCGATATTCAAGGTGCACGACCCGAAGGCTGCACTGCTGCTGTTCAAGAACGGCAAGGTCATATGCACAGGCGCAAGGACGCGCGCTGACATAAAGAAGAGCATAGAGCGCGCGGTAGAGCTTGTTAACAAGTATCTCGCAAGCAAGCACTGACTAAGCGTATGTACTGCTCGTGTAGTAACCATGACCCAGCAGTTACGCTAAACGGGCGCATTCTGAAAAAGGGGCACTTGTACAAAGGCCATATATATGCGCAGATATGGAATATTTTTAAATCGGGTATGCTTGCATGGCTGAGATGACTGGCGCAAAGGCGTTGCTTGAGGCTCTGAAGAAGGAAGGAGTGTCTACAATATTCGGAATACCCGGAGGCGCAAGCCTTCCTATTTACGATGAATTGCCAAACAGCGGCATTCGGCACATCCTCTGCAGGCACGAACAGTGCGCTGCGCACATGGCGGACGGCTACGCAAGGGCAAGCGGCAATGTCGGCGTGTGCATGGCCACATCGGGACCGGGAGCGACTAATCTTGTGACCGGGATAGCTACTGCGTACCTGGACTCTTCTCCGATTGTGGCAATAACCGGCCAGGTGACCAGGTCGCTGATAGGGACTGACTCGTTCCAGGAAGTGGATATCATAGGCATAACCTCTGCGATAACGAAATACACATTCCAGCCAATGAGCGCGACTGAGGTCCCCCGAGACATAAAGAAGGCATTCTACATAGCGTCAACGGGCAGGCCTGGTCCGGTGATCGTAGACGTTCCAAAGGACGTGCAGCAGGAAAGGATGGACATCTCTTTTCCAGAGAGCGTCGTTGTGCAGGGCTACAAGCCAGTGACGTCTCCGCACCCGCTTCAAGTGGAGAAGGCGGCAGACCTTCTGGCCAATGCTAAGCGGCCCGTCCTATGGGGCGGAGGCGGCATAATCCTTAGCAACGCTGCCGAACCGTTCCGCAAGATAGCCGAGCTTCTCATGGCTCCCGTTGTAACTTCCTTGATAGGCAAGGGCGCGTTCCCTGAGAACCACCCGTTGTCTCTGGGACCGATAGGCATGCATGGCACTGCAGAGGCCAACAAGCTCATCCTGGAAACGGACTGCCTTCTTGCAGTGGGCGTCAGATTCTCGGACAGGTCGACTGGAAATGTAAAAGAATTCTGCCCTGATGCAAAGATAATACACATAGACGTGGATCCGTCTGAGATAGGCAAGAACAAGGCAGTGGATCTGCCAATAGTTGGCGATGCAGGGATCACGCTTGCAAAGATATACGAGGTCTTGAAGACCCGAATTGTTCAGAAAGGCAAGAGCTCGCCATGGCTTCAGAGGCTTGATTTGGTCCGGGCCGAGCTGAAAAACGAGTCAAGTCCGGTAGCATCGGGCCTTAACACTGCAATTGTAATAAGGAAAATACGTGAAGTGCTGCCTCCGAAAGGGATCCTCGCAACCGAAGTAGGAAAGCACCAGATGTTCGCGGCGATTAATTACAAAGTGGCAGAACCGCGGACATGGATCACTTCCACGGGCCTTGGGACTATGGGGTTCGGATTCCCCGCTGCCATAGGCGCCAAAGTTGCGAAGCCTGACGTGCCTGTCGTTGATCTTGCCGGAGACGGCAGTTTCTGCATGACCGAAAACTCTCTCGCCGTGTGCGTGGAAGAGCAGATACCTGTGACTGTAGTGATACTGAACAACAGATCATTGGGGCTTGTGGAGCAGTGGCAGCGGATGTTCTACAATCGCAGGTACTCATCGGTGAAATTCAAGGATACCCCTGATTTCGTGAAGCTTGCTGAGGCCTACGGCGCAGCAGGCATGCGCGTGCATTCAGTCAAGGAACTTGAGAAGGCCCTGATGGACGGCATCGCAAGCGACGGCCCGACCATCATAGACGTCCCTGTCTCCTCAGAGGACGATGTCTTCCCGTTTGTCCCTCCTGGCATGGGCCTGAAAGACATTCTTTATGGTCCTGCGAGCAGTGCGAGGATAGGTGTAGACCATGAGTAACACTAGCCACATCATATCCGTCATAGTCGAGAACAAGCCCGGAGTGCTCTTCAGGGCATCCAACATGTTCCGGCGCAGGGGGTTCAACATAGAGAGCCTGACCGTCGGGCGCATAGCGCGGCCAGGGCTGTCGAAGATGACCATAGTGGTCAACGGCGACGAACGCATCACGGAGCAGCTCATAAAGCAGCTGGCGAAGCTGCTGGATGTGATAAAGATCACAGAGCTGCGGCCAAATACTGCCGTGATACGGGAGCTTGCCCTGATAAGAGTGGCGACTCCTGATCAGAAGTCAATGGCAGACATAACCCATTTCGTGCAGGCATATGGTGCCAGAACTGTTGATGTTACTAAGGACTCTACAACTGTGGAAGTCATAGGCGACTCCGACAGGATAGATGACTTCGTCAAGCTCGTGCAGGGCTACGGGATCAAGGACATCTCGCGCACAGGCCTTACTGCAATCCAGAAAGGCCCGGATGAGGCTTCAGGCAAGAAGCAGCATCAGTCATCGGAAGGAAAGGAAGAGCTAGAGTAAATTCCTTTTGTCCATCGTTTATTTGCCGTGTTTCCTTGCGTACAAGGTCAACTCGTCCCTGTTGTGAGGAAGCTTCTTGATTCCCAGCGTCTCGAAGCTCTTGGAAAGCCCTGACTTCGCAGCCGTGATCTGCTTCTCCACGTTGCTGCCGAAGAGCTTTATTGTCATTATCAGGTTGGCATTGGCATTCAGGCTTCCGGACAGCGAGTCAGCAATTTCGGCGCTGTCTGATGCTGAGGTGTTCGTATCTATTGCGAGG
The DNA here is from genome assembly GCA_903884115.1 of uncultured Microcaldota archaeon. Taxonomy (GTDB): domain Archaea; phylum Micrarchaeota; class Micrarchaeia; order Micrarchaeales; family Micrarchaeaceae; genus CAISDH01. The sequence goes on along the minus strand of CAISDH010000057.1, from coordinate 10,920 downwards.
AGGTCGAATCTTCCTATGCGATTAAGCAGATCTTTTTTGATGTATTTGGAGTTCATTTTTATGTGGATTGCCGCATAGCTATCGAACTTGATGTCTGCATCGTCTATATCTGCAAATTTAACTCCGTAATTTTTCAATAAGCTTTCAATCGAAGATCGTTCCTCTTTGTCAGTAAGGACCAGGACATTGCCTGCTTTGCATATCTTCTCATAATCCAGCAGCGCCTTGTCTATCGCCACGACTTTTATTCCATGCGTGACAAGGTAATGCGTCCAGCCTCCGGGAGATGCTCCCATATCCAGTGCGCGCCTGACCTTCGAAAGGTCAACGTTGAAGAATTCAATGGCCTCTCCAAGCTTGAATTCCGCACGGTTGACTTTGCCTGCCCTTTCTTTCTGCATAGATCTGAAACGGTCCAGATAATAGTTCTCAATCTGATCCTTCCCGATGGCCCCTACGGCTGTCTTGTCTTTCAGAAGAACAACATACGCTATCGTCTCTGGATTTTTGAGGTCGGGATGGAATCCTTCAGCTTCAAGTGCGCTTCCTATTTTCACCTCGATCGATTTTGCCCGCTCGTCGAGCTTAGAATTCATTTGCTTTACCTCTATCTTGAACGTGCTCGTCTTGTCTAGAAGTCCTCTTGTCGCGTCTATTATCTTTTCATAATCCTTCTCTGTGCGCCCTATTTCCGCGTCGATCGGGATTACCGCATCCACAAACGAAAGCTTTTCCGCCTTTATGGCTGCGAGCGTCCTGTCCCTGTCTCCGCCTATCCTTGCCATGAAGGACTGCTCGTTCTTCCCTGCTTTCTCTCCTTTGTATGCTGTAGGGAACAGCTTCTGAAGCTCTTTGTCCGCTTCCTCGGCAAACCTATGGTCTGCGAATACTATGTACTTCCCTTTCTCCAAATCTATCGCCTATCGTGTTTCATGCGGTGCCTTTCTTGCTAATCTGAGACGCTGCAATAGCTTTAAAATGTTCGTGCAGAATACTTAATGGTAAATATGGAACCTGGACATATGGAAACGGGACAATCTATAAACATAGATCTGACAAAAACAAACATAAAACCTTACTTTGCGGACGAGGTAGCCGTCATAATAAAATTGAAGGCATCGAAGGGTCCGAAGGGCGAAATAGAGAAGGAAGGCCAGATAGGAATAATCTTCCTAGACATGATGAAGCAGAAGCCTATCGGCGAATATGTGATAACGCGGACCACTGCAAAAGCGCTGTCCACTGTTCTATTGCAGAACATAGCGACTCTTGAAAAAGAATTGAAAAGCAAGGAGCTTCCGAAATCGCCTCCGATAAAGACTACGACGGACACCACTGCCATCAGATGATCTCTGCTGGTGTGGCTTCGTCTTCGGAACCCTGCATGTGCAGTCTGGGCGTGCCCTTTGTTCCCTGCTCGCTGTGATTCCGTAAACAAGTCTAGAATGCGTGCAGTGCCCACCAGCGCATGAACTTCTTCATAAAGATGGTTATGGGGCTGGTGTTGTTCTTTATGTCCCTTACCAGCGCCTTGTAGAGGATCTTCTCCGCAGGCTCGAGCTTGCCCTCCTTGACGATCTCCTGCTTCTTTCCATCAACGATCTGCGTCTCCGTCTTGCTTATCACGTCCTTCTTGACCATCTGGAACCACTCGTCCAGGGAGCTCCCGGCGTAGTCCTTGTCCCTTATCACGTTTAGCACGTCATCTGTTGTTAGCAACCTTGAAGTATTCATCGCGTACTCATGGAGAAGCGGCAGCATCTTTGCCCTGTCTGCTACGCGCGTTATGTCTGCAGGCGACCATCCCATCGTGGCCCTTGCAAGCCTTCCGAAGTTGATTTTCTTCCTTGGCGCGTTCTTGGTGTTAAGGTCGAACATCTGCTTCCTGTCGCGGTATCCTGGCGCCTTGATGTATAGTGTGTCTCCAAATCTTCCGCTCCTCTTCAATGCCGGATCTATGTCCCATGGCTGGTTTGTGGCGCCCACGACATATATGCCTTCTGGGTTCTCATCAACGCCGCTCATCTCAGTCAGGAACTGGTTTATCGCAAGCCTTATGGAGTTGCTCTCGCCGCCTCCGTCCCCGCCTCCGCCAGAACGCTTCGTACCTAAGGCGTCGAGCTCGTCGAAGAATATTATGCACGGCGTGTTCTTCCTTGCCTGCTCGAATATGGCGTGCAGGTTCTTCTCAGTGTTGCCCGTGTACATGTCCACTATCTGGTTTATCTGCGCTATTATCACATTGGCTCCGGACTCTCCTGCTATCGCCTTTACCAGGTGTGTCTTTCCCGATCCTGGTGGCCCGTAGAACAAGAGACCCACACCCATCTTCTTGCCGTATTTCTTGAAGAGGTCGGGCCTCTTTATCGCAAGTATGATGTTGTCTTGCAGAAACGCCTTGGCCTTCTTTTGGCCTATGTATGTGTCAAGCTTGCTTGTCGACTTGAAGAAAGGCACCTTCTTGATCTGTCCTTCCTCTATGACCACATCTTTCTCTTCATATTTCTGCGATTCCTTCGGGTCCCACTTTGCACCGGCTGCAGGCCCCTCGCCTACATCTATGTGCAGCTTCTGGTCTATCTGCTCCAGCCTGTTCTTTGCCTCGGCATAGTCTGGGTTGTTGGCAAGTGATCTCTCATACCAATACTTTGCACCTGTAAAATCGTTGACGCTCTCGGCTATGTCTCCGATGAGAAGCGGCGCGTCTGCGCTTTTCGGCTGGAGCTCCATCACGACCTCGAGGTCTCTCTTGGCACCGGAATAATCCTGCGTCAGCCTCTCTGTCAGCGCCCTGTTGAAATAAGCATCAGCATACTTGCTGTCTATCTTCATGGCTTCGTTGTATTCCTTGATCGCATCTTCGAACTTGCTCTCCTCGAACAGCGCGTTGCCCTTGCGCCAGTGCTCCTTGGCCTCTATCGGCACTTCATGCGCTTCGCTGACTTTGCCTGGCTCTGCGGCTGGGGGTTTCTGCTCCTGCTTCTCCGGTAGCTTGTCAGCCATACTATCACAATTATTTCATAACGTATTTATGTGCTTGGTTTCCCTGCCGCGCGCTGATTGTCGCTTTCGTAATTGTCAAGAAGGGCATTAAGCGATTTGTCCACGGCGCTTATGTACTTGTTGCTCCTTCTGAGATTTGCAAACTCTACGTTCCCGAGCGCTCCTGCCAGCTCATCTGCCTTATTATGCAGTGCTTTCAACAGATCCGACTTTGTCTTGTACTCCCCTTTCATCTGCCTTACCACGAGTTCGCTGTCGGAGTTCAGCGTTATCCAGGTGCTATGGGTGTCGCTGACATTCTCGACGCACCATTCCAGCGCGGCGATTATCGCATTGTACTCTGCTGTGTTGTTCGTGGCGCTGCCGTTATAGAATGCGTATTTCTTTACAAGCTTTCCGTTCTCGAAGACCATGTAGCCCGAGGCGCTAGGCCCGGGATTCCCCCTGGCCGCTCCGTCTGTGAATATGACTAGCTTCCTGCGCCCAGATGATGAAACAGCTGAAGGTTCCATTAAGATATCCTCTGTGCCTCGGCGTGCGGAAGACGCAGTCTTATGAGTGCTGCCTTTTAAATCGCTTCCTTCCTGCAGCCTGATCTGCCTGCCCATATGCCTACATCTAGATGTATTCTATTAAAGCTTTACCTCACAAGTCATGAACATGCACCTGTACAGCGCAAAGCAGGGCGAAGAGCTTGTGAAGGCAGCAAGGAGCAGCATAGAGCTCTTCATCATAAACCCGCGCTTCAACAAGAAGATCGTGGTCGACAGCATAGCCCATTTCAGCGAGAAGCACGGCGTATTCGTGACTCTCGAGTTCTACCCGACAAAGGAGCTGCGGGGCTGCATAGGCTTCCCTAATGCAGTGGCTTCGCTCAACGAGAGCATAGTCGACGCCGCAATTGCTGCAGCGTTCGAAGACCCAAGGTTCGTGCCCGTCTCAAAAAGGGAGCTTGACTCCCTCGTTGTTGAGATAAGCCTGCTCTCGAAACCCGAACTCATCAAGGGAGGCAGCCGCAACAGGCTCAATTCGATAAAAGTAGGAAGGGATGGCATCATAGTGGAATACGGCATGTACAGCGGGCTTCTGCTGCCTATCGTAGCAGTGGAGCAGCACTGGGACAAGAAGACATTCCTAGAGCAGGCGTGCGTAAAGGCCGGCCTGAGCCCTAACTACTGGTCGCAGCCCAATGTCAACGTCTACAGTTTCCAGACCCAGGTGTTCCATGAGGACACGCCTCTTGGAAAAGTGTCAGAGGTTATGTTGGAGTAGAGAAAGCAAAACTCTTAAAGCTGAAAAGTCACATTGTATTTGGGGCTCGTAGCTTACTTGCACGTTGATGTAAGTCAAAATGCAAGGCTGAAAGCCTGGTTGGAGCGCCCGACTGATAATCGGGAGGTCCGGAGTTCAAATCTCCGCGGGCCCATTTATCTTACAGGTAGTGTGCATGGTGGATCAACTCAACAAGAACGTGAACAGGTACCTGTCGTACGTGATCGGCAGGCTGTCTTCAATAACAAGGTACAGCACCCGCAAGTTCATAATACGGCAGACCGTCATGGAGCACATCGGCGACGTCGCATTCATATCGATGGTGCTGTCCGAGTATCTTAACAACCATGGAGTGCGGAACGATTCAGGCCGGGTGATAAAGCTTGCCCTGATACACGACGTTCCTGAGGCGATAAGCGGGGATCTTCCTCACGACTCTAAATACGATTACGGCGAGGTCAGCAGGGGCCTGAGGGAGCAGCTCGAAGGGCTTGAGAAGATAACCATGAACTATGCGCTTGCCAAGCTGAATGACAAGAAGACATCGAGCAAGATCTATTCATTGTTCGAAGAATACAACGCAAGGAAGACGATCGAAAGCAAGATTGTCAAGCTTGCAGACCTGTACGATGTCATACTCTACACGCAGCAGGAGATGAGCATGGGAAACAAATCGCTGCACAACGAGTACAAGAACACGAAGCGCGAATTCGATTCCCTGATGAAAAGCGTGTGCAGCAAGTCTAGGGCTGCAAAATAGACTGCTTAACCTGTTTCCTGCTTGCTTGCAAGGGAGCTGCAGCATACCCTGCCCTGTGAAGGTTTTCGGCAAGGATTTCCGCACATTGGCCGTACGTCATGACGTGCTTTGCTTCCGTCGCATCTATGTAATCAGTGCACTGCTTGAAGTCTGCATGGTCGCTGAGCGCGAACTGCGCGTCGGTGTCGAACTTGAACTTCTTGGCAAAACCGGTCGCAACAGCGGTGAACACGCGCTTCTCATGTATGCCGCTCAGCGTGCGTCCCAGCCCTCCCACATCGCGAGAATCAGTTACGCCCACGAAATTGTCCCTGGTGATCGACTCGTAGTCGCTGGCATCATCATATGCCGATGCGTACTCTATGTTTATTCCGCAGTTGCGGTACACCCTGTTCGCAGCGCTTATCCTCTTGCTCACCAATGGCGTGATGCCTATCTCGTTCAGTAGTGCGATTATTTCTTGGGACTTGCCCATTGCGTACGCGCTGAACAGCACTATGCCGTAGCGGAGCTTGTTCCTTGTCCAGTCCTGCAGGCACGACTCAACCTCGTTTCTGTCGTCGAACAGCATGCCCGGCTCTGGATATGTCGAATCTACGATCACAGTGTCTGCACTGGCGATTTCTATGCGCTTTGTAGTCCGGGACTCCTGCATCTTGTAGTCCCCTGTGTACACCGTGCGTTCCCCGCTCTCCGTGTTGTCAATGCGCAGCTGTTTCGCCCCGAGCATGTGTCCTGAATCAAGCAGGCTGAACTGGGCATTGTCTCCTACTTTCAGCGTGGCATATGCTTTGTTCTCCTGCCCAAGAAGCTGCATTGTCTCGCTGCTCGCCAATATGTACTGCGAGCTTCTCACAGCTGATGTGTGGTCGCTGTGCGCGTGAGATATGAAGTCGAGGTCGCTTCCTGACTCTCTTCTGTCTAGCGCTATGTTCATGTTATTGACGCATAGCATTCTGTCGCCATCGCGTATTCTCTGGGAAGCTTTTAATTACTTGCGCAGTCAATAGCTCTGCAGTGTTTTTTTGCCCAGTGTCGAAGACGTAATAATAGTGGGATCCGGCCCAGCAGGGTACACCGCCGCAATCTACTTGTCCAGGGAGGACTTCAAGCCGATGGTGATAACAGGCATAGAGCAGGGCGGCCAGCTTACGCTGACAAGCACGGTTGAGAATTATCCTGGCTTTCCTGATGGTGTGCTGGGCACCGAGCTCATGGCGCGCTTCATGGCGCAGGCCAAGAAGTTCGGCACAAGGTTCGTTGACGGTCTTGTCACTGCAGTTGACTTCAAGACCCTGCCCTTCAAGGTTGTGGCAGGTTCTGATACATACCTTGCGAACAGCGTCATACTCGCGCCTGGAGCATCTGCCAAGTGGCTTGGCCTTGAATCGGAGAAGAAATTCATAGGCAAGGGCGTGAGCAACTGCGCCACATGCGATGCGCCGTTCTACAAGAACAAGAGCGTGATAGTGGTCGGAGGCGGGGACACTGCGATGGAAGATGCGCTATTCATCTCAAAGTTCGCGAGCAGCGTCACCATAGTGCACAGAAGGGACGAGTTCAGGGCGAGCAAGATAATGCAGGAGCGCGTCACGTCAAACAGCAAGATAAAGCTTGTATTGAACAGTGTGATAGAAGAAGTGATCGGCACCAGCAAGGTTACAAGCGTGAGAGTGAAGAACCTCAAGACAAACGACACGTCCGCCATCAAGACAGACGGCGTGTTCGTTGCAATAGGCTACACTCCGAATACCGGCTTCCTGCAGGGCAAACTGCAGCTAGACGATCAGGGGTACATCATGACCAAGGACGAGGTAAAGACAGAGATTGCAGGAGTGTTCGTTGCCGGAGATGCTGCTGACAAGGTTTACAGGCAGGCAGTCACTGCCGCGGGCAGCGGGGCCAAGGCTGCGCTGGCTGCAAGGGCATCCCTGCAGGATCTGAAGTACGGCAAGGGTTGACGTAGAAGTGTTGATATGCGAAAGAGCGCGTTCGCAGGCAGTTTTTACCCTGACAGCAAGAGCGAAATATCCAAGTTCATCGATGGCGCACTCGGTTCTGCAGAAGTAGACCAGAAAGCCGTTGAGGCTGCCGTGGCGTATGTCTCTCCGCATGCCGGCTATGCGTATTCTGGAAAGACCGCAGCATTCGCATACAAGGCAATGCAGTACAATAGAAACATGGATTCAGTGGACAGCGTGGTTGTCGTAGGGCCAAACCACACTGGGCAGGGCGCTCCCATTGCAGTATCTGCTTCTGATTGGGAGACTCCGCTTGGGGTCGCAGCAAACGACAAAGAGCTCTCGAACGCAATCGCAAGCACATCGGAAAATATATACCTGGACGAGGATGCGCACAAAGACGAGCACTCCATAGAGGTGCAGCTGCCGTTCCTTCAGCGCGTGCTGGCAGGCAAGAGGTTCTGCTTCGTGTGCCTCGGCGACCAGTCCATAGGGTCCAGCGAGCTGCTTGCCGACTCGATATTAAAGGCATCGCGCTCCCTGGGCAGGAAAGTCGTTGTTCTTGCGAGCTCTGACTTCGACCATTACGAGCCTGCGGACGTTGCGAAAGCCAAGGACATGAAGCTTCTCGATGCGCTGAAGCGCATGGACCCTGTTGCATTCAACGGTCTTGTAGACTCTCTTGATGACAGCATCTGCGGATTCGGGCCGATAACCGTCGCCATGCTTTTCGCGAAGGGCACGGGCGCACATTCTGGCATATTGCTGAATTATTCGAATTCCGGAGAGTCGACCGGCGATTACTCAAGCGTTGTGGCGTACTCATCCGTTGCATTTGTCTGATCGCTGCAAAGGAATTACATGTAGCCCAGCGACCTCAGCTTCTGCGCCATGTGCTCCCTTTCCTTGTCCTGCTGGATCGTCAGCTGTTCCTCTACCCTGGTGTTCAGTGCAAGCCCTTCTAGGTATTCGGCAACCCCGCTTAGCTTTTTGCCTGACTTGTCATACATTGGCATCCTGAACAGCGACCTATACTTTGCATCGTAGAGCACCGCATACGCCTGCGCCTTTTTAGGTTTACTGCCAGAGCCTGCCGGGCAGAATATACGGTGGTACTTTATGCCGATCTTCCTTGCCCCTCTTTCGAATGCCTTCCAGTTTGCCTCTGTAGGGTCATCGTTCAGCTTCTCTACGATTTGCTTGATTGTTGCTATGTCATCATCTGCATTGCTTTTGTTGAATCGCTGGCTTAGTGCGCCGGCTTCAGAAGCGCGACGCTGGCAAGCATGGCCTCCAGTTGTATGCGCTCGTTCGCGCCCTCCACCACCCTGAAGTTGCATTCGCCTATCTCCTTGATGATGCCCAGTTTCATGTGCTCGTCGATGCCGATGTTCTGCACCTCCCTGTAGCACTGCATCAGTATGTCTTCTGCGCTCATACCGTGCATTATCATAAGCTTGTCGAGTTCGCTCCTTGCAGTGGTCATGTCCCCAGATACCGCACACCTGAGCATTGCGACCACCTCGTCAGGCCTTGCCCTTGCAGCTATGTCGTACACGCTGGAGTCCGTGATCTTCCTGCTCTGTATTGCTGCGCTCTGCAGCACGTTTATAAGCTTCCTAAGGTCGCCGTCGCTGACGTAGATCAGCGCATTCGCCGCCTTGTCGTCAATCTCAAGGTTCTCGCCGTCCTTTATGCGGGTTATGTACTGCTTCATCTCCGCCTCTACCAACGGCTTGAACCTGAACACAACGCACCTGCTCTGTATGGGCTCGATTATCTTGCTCGCATAGTTCGCGCTGAGTATGAACCTCGTCTCGGCCGCGAACATCTCCATTGTTCTTCTTAGCGCGTGCTGCGCATCCGCTGTCAGCGCGTCCGCCTCATCAAGGAATATTATCTTTATTGGCGCATGCGTCACTGATATGGTCTTTGCGAACTCCTTGACAGCGCCGCGTATCACGTCAATGCCGCGCTCGTCGCTCGCGTTGAGCTCGCGGAACGCGCCCTCAAGGTTGTCCTTGTAGAGCTCGTTCGCCAGCGCCACAGCGCATGTCGTCTTTCCAATGCCTGGTGGGCCTGCAAATATCATGTTAGGGAAGTTCCCCTTCGCAACAAAGGAGCTCAGCCGGTCTACTATGAGCTTCTGCCCGATGACCTCTTTCAGACTCTTAGGCCTATATTTTTCAGTCCACGGAAGGTCCATTCGCATAGAACCACAAAAAGCAATAGTACTTAGCAAAGGCATTTTAATAAGCTTTCCTAACAATAGATGCGTTATCATCGGGGGGCTACGCTAACCTGGCAGACTACCAGCCTTGGGCGCTGGCGATCGGAGTCCAAATCTCCGGCCCCCCACGTATGTTTTTTGTCGACGGATGGGGTTGTTTGTCGTCGGTATGAGATTTGTACTCCGCTATCAATTGGCCTACCACGTCGAACCACAATAAACCCTAGCAAACGTTATCAAATACTGTGGTTCCTCGCTCGCATTTTAACCTCTAAGAACTGGCGACTCTGTCTTAGATTGCGGCATTAGTGCTCCACGTCTATGTGTGTCCCTGACTCCCTTTTACTGTAATGAGCTTATATGGATCTGAACAGTCCCTTAAAGAAGCTGACTATTCCCGATACAATCTGTGATATGGCGTTCTGGCTGCCTGTGGGAGAACTGCTTGGAATTGTTGTTGGTGTAGTGCTCGTTGTATTGACTGTTGTAGTTATGGTAGGCCAAGATAAGGAAATTCCCATCAACGCCCACTTCTGATACGAGTAGTATCCTGCGTACGTTTGGCTGACGTTAACGTACAGGTTTTGTCCGCTGATTGTGAATTCTGTGTTACTTGGAGGCGTTACTGAAATCGAGTTGGTCATTACGCCGTTGTAGTATATTGCTATTGCTGCAGGACTTATTCCGTTTGTGTTCGCCACTCCAAGGTCCTGAAGTTGGACTGTGAACGGCCCGCTTGTTAGATTACCTCCGACGTACACCTTGGATAGTGCTGAAGGGATTAGTTGTATTGAAGTCGTTGCAGGAATTGTTGTTGTAGAGGTGGTGGTTGCTGCCGTTGTTGCTGCCGGAGCTATAGTAACAGACACATTTTCAGTAGTAGTGTAATTATCAGTTGTTAGAAAACCAAAGTACGTATGATCTCCGGCGCTAGCAGTGAAGGTCCACACTCCGAATATTTTTTCTCCTGAATTCAATCCTGCGATTACGTGGCATGGGCCTGGTGCAGAAAATAGGGCGTCTGAAGTTGTGAGGTTTGTTATCAGAGTGCATTGCGATACGTAGGGATCTGTGGTCTTAAATTCGACTTCAAAGCTGTTTAGAGGCATGACAATCAATCCGAGTGTGCCTCCGCTTAATTCGGGCCATCCAGAATATGCATATGCCATGCATGAAGATGGGGAAGCGCATACTGATGTGGATGAATTTGGCATCGTAAACATATAGCGTCCACTATACGGAGTAACACCGCCACTTACTGTCGTATTTAACGCTGCAGTCTGGCCTATACTGATTATGTGGCTGCTTATTGTGGGTGGATTTGGAGAAACTGAGAATAAGACAGGTATGGTAGTCGTGACTGCTGTTGGTGGTTCATTCACAGACAGCGCCACAGTTGCCCACCTTTGATATGAATAGCCATTAAATGTTTGGTTGACGGAAACATACAAAGTCTGTCCGTTTATATTTAACTTGTTGGTATTTGGTGGGGTGACTATAGTGGAGTTAACCATTACGCCATTGTAATATATTGCCATTAATGCAGAACTGACGTTAGCAGAGTTCGGATGTCCGAGATTCTGAAACTGGACTGTGAACAGCCCGCTTGTTAAGTTATTGCCTATGTGTAGTTTCGTGAACTGGCTTGACTGTGCATCCGAAGTGCCACTTGCAAACATAAGGGCCGAAAAGAG
>CAISDH010000056.1 GCA_903884115.1 uncultured Microcaldota archaeon | reverse complement strand
GACGAAGCCTTGGCCAAAGGCTGGACCGTTGTGAGCATGAAGGACGATTGGAAAATCATCTACCCTTTTGAGAAGAAGTAAAAACAGGGGCAACGGCGAATGCATCCGCGCATTTTTTATCTCTTCTCTCTGTCATCATGCAAAACCCATTGATGACATTCATTTGTAAAACAGCCCTGATAATTTCTTTATCGGACGAAACAACTATGTAATTTTAGGGAATCGACCCCTTTTTTACATAGAGGCTCAGAGAAGCGAAGAAACGATTGGCTCTGGGAAGACGAAAGCTCTACAATCTCAATCTAATTATGGCACGCACCCCGATTATTCTGATCTTCCTCGTTGTTCTGTGTTGCAATTCTTTATTGTGTAGCAACGCCTATGCCACAAATACCTGGACATTTGCGGTCGCAGGAGACGTTCGAGACGAGGACACGACAACTACAGGAGTTAGTGCCTACTTACCTGCAATAGCTACTAAAATAGTTTCTCTGAGCCCGCAAGCAGTCTTCGTGAGCGGCGATCTCGTCAATGGCGATGAACTGTCTGATTCTCCAGATCCAGCCAACCCCAGGATCCCCTACGCAACTCAATTCGCAAATTTCAAATCTGATCTCGGGATGGGGGCAATCTATGCCGCCGGGATCCCCATATATCCCATACGCGGCAATCACGAAAACGGAGGGAAGACGGATAAGCCGACGGTACCCAGCTTAATGCAGGCGTATTTTAATGCCATGGGCTCAAGCGTCCCCCAGAATGGTCCCAACAACGGTTCCAGTGATAACCAGGTAGGATATAGCTGGAACCTTGGCCTAAAAAACATCCGCGTAGTCGGAGTGGATGATTACTTTTATTATAATTCCACCCAGCAAGGCGGCAGCAACTATTATAAAATAGACCAAGCGTGGCTGGACAAACAACTGAGCAAGACAGCGCCCACACGCTATACTTTCGTGATGGCTCATGAGCCGGTATATTATCTGGATAAACAGGGAGACTTTTATGGGAGTACAAGTCTCCAAGGGGCAGCTGATCGTAAGGTGTTCTGGGATTCTCTCGGCACGAATGGCGCGAAGATGTATCTATGTAGCCATGTGCACGATGTGCAGGTGGGGACAGCTCTGGATAGCAACGGAAACATTATTTACCAGAACATGATCGGCAATGGCGGTGCTCCACTTGACTTGCTTAGTACGCCGACGGATCCAGCTTTAACTATGACCTATCGAGAGGATGCAAAATACGGTTTTGCGCTCTTTACAGTGACCGATGCCAATATAACCATTACCTATTATCTCTATGACCACACCGCGCCTGTCGGTTCGCAGTGGAGCACTGCTCTTTATTCTATTACCTTATTAGCCAATCCTGTTAATACTTGGAACGTGACTTCAGGAAATTTTTCCGATGGTGCCAGTTGGGATGTTGGTGCTGTGCCAGGCGCAACCGACACCGCGGTCTTTGACAGCGGAGCCGGCACTTCATCAACAGTCAATTTTACAGGCAATGTTACAACCAATAAAGTAGTCGTAGCACGCGGAGCGACAACATTTAATCTCAATGGCCATACCTATACCGTGACCACCAGCACGGCCATCGACGGCACGGAAGATGCCACGTACCAGCCGTCTCTTACCGTTGCCGGGAACGGTTCCAAACTCGTT
>CAISDH010000055.1 GCA_903884115.1 uncultured Microcaldota archaeon | reverse complement strand
TTGTCGGCGAAATTGAGATCGTCGGGAGCGAGTTGACTGTTATTACTGAGTTGACCGAGTTGGCGACAGATCCGAGGTTGTCGGTCACGGTCTCGAATATGTTGTAGGTGCCTGAATTCGCGAACGTTATCGCGTTCCCTGCCCTTGAGACGCCTGTTGTCGGGCTGTAAGTGTAAGAGAATGCGTACGGTTTGGTGCCTCCTGAGGTAGTGTTGGTGAATGTCACGGACATGCCCGCGTCAACAGTCTGGGTTGACGGCGAGATCGATATTGTTGGGAGTGCGTTGACTGTTATCTGCAGACCTGAGGAATATACAACATTGTTCGTTGATGCACTGTCCGTCAGCCGGTAACAATAATATGTTGATGAGGATGAAGGTTGTGTTGTAAAGGTCGCTGCGGTGTTTCCTGTGAGCGGCGTATCAGATGAGCAGGTGGCGGACGTACCGGAATACCAGAGATATGAGTATGCGGTTGTTCCTCCTGAGGGGTGTGCTGTGAATGTCGAGTATTGGCCGCTGTCTATTACAGTGTTGGACGCAGTAGGGGCAGCTGCGACAAGTACGGAATTGAATCCTATTGTATTGGTCGTTGATGCGGAACCGCTTACACTGTCAGTAACTGTGAACGTAATCTGAGGCGTATCGAGTGCATTGTTCGTTTGCGGCACCTGGAAGGTGAATGTCGCAGGTGATGTCGCTGCTGTCAAGGAATTGGCGATAACGTTGCCGTTGATCGTGTTCGTGATGTAGAAGTTGGCGGTGAATCCTGAGGTCCCTCCTGTCCATGAACCGGTTATTGTTTCGTACTGTAGTTGGTCTGCTATGTTGTTCGATGACCAGACACTTGTTATTGATATTTTAGGGTTGACTGTTAGGGTATTTGTAAGAGCAGGGCTTGGACTGATGTCGTGGTTCGCATCGCTAGCGAAGGCGTTGAAAGTCCAGGTTCCGTATATGGTGTTTATGCCTATGGCATTCGCATAGTAGACTATTCCGTTGAAAGACATCTTCAAGCTGTTTGACGAGACTGCGTTTATTGTCAGGGTTAGTGCATTGTTTGTAGTGGGCAGTGCAGCCACTATCGTATTTCCAAGCGCTATGTTGGATGAAGCAGGCGGGATCCAGAACCAGTTGCCTGTGTAGGAAGTTGTACCAAGATGGCCATTAGAAATGACAGTGTTTGCAAGCGATATCTGCGTAACGTCTATTGTTGTGTTGGTAAGCGTGTAAGGATTTGGAGTTGCTTTGAGAGTGTTAACACTGTACAGGTAATTTGCTGTAAGCGTGCCAGAACCCTCCACGGTAATTGCCGTGGTTGGTGCGAGCGTGTTCGCAACTAGAATATTTGCATCGCTGACAATCCAGTTGTTGAATGAATAAGTAGTGGCGGGATTTGCAGTCACTGTGTTTGTTCCGATTATTGTTATTGTGTTTCCATTTGACTGGGGAGTTATCCCGTTAGGTGTTATTGTTCCTGCAGCTGCAGGAGTGTCATCAAGCGTGACGGTGTATGGGCTGAAGACATATGCGCCAATTGCATAGCTCCCGAGAGTTGTAGCTGTAGGAGTTATCAGGTTTGCAGTGTAGGTTCCCGCTGCAATGCTATTGCAGACAGTTATCGCTGCTGCTGCTACGGTGCCGCTTGCGGTGTTCTGCACTAAAGAACAGCCGGTTGCACTAGTTGCTGGTGCTACATTGAAGGTGTGGCCGCCAATAGAATACAATATTATAACAAAACTGTTGCTGGTGGCCACAGGAAAGGTCAAGGTGTAGGTTGTTGATGAAGCAGTGGCTCCGCTTATTTGATAAAAGTCACCGTTCACAGTATTGGCAGTGTATATAACGTTCGCTGCGACAGCGGCCAGTACAGTGCCGCAGCCGTTGGAGCATGTGCTGTATGTTATCGTTCCTACCGCTGCGCCGTGCCCTATCACGGAGGTGTTCAAATATCTATTGGGTCCGGTGTTATGAATGATAGTGGAGCTGATGTCAACTATGGTATTTGAAACAGTGTTTGTGGGAGTAGAGCTCCCTGTTTTAGCATTGCCGGATATTACGAAGAAATTTGAGGTGTAGGGACCGCTTGTGCTTAGTGAGGTAGGTGTAGTGGTACCGCTGGTCACAAATGAGTTGTAGCCTACGGTGGATGAAAGTGAAGGCGCGGCATTTACCACTATTTGATTTGCAATGATCTGGTTTGCTACTCCTGAGTCCGAACCCATGACACCTATGCAATAGTATGTGCTGCTGGATGGAGAGACAACGAATGTCGTTGATTGCCCTGAGATGCCTGATGCCGTGTTCGCGACAGTGGTGTCAGACGAACATGTTGATGATACACCTGAGAACAGCGTGACAACGAAGTTCGGCACGCCCCCTACCCAGCTAGCGGTTATCGTGTTGGCCTGTCCGCTATTTATTGTCGCACCTGTTGTTGATGGAGAAGACGGAGGAGATATAGCAGCCCGATAGCTCACGGTCGGCATTACGCCACTGGGTGGATACGTTCGCATCCTGAACCACTGGACATTTATCGGGTTGGCCACTGTGTTGGCGCCATTGTACCATGATGCACTTATACCAACATAGCCTGTCGTAGCACCTTTACCATTTGCTGTTGAGTACGCTGTCGGTGCAAGGCTCGTTAATACACTTCCGCCAATATTGTAACCAGAGAGGAGATTTCCGCTCCATGTGCCTGCAGCATCGGTCACAGACATAGTGTAGGGCGTGCTCATGGCACCTTGGTAGTTGTTGTTTACGACCCATGTCACTTGGTCATTCAAGAAGCTCAAGAATCCGGCACCGTTGCTGTTCTGTTGGCCGATGAACCTATAAGAATAGACGTCATTCGCAGTACCAACAGTTCCGTCTGCAATTATACCTACTCTTGCGATTGCGTTGTTAGAATAGTTAAATGCCTGCTCTAGAATGTAGTTGCCGGTCACAGAGTAAGAAGTGCCAGTTATGACTTCAGATGCGCCGCCATTTGTTGTAGCTCCTGCTGTTGTTGACATTTGCTGTAAGAAGCCGTTTGACGTCAACCATATGCCGTTCTCAGATGTGAAAGATGCCCAGCTCTTTCCACCATACTGTGTGAACACGCTTGCGCCATTATCATAGGTGCCGTATCCTGTTGCAGTGTTGCTGCCAGACAGTTGCGGCGCTTCGCCTATGTTGTTGCCAGAAGTGAAGAAGTTCGTGCCTGAGCTGCCGACTGCCACATAATAAATGCCGTTTGCCGAGGAACTGGCGGATATTGTGTTTGCGCCAAGGTTCACCCACACTATGCTGCTGGACTCGACCCATGCCGGCATCTGCGCACCGGAAACAGAGTTGTACACAAAGGTGTTGCCTGCTAGCGCGTTTGTAGGATAGTTTGATAACTCTAGCTGCAGGCCAGAAGAGGTAGGGGATGTCTGTGTGTTGACTATGTTTACAGGATAGCACGATACTACAAGCGAAGACACGCTTGATGGAAGAGTTCCGCAACTTGCTGCAAATGTGATATTTGTCGCAAATAAAAGCATGCCTACAAGCAGAGAAATCAAAGCTAATGCTCTGAATAGACTACTGTTTATCATATCCCCTCGTAACAGTGCGCACAATATCAGACCCCCATCCAATGTTATGCTTAATTTAAAAGGCAGAACACCTATAAAAGTCTTTTTATTGCCTTAATTTGGGGACAAAAACCAACAAGTTTAACAGTAACAGTGAATTGGACCGCTCACCGCAACAGTAATTGCGCAGTTTGTCAGGCAGGCTACTTTGTCATCAGAGCCACAAACTGCAATTTGTTGAGTTTCAGGCATGCTTTCAGCTTGTTTGCCACAGCTCCGCGCGTGTATATGGTCAGGTGACCCGAATCGTTGATGATCCTCACGTCCCTCTTGTTTAGGGGCGTGAAAATGCCCCATTTGACCGGGACGCACTTTAGCCGCATTTTGTTCTCTTTCTCATCCGCCGGTTTGGACAATAGCTCAAATACATGGTCGTAGTTGTACTTGCGCATCGCCGCGTTGGACGTAGACTCGGTGCACTGCTCGATCAATATGGACTTGGGAAGCGCCTCGGTTGCGACCTGCAGGAGCGCTAACAACAGAGCCACAACGAGCGCAGTGGCAACGAGCAATTGAACGTTACTTTCTATCATATCGACAAAGCGCGTCAGGGCAGTGTATTTTTGCGTGATGATTAGCGGTATGGAATAGGTCTTGTTTATGCCCTGCCCCTTTACGGAAAAATCGAGTGTTGAGTTCCCTATAGTGGCAGGCACTATTGTGAATGGGACGCTGATGATCTGCGACTGCATGACATTTGGTATTATCTGCACCGGATCTACCACGTTCGCAGAAGTCGATGAGAGACGCAGAGTCACGCCGGACTGGTACGCGCCCTGATAGAGGCCGCTTACCGTCAGGGTTACATTCTCGCCGAGCACCAATTTCTCTGGCGCCATGTTTATGAGAGTAAAAGTTGGGGCGGTCGATCCCGAAGTCGATGCCAGATTGGTGAATGGTCCAAGCAGCAGAGGAAGGTCAGTCACGTTTGACACGGAATAGCCAAGCTGGACCGAACGGCCTGGCTGTATGAATGACATCAGCCATTCCAACGACGTCTCGCCTCCGGAAGCGGTTTCGTTTGCCTGCACCCCAGTCAGCAATATGTCGTTTGTTGGCGCAGCGAATGATGGAAACTTTACATACATCACAGTATTGTTGAGGGCCCTGCTGGTCGGGTTGTACACGTCAATGGAAACTCCAAGGTTCTTGCCATAATTCATCATCTCCTCTTGCATGTCGAAATTCACAACAGCAGAGCTCTTCTTCTCAATGTCGAATACCAGATATACCGTGCCGTTTGTGATGGCGCCCAGATAATCCGCACTTATGCGAATGGGGTCTGTATAGATCCCAGGAGTTGCATTCATGTACGGGACAAACACGAATTGCACATATTCCGATGTACCCTCATTGACGAAGAAAGATTTTATTGAGGTGGTAAGCTTGCCATAAGACACGTTAGGTGTTGTAATAATCATGCTGACTGTTGAGTTCTTTGCATTAGCCACGCCCAAGTAGCCTGTTGTTGTGTTGCCAATTAGCACGCGAGTGTAAACAGGGAGGCTCAGAATGGATATGGGCCCTATTTTAGACGGCGGGACTGGCAGCCCTCCTGAAAAGTTGTATGCGCTGCTGGCATTGTAGAGCACAGTATAAACCCCTTTTTGGGTATTGGAGAACAACGTACCGGAGCGGTATGTCACGTTGCTCGCGGTAAGGTTGCTTGAGAAAGACACATTATCATTCACAGAATACATGCCTGAAACAACGCCATCACCCGCAAGCTGCGTTATGACGGTCTGTGCGTTGCCTTTGCCTATGGTGCCCAGTTTTTGGTGTATGACATTATAGAATCCGTTGGGCCCGGATATCCCTATATTGAGAGTCGTATTGGTCGAACCCAGGCCGCCAATGTTTGACAAGTCCTGGATTAATGACGGGCTGGAGCCCAGCGTTACGCTGGCTGGCTGCACAGTGAAGTTGGTTATCAGCAGCTCTGCGGGTTTGATTATATAGAAGCTCGCAGTTCCGCTGTTCTGATAGTTGGATGAGTAGAAGTAGAATTGCACCCCATATACTCCAGGCGCCAGGTTTGTGCTGTTTATGCTTATCGTGCCGTTTGTTTTCCCTAGCTGCAATTGCGGCACCGGCACAGGCAGGGTTTCAGTGGCGCTTAATGACCTGTTGTAGAATAGGCTGATCTTTCCGCTGAAAGGCGCAGTCGGAGCGCATGATCCGGTCGTCGCTGCGGTGTAATGGAAGGCTATGGATGGAGGAGATAGATAGAACTGATAAGGTGCGGAAAGAGAGATGTTGAATGGGCAGGCACCTATGGCTCCGGTCAAGGGAGTAGGGCTGACCGAAGTCGATGGGCCGCCTATGGACACTGTTGTTGTCGCATTCACAGAGGTGGTCGGGGATACGGTCGTTACGCTTGTTGTTGTGGTGCTTGCAGGCGAGACGACAGAGATGGTATAGTTTGCTTCCGTCATGGTGTTCGCAGAGTCCGTGACCTGCACGCACCATTCGAATGAGCCATAGCCGTTGTTAAGCTGCGTTGTCAGCACGTTGCTGATCGCACCTCCATCAAAGTCAACGCAACCAGCGTTCGGTGTCCGGCCAGCATACCACTGATAGGCATAAGGAGGCACGCCTCCGATCACATTCGCAGTGAGCGTCACCGATTGTGAGACGTCTACGACGTTCGCGGAGGATGTTATTGATGCCTGAAGAACGGGAGTAGCAAATGAGATCGCATAGGCAGTGTCAATCGCAGTCACTACTGCATTAGCGGAGTCCTTGACAGACACGCAGAAATTATATGCGCCGTAGCCGTTGTTCAGTGAGATTGTGAGACTGTTAGTCACCTTGCCTCCCATGAAGCCGCCCATAGAGCACGCTGCGTTAGAATACCACTGATAGGCGTACGGAGGAGTCCCGCCTACGACAATCGCGTTGAATGTCACTGAGTTTGAATGATATATCTGAGGGTATAATGGAGATACTGTCACTGTAAGCGCGTTAGAGCCCGCATTTGCAAGACCTGCGAATAGCAACAGCGCTGCGCATGAGACCAGGAACGTCGATTTAACCAATCTTGTCGCCTTTTCGAGAGCATACCTCAATCTACAGGGCTATATAACTTTCGAATTTTGATTTTTGCATGTTTTCGGCACATACAATGTCAGGTTTCTTGATTACATGAACTTGGCGAGGTTGAACTGCCGGGTAGGGTGTCCAGATGCTGTGACTGGCCCATCAGGCCCAAATCCGCCACCGAAAACTTTCAATATCTCCTCGCGTATCAGCATGAGCCTCTGCTTGATGTACGGCTCTAGGTCGTACCTGTTCGCGAGATCTATCGCCATGACAAGGTACTTCTCGATCCCTCCTCTTGACACTGTCAGGACAAGCTTGCCCGTATTGCACCTGGTGCACTTCCCTGCCAATGGCACCCTCCTGTACTTGGCGTTGCATGATATGCAGCGGAATCCCTGCTTTGAGAATAGGTGCATGTTGCCTATAAGGTCGGGTATGAAATGGCTCAGTATAAGCCTCTTTGCCGCATCCGGCCTGTTGATGGAGCATAGGCGGTCGGTCAGCGCGAACTGCAGCTCCACTTTCTCGCGCATCGTCTCCAGCTTGGTGTAGATGCTCCTCTTCGGGGATTGCGCTATCGCATACACGCTGCTCTCGTGGGTGAAAAGCAGGTTGCTGTATTCCTTGCCGCTGCCCAGCCTGCTTCCTACAAGCTCCATATGGACATCTGCAGGAGATGCCGATTCAAGGGTTTTGTTGTAGAAGTCAACCCCATAGCTCTCAACCACTTCCATGTCGTGCACTTCGTCGTCTACCTCCTTCGGATCCACACGCAGGACAAGTACGAGCGGAGCGTCCATCGTACCCCCTATTGTTGTTGGAAGGTACCTCTTCGAGAAGTTTAGCAGCGCGTCCATGAGCAGCATTGTTGTGTCCTCGTCACCATCGCAGTTCCTCCTTCTTGCAGATATGACATAAGGATGCGCGAAGCCCACCCTTGCGTCTGTGAAGCCTATGACCCTGCAGAGCATGCCTGCTGATGTGTGCGGCGATAGCGTTATCACGAGCTGGCCCAGGAGGTCGTCCACGGCGCTTGTGTTGTAGAACGGCTCCAGCTTGTACACCTTTACCAGAAGGTCGTCGATGAACTTCGCCACCTTTATGAGGTACTCTGCGCCTTGCCTGTTAAGAATTACATCCTGGTGCATTAATTCTACAAGCTGCGTTTCAGCCACAAGATCGTTTCCCCGATAGTCGGAGGCGTAGCCCATCTGTTTCAACTGCTCGACTGTGATTCCGAATTCTTTAGGATAAAAGTGCGTGATCGGCACGTCCGTTGCGTCAACCCTGGCGGTGCCGTCCTTGTAGGCGAACACGCCGTTCGTGGCTCGCAGTATGCCCTTCTCTATTATCTCAGGTATCCTGTCCTTGTTGATGAGGCCTTTGACGCCTTTCAAGCCCTTTGGCAGTGCATGCATGTCAAGGGTCACCATCGCGCTGTCTATCATTGCAGCAACATCCACGGACCTGAGCTTGCTTGCTATGGTCTTGCCGCTGCATGCGGCGCATGTGCTTCCGGTTGCCTTCCTGCCGCAGTTCATGCAGGTGCGCTCCAGAACCCCTCTTGCACCGTGCTTCTTGCAGTACGGAACGCATATGCTCTCGTTGCCCAGTGCGCATCTGTAGTTCGCAACATCAAGTTCCACGCCGCGGTTACCCATCTTGCGTTTCTCTGTCCCGTAAAGCTTGAACAGGCTTCTGTCGTTGCCTCCAGTACTTCCCATCGGGAACAGCGCATGCGGAGCGGGCTGCATGCGCCTCTCCTTTGCCTTTTCGGGCCTGCCTATCCTTGCACCTATCCTTGTCGAGCGCTTCATCACTTTGAAGGGCGCAACTGCATTCACGATTTCAAGCGGGGCCTTTTCGGCATGCGCGCCGATATCTGCGCCGGTAACGAGCGCCCTGCCCTTGACGAAACCCAGCGATGCAAGAATGCACTGCGCGTGGTCTTTCTGTATCTCTATCTTGGATTCTGACTCTTTGTGGGGCAAGCACATCCTTTCAAGCGTTGCTGTGACCGTGCTTGTTGCATCGCCCTTGTTCAGAGTGACAAGTGACACGTCGAATATGCTGCTGCCTGACTTCTCAATCTCTGCGGCACCCAGCGCCCTTACCACATCCAGGAGTGCGCCCGTAGATACTTCAGAGTAATCGTAAGTGTACTGTGGATGAATGGGCACGCCGTGCTTCTCGGACAGCTCCATCGCCTGCTTGAAAGATGGCGTGCCTGCTATGGCTTCGGAGCAGCCAGCGCTTCTCAGCTGCTCTTCCCAGAACTCCTCAACGTAGCTTGTGGGCATCAGAGGCGTGTTGCTCTTCTTGAAGTCGCCATAAGTGACGAGCAGGTCACCGACAGATATGATCTTTTTCACTTGGCTTTTCAGCTCCTGCGCCTGCTGTGCATTGTCTATGCGAAGCGCCTCGCCGCTTGCAAGCTTGACAAAAGGGCCCTCTATGCTGTCGACAGGCGTCGCCACGCAGCCCTTGCCCGGTCTCTCTATGCGGAGCTGGGTTCCGCATGCTATGAAGTCATCCAGGATTATCATGCTTGCGGGGCTGAAGCCCTTTGAGGCGATGCCAGTGAAACGCGACCTCCCGTAGCGCAGCCTGAAGCCGCCAGCAGCACCAGGATAGGCCAGTATCGGCCTGCCCGCGACGAGCTCCTGCAGGAACTCCGCCTTGTCATCGGCTACTGACTGTGACGTCGTTCCTTTGTTTATCTTTATCAGGTTGTTGAGCCATCCCCAGTCCAGGCCGTTCGCCTTGGTGTGCTTGAGCACGCTCTTTGCCTTCTGCGCTATGCTGCTCATCACGAGCGCCACCCCTCCCCGAAGCCGGTTGGTTACGGGCTGCGGCTTGCCGTCCGCGTCAAGACGGGCCATGTTCCTGTGCACGCTCACTTCCATGTCCTCTGTCGGCAGACCGTCTATGCACACGGGGCAGTTTTCCACTAGCGCTCTTAAGTCTGAATCGCTGGGAAGGTACTGCAGGTGAATACGGCTGTGATAAATAGGAATTTCTTCAACGTAGCGGTCGACTTCTGTCAGAGGTGCCTTGTAATCCCCGATGTCGAGTAGCCTCCTTGCTACATCTGCGAGCGCCACTGACAGCGCTACGCTCGTGCCCCCTGCGCTGCGGATTGGCCCGGAGTACACCACAGATGCATAGTATGCTCCCTCCACTGTCTTGTGCAGCTCCACGCCCTGTATGCCTTCTGTCGGCGCCACAACGATGCCCTCGGTGAGCACGGCAAGGCCTGAGCGGACTGCAAGCGTCAGCCGATCCTGCACCTTTAATGACGAGAACTTCTCGTTCGTGCATATCTCCTTTGCGACCTCAAACGCAAGAGCTTCCCTGCTTAAAGTGCCAGTCTTTGCCCGTATTATCTGGGCAAGGCCCTCGACGCCGATTATTCCTTCAACTCTTGAAGCAAGGTCTGGTGCCGGAGTTATCTCAACGAAGTTCTCGGGATCGTAGCCTTTGGAGCGTGCCTGCTGCGCTACGGTGAATGCGCCGCCGAAACTTTTTTGCAGCACCTCTAGATAGTCATTCACGTACAAGTTATCAACTGTTGAAGTTTACCGTTGTGAAATCTCCGCGTGACGCCTCGTATATGCTTGCGATGCAAGGTGTTGGCATGTGTCCAAGAAGCACCTGGTAGTCAGTACGGTCCTGCCATGTCCCGCTATTCAGTATGTTAACTCCATGGTAGTTGCTCAGGCCGTTCCTATGCAAATGGCCCATGTTGAGTATGTCAGGCACCTTGTCTATCACAAGGCTGTCGTTCCGGCTTGGCACTATTGCGTTGAAGCCGTATATCGGGGACAGGTGCCTGCGGCGCAAGATCTCTGTCATCGCCCTTTCAGGATATGCATACGTGCAGCCAGGCACTGCGCGTATTATCGAATCCAGCGACGCACCATGATATGCAAGCACCTCTATGCCGTGGAGCGTAAGATAGCAGGGGTTTGACACGAAATGAACGTTGTCCTTGGAGAAGTTGTCAAGCATGTCCTTGGATATGCTGGGCTGGGGCTCTGCAAGCTGCACAGCGTCATGGTTGCCCGGAAGCACGAACACGTGGATGTAATCAGGTATGGCTTCAACGAAGTTGAGGAACATCCTGTACTGCGTGTAGATGTCAAGCACTGAGAGGTCCTGCGCCTGCTTCGGGTAGATGCCTATTCCGTCGACAACATCGCCACCTATGACAATATACTTGACCTTGCCTGCGAGCTCCTTTTTCGCCTCTACTCCGCCATTGAGCCAGTTCAGGAAGCGCACGAACCTGTCCTGCATGAAGAGCTTGCTGCCTATGTGCATGTCTGATATGAAGGCTATCGCCACGTCATCCTTCACCTGCTTCTTCGCCTTTATCGGGACGTCAGGCCATACGATCGTTTTCACAATCACGAACGGCCCGGATATCTTGCCCGTAACTGCTATGACCTCGTCCGTCACTATCGCATTCGCCTGCTCGAACAGCTCAGCTGCAGGCGACGCAGAGCTGTGCATGAAGATCAGCTTGGCAGTGGAAGTCTCGTCCTCAAGGATCACTAGCAGATTGCCGTTCTTCGTTGCTATTTTGTTCGAGACCATGCCAAGAATCGTGACATCCCTTCCAGCGGTGTATGTTCCGAGAGTTTCAAGGTTTGGTGCAAGCCTCGGCAAGCTGCTTCTGTTATTGAGTATCGCGGTTATCTTCTTGAGCCTGCTCCTGAAGTATGTCACAAAGCTGTCAACAGTGCCGTCTGACGCTTCCTCAGGTGACGCATCAATGCTGTACTGTGCGTCGATGTCGGCAGCCACAGGTTTGAAATTCGATTCGTGGATCGCCTCCACGATCATCGGGCTCTTCTCCAATTCGAGCTCCTTTACCACGTTGGCAAGCTCCTCCTTGCCGACTATGCTCTGCGTGGTGTCGCCCTTGTGGCGCTCGATTAGCTTTGACGCTATGTTCTCTATCCCTGATTCCTCTATCTCGAAAGAGTCCGTACCAGCGCTCAGCAGTATGCCTGACTTAGAGAGCTTCGCCACGAGCTCCTTGAGCGCTGCGCTTGGCACACTAATCAGCCTTTATCGATTCGAGCATGCTCAGTATGTTCCACACCGCGGTCCTTGCCTGAGGAGGCAGGTTTATGTCGGTGCTTATAGCGTCCACGCAGTATATTGCGCCTGATATCCTCACGATGCCTTCATCGGTGCTGTTCAGCTTCTCCCTGGCCTCGCCTATTGCGCTCCTCACGTTCCTCGGAACGCTCGTGTCGTTTATGAGCATCTCCATCTGCTTGGTTATCTGCGCTATGGCCTCTTCCAGTTTCTTATCGTCTTTCATATGCACACCCCAAAATCAACAAATAGGACTATACTTATCGATAATTGCCGAAGAACTTATTTATATGTTTATGCGCAGGACGCTTCTGGTGTATGTGCCAAGTAGCACTGTCACGGCAACGGCACACAATGATATCAGGAGTGTCTTTGTCATGCTAGGGAATATCTCAGTGTCGCTGACTACTGCCATTACAACCGCGACTATGGAGAGCACGGTAAGGGTTATTGCCATGGAAAGCAGTATGCCAGGATAGCCGCCTATGCCGAATGCGAATGGCGATATTGGGAATAGCGCGCCAAGGAAGAAGAACAGTCCGACATAATATGCGGACTTGCCTGCGGATTTGCCTTCTGATTTGTCCTCTGATCTGTGAGATTTCGTCTTCAAATTAGACTCGTAGTTCGTGGAAAGGTAGGCTCCGGAAGCCATTGAAAGAGTGCCTGAAACTGCGATTATTAGACCTGCAACAAACACAAGAGGGGCAGACTGGAGTGCCGCGCCAAGGCCTGTCACGGCCGCAAGCACCTCCACAAGGCCGTCACTCATGCCGAATGTCACGTCGCGTATGTTGCCGAGCACTGCACCGCGCTTGATGATCATGTCTTCAAGCGCATCCTCTGTGCGCACCTCCTCATATTTGATGGCGTCGATGGCAGCAAGATGCTTCTTGCTCACGTGAGACTTCGCGAGCACAAGGTCAAGATGCGAATACCTGCTATTCTCTATCCGCTCCATCATCTTGACTATCAGCGCAACTCCGGCAATCCGACTTAGGACTTCCAGAAGGGACACTGTGAAACGCATGCCAGCGGTGCTTTTCGCCTCCTGCTTCTTCTCAAGCAGAGAGGTCCATCGCTTGGAATGCCTGGATTCGAGCCTTGAAAGCCTCAGTAGCATGCGCTTCTGGCCCAGGTTCCGCTCGCTCTGCGACATTCTCAGGAAGACGAGCTTGTGGAATAGCTCAAGGTCACGCATGGCGCGCAGCGCCTTCTCCTTCTGTCCCTCGGCCATGAAACTCTCATTAGCTCTTTGCTTGAGAGCCTATAAGAAAGCTATGTAACGGACCAGTTCAACAGGCAGACTTTGTGAAGGTTTCAGTCCTGTATGTGCCGATCCTGAACAAGAGATAATGAGTATTAGTTATTATCTTCTGGTGGCTTTTGTTTTCTCGGCAGTTCCAATAAGTTCATCATTGTTGGTTTTTCGTCCGTACGCAGGGGCACACTCCCTATTATTTCCATCTGCTCGTCTGCCCAGTCATGCCAACCTTCGTACTTATCTTGGTAGCTTTGGTCAACTTCCTGCCACGCTTTGCGCATCTTCTTGTCAAACTGCCTTACAATATCATCATGCACGCTGGTGGCAGGGAATATCTTCGTTATTATGAGGTCCTGCGTACCTACTTTAAGCGCATTACCCATTTTTAGATGGCCTTCTGGAAAGATCTGGGGCAGCAGCTTGCCAAAAGTGATTATATCTTCACGTTTGTCTTCCGTAATCAGTGCAACGTACCCTCTCTTGTTTATGTAGCCCATACCTTCCTGGAAAGCAAAGCCCTCCTTCACCTCCTTGAAATCAAAATACACTATATGGGCAGAAACTCCAAGTTGGTTTAAACTAAATTCCCTTACCCTTGACGCATTGCTTGTCATTTTATCACATTTTATACATTACAGTCAAGGCAGTTCGATATCATCTCCGCGTTTGCTGTCCAGGGTGCCGGTTATATCGCGCCTAAGCTTCAGTTGCTTCTGGGCCATTTCTTTCATGACATCCAGGTTCAGGACGGTTTTGTGCACAGGAGCAGTGGCCTTTTCCTTCTCTGCAGTTCGCTTCTCCTGATTCTTTGATGGCATTTTATCACAGCATAGCCTGGTATTTAGGAAATATTTATATGCTCCGCTTTACGTTATTTTGTTTGTGAAAGTTTGTCATTTTGTAAAGAGGTTGTAAAGAGGAGTTCAATGCTTTATGGTAGGAAGCGCTGCTGTTGAATTTAATGGCCGTTTATTCGTGATCTAGGTCTTGCAGGAAAAACTGGTCGTCGACTCTGCTCTGCCGAAGCAGCACCTTTGATTCTGTACTGTTCTGCGTCTTGCTAGTTTCTTGCCTGCATGCCGGCATTGCGTCTGGGGCCCTGTGCTCTCCCTGTTTATTGTTCATGTTATTCATTGCATCACGCATAAGATATGATTTAGTCTATAATTATATGAGTTTCTGAATTCTATTTTTGTATTTAAGTTTCTTCTCTAACAAGTGATTTGGCGTCTCCTTGCTTTGCATCATGGTTGGTGCACTTAAAAATCGCCACAGAAACGGAAGGACTGCGCTGGGATGCTGCCATCCAATCGTCTTCTTTATAATAAACTATGGTGTGCTCATCCGGCGTATCTATGTATGCATGGCCTCCGTTCGATGCCACCGCAATCACACGACGCGACTCTCTACAGTATCCTATTGTCGCTGCGTCTCCAGCGGCCAGCATGCACATCCCACCGCTTTCGGCCAGGGCTTTTGTTTGTGAGAAGGTCAGCACTACGTTGAATTTCATAATGCAGTAATCATTGCCGTTTGTTGTAAGCCATTGCGTGCTAATCTGCTTTGGAAGCTCTTCTGTCCTATTCGACACACTATCACACAACACCGTCTGATTTAAGTGATACTTATATGTTTGTTTTTGCGGGAGTTTGTGCTTCTGCAAAGATAATAAGAGCTGAAAGTCTAGCATGAAACGCCTCGGTTGGGATTCGAACCCAAGTCGCAACCGTCCTGCCACGTACATGTTGACAGGGTCGAATGCTGGACCACTACACTACCGAGGCTTGAAGTAAAATTGGATTAAGTAATTAAATAATCTTGTGTTTGCAGAAAAAACATAAGGCGCCTCGGGCAGGACTCGAACCTGCGACATTCTGGTTAACAGCCAGACACTCTACCTGCTGAGCTACCGAGGCATCTACTTAAGAGAAGCCATCAAAGCCTTCCTTATAAGATTCGGATCTGCCTGCTTGTTCGTCAGCGCAAGAACTTTACCTATAAGAAACTGCAATGCTCCTCCTTTTCCTGCCTTGAAATCTTCAACTGCAGCTTTGTTTTCTTTCAGAACCTCTTCTACTGCCTTCTTCAATGCACTCTCAGATATAAGTAGTTTTTCATGCTTGATGAGCTCCCTTGGATCTGTTCCGGTATCAACGTACGTTTTTATCAACTCCTTCGCATAGCGCTCCGTAATCTGTTTCGCGTCGATGAGCTTGAGCAGCTCAACGAAAGTACCAGCCTTGACCTTAGAGTTGCGTATCTTCTCAGAACGCCAGTTGAGGCTCTTCAGCAGATAGTTTGTTGTCCAGTTTGCAACCCGATCTGGCTTGTTGTAGAGCTTGCAGCAGTCCTCGAAGAAATCTGCCAGGTACTTGTCAGTGTAAACGATAACGCCCGCTGCATACTCGGGCAGCTTGTATTCTGATATGAATCTTCGTGTGCGCTGGTCTGGAAGCTCCGGCATGTTGCGCTTGACTTGAGCCAGCCATTCGTCGCTCACTGCAATCACGGGCAGGTCGGGGTCGAATATGTAACCATAGTCTTCTTCGAATTCCTTCTTTCTCAAGCCCACCGTATTGCCCTTTTCGGCGTCGAAGTGGCGCGTTTCACGCTCCACTTTCACCTGCATGCGCGCAAGGCCCTTCTGCCTTATGACCTCGAAGTTCAGCGCCTTCTCCACATTCTCGAATCCAGTTATGTTCTTCACTTCGACGCGCTCACCGCCGTCGAAAGATATGTTAGCGTCCACTCTTATCGAGGCTTCTTTGCCAGAGTCATAAGCGCCAAGATGCTCCAGTATGGAAAGCAGCTTGTCAAGGAACAGGCGTGCCTGCTTCGGGCTCTCGAAGTCGGGCTCGGTCACGATTTCTGCCAGGGGTATGCCCGATCTGTTGTAGTCTATAAGCACATATTTTGCGGTGGTTATGTCCCCACCCACGTGAACAAGCTTCGCCGGGTCCTCTTCTATGTGGACACGCCTTATCCGGATCTTTGCACCGTTGATGGTGAGCACGCCTCCAGTCGAAAGCGGCTCCTCGTACTGCGTTATCTGGAAGTTCTTGGACATGTCAGGATAGAAGTAGGTCTTTCTTGAGAAGAAGCATTTTTTGGATATCTCGCAGTTGAGCGCCAAAGATATCAGCATGCCTAGATCAAGGGCTTTTTTGTTTAGAACAGGCTTGGATCCTGGAAAGCCCAGGCATATGGGGCATGTGTTCGTGTTCTGGCGCTTTCCTCTCAGGTCAGAGCTGTCGCTGCAGAAGAGCTTGCTCTCCGTATTGAGCTGCACGTGTATTTCAAGTCCTATCATGACTGCCATTAAAACCCTCTATTGCGCTGCCCAGCGCCATCAGAGTGCCCTCATCGAACTGGTTGGCTATTAACTGTACACCAACAGGCAGATTGTCTATCTTGCCTATGGGTACAGACAGCGTAGGCATGCCGGACATGTTTGGAGCTATCGTAAGCACATCCATACCGTAAACCTGTATCGGAGTGAGCTTCGCTATCTCGGAGAACTTAGGAGGCAGTATGGGCATTGATGGCGAAAGCAAGGCGTCGTACTTGCCGAATGCAGTCCTGAACTCCTCTATTATCTTTGTGCGTATCCTTAGCGCCTTGAGGTAGTATGCATCTCTGAATCCTGCCATTCTGGAGTAGGTACCCATCAGTATCCTGCGCTTTGCCTCTTCTCCGAATGATTCTGACCGTATCTTTGAGAAGTACTCATCGAAGTTGCCTTCAGTATCTTCCTGCATGCCATACCTGAGGCCGCAGTACTTCGCCAGGTTTGTTGAGGCCTCGCTCACAGCTATCAGATAGTAAGAAGGCAGCGCATATTTGGTCAGCGGAAGGCTGGTCTCTTCTATAGATGCGCCCAACTCTTCAAGCTTGTCTGCAGTGTCGCGCACCGATTTTGATATGCGCTTGTCCACACCCTCCGAGAAATATTCTTTTGGCATGCCTATCTTGAGCTTTGCTACGCTCTTCCCAACAAATCCTGTGAAATCAGGAACTGGTTGGTTGCTGCTTGTTGAATCAAGAGGGTCATGCCCTGACGCAACAGAAAGCACGAGAGCAGTATCGTAGACGCACCTTCCTATCATGCCAATCTTGTCCATGCTGTTTGAGTAGTCAATGAGCCCGTATCTTGAGATCCTGCCATATGTAGGAGTTATGCCTACAGTGCCAGTAAACGCCGCCGGTGCCGTTATGCTGCCTCCTGTTGATTCGGCCAGTGCAACATGGGGGAAATCTGCAGCTGCAGCCAGGCAACCTGCACCTCCGCTGCTGCCTCCGCAGCTTCTATCTGTATCAGAGGGGTTCTTCGGTATGGAATACTTGGTATTGACATTGAAAGTTCCGAAACCGAATTCGTCCTGTGTCGTCTTGCCCAGCACCATTCCTCCTGCGGCCGCTATTTTCTCTACGCAGGTAGCATTGAAAGGAGGGACGTATCCTTCAAGTATCTTGGAGCCTGCTGTGGTCTGCAGCCCTTTCGTGCATATGCAGTCCTTTACAGAAATAGGCAGCCCAAAAAGCGCGCCTTTCCTGGTAGGCGCCTTTACAGAGTTGTTTATGGTGACAAATGGCCCGTATTTCTTCTGTATTGATTCTGACTTTTCCAGAGTGTCTTTGATAAATGGCGCTAGCGCCAGTTCTCCAGACCTGACACGCTCGAGGTGTTCCTTAACAGAGTATGTTGCTGTTGACATTTAAACAATCTTCGGACCTTTGAAGTATCCATTTTCCGTTTTGGTTTTCTTTGAATTTGACAGAGAATCCCACTTGGTATCAATAACTACGTCATCACGCCAGATGTTCTCCACCTTGCATGGTTGGAAAGACGGCGTAGCGTCTGCCTTTACTTCATCCAGCTGCTTGAATACGTCAAGCACCTGAGACAGCTGCTTCATGTAAAGCGCCTTCTCCTTGTCTGTGAGCTTCAGCTTAGATATCAGGCATATGCGGTCCAGAAGGACCTTGTCTATCTTCCAGTAATCAGGCATGGGAGCACTACGGCTATGAATCTCCTACAAAAGCTTTAATTGTTTGCAGCACCAAAGGCATAGTCTAAGGTGTTTAATTGATAAGGAGCCATTACGTTAACCAGCTGTCAGCGAGTATGGATGGCAAGGAAGTAGTCCTTGCTGGATGGGTCCACGAGGTGCGCGAGACAGGCAAGATAACATTCCTACTCCTAAGGGACAGGACGGGAGTGGTGCAGATAATAGGCAAGGCTGGAGACACCAAAGACAGCCTGCTGAAACAGATGTCACTTCCTAAGGAGAGCGTTGTCAAGATTGTGGGAGTGTTGAAGGCGAACAAGGAGGCAAAGGCGGGCTTCGAGATTGTTCCAAAGGAGATAGTGAACCTCAATCCACTATCAACGAACATACCATTCGAAATCACAGGAAAAGTGCCAATAGACCTGGATGTGAGGCTTGACTACAGATACATAGACCTCAGACGTGCAAAACCCACTGCAATATTCAATATAGAGTCAACGATAATGGGCACATTCCTTGATACGCTTAGGGCGCAAGGCTTCGTTATGATAAGGCCACCGTCAGTGATTGCAGAAGCGAGCGAGGGCGGTAGCGAGCTGTTCCCAATTGCATATTTCGAGAAGGAGGCATACCTTGCGCAGTCTCCGCAGCTGTACAAGCAACTAGCGGTCATCGGCGGGCTTGATAGGGTCGTGATGATCACTCCAGTATGGAGAGCTGAGAAGTCAAACACAGTCTATCATCTGACCGAGTCTACGCAGATGGACATCGAGATGGGATTCGCCGATCATGAAGATGTGATAAAGATACTTTCTGAGACTGTCAGATCGATAATAAAGGAGGTCAAAGAAAAGAACGGAAAAGACCTTGAAACGCTGAAGGCCCCGGAACTCAAAGTACCTGAGGTAAAGACGGTAACGTACGCAGAGGTTGTGGACAGGCTGCACAAAAAGGGCCATGCTCTGGAATTTGGCAACGACATAACAAGGGAGCACGAGAGCGCAATACACAAGGAGTTTGGCGAGGCGGTGGTGATAAAGGAATTCCCGGCAGCCATAAGGGCGTTCTATTCCATGCCAAAGGCAGACAGCCCTGAACTGACAAACAGCTTCGACTTTATCTATAGGGGGCTTGAAATATCAAGCGGAGCACAGCGCATACACATACCTGAGCTCCTCATAAAATCCCTTGAAAAGAAGGGACTCAACCCCGAGCACTTCGAGTCATGGTACATAAATGCGTTCAGGTGCGGGGCACCGCCTCACGCAGGCTGGAGCATAGGGCTTGAGAGATTTGCAATGAGGATAACCGGTTCGGAAAACATCCGCGAATGCTCGATGTTCCCAAGGGACAGAAAGCGGATATCGCCGTAGATGTTCAGCTGCGCTCGGTCTTATTCCGCGTGTGCACGATAGCGTTGTGGATTTTTCTCAAATAGTTGCTGTTTGCTTTAGGGCCCATCAGAGTAGTCACATAACCTGGATAAGCTTCGAAATACATCCTTTCTTCTGCGACGATCTGCCTGAAGCGCTTGCCTCTGAGGTATATTGCCGGATATAGCTTCGCATGAAGGTGGTTGATCCCCGTACCTTCAAAGACGAGATTAATCCTTGATGCATGAAGACTCTTTTCAAGAATCCTTGCAACACGTTTTGACGCACGCATGAGATTCTCAACGTAGCGCATGTTTACGTCGAAGAGGTAGCTGCGGAGATGCTTCTTGGGCACGACAACGGTCTGCCCTTTTATGTTGGGGAATATATCAAGGAATGCGATGTGATCCTTGTCCTCATAGATCTTGTAGCATGGAAGCTTGCCTGCGACAATCTTGCATATCACGCAGTCTTCACTCATTGCCACACCCGAACAAACTTCCGCATTGAAGTATATAAAGTGTTATGTGCAGCGTTTGTGCTATAAACTTTCTGTTGCAGTATGATATTATATTTTCGTATGCGATGTCTAGGCAATAATTGAAGCATGCTGGTAGGCGATGTTGTGAAAAAAATAACAATAATCTGCGCTGTGGTTGTTGCCTTGGTGGCAGTCGGAGTCCTGTATTATCTGCTTTTCATGCGCGGAAGCGTTAGCGCGATAACATCGCTTGACGGCCAGGAAGTGAGCCCTGCGCTGATGTCGCAGCTCTACAGCATAGCAAACAACGGAACGCTGGCGGACGGAATCGGCATAGGTGCAGCTGCGTCAGGGCTTCCGCTCGTAGTGAACGGCTCGGCTCTTGTTTTAGACGGAAAGCCTGTGGTCATGTATGTCGGAGCTGACGCATGTCCTTATTGCGCGATAACGCGCTGGGGCCTTGTGATTGCACTGATGCGATTTGGCAATTTCACAAGCCTGCACTACACGACATCAAACGCTAGCGACGTATTTGCAAACTCTGCGACGTTCACGTTCTACAATTCGAGCTATTCCAGCAATCTGCTGAACTTTTCAGAAGCGGAAGTCATGACAACAAACGAAAAGCCTCTGCAGACGCCCACTGCAATCCAAAATGCGACATTCGGCAAGTACAACCTGAACAACACGGCGTTGCCTTCGGAAATAAGAGGCAGCATCCCGTTCATAGACTTCGCAAACAAGAGCATACAGGTAGGCGCCCTGGTGTCTCCAGAGGCGATAGTAGGAAAGAATTGGGCAGAAATCACTGATGAAATGCACAACGGCAGCTCCACTGTTGCGCAGGAGATAATAGGCAGCGCGAACGTATTCACCGCGCGCATATGCGCATCAAACTCTAGCCTGAGGCAGGCTGCTGCGTGCAACCAGAGTTACATAGCGAGAATCAAGCTGATAGGTTAGCGCGCCTGAGCAATTCGCTCGCAGTCGACCTGTTGGCATCTATTATGTTGTTGCGCTCGTCGGGATCGGCCTCGAGATCGTAGAGCTCGTCCTTCCTGTTGTCGAAGAAGTGCATCAGCTCCAGGTTGCCGTGGAATATGGACGTCGCATGCCTGTTCCATAGGGACTTGGCCTTGTATATCCGCATGGCGTAGCTTGACCTGTTCTTCAGCATAGACAGCAGCTGCTCGTCCCACCCCTCGCATATTCCAGTATGCTCTGATACGGCATATGCCTCTTTCTTAATGCTGCGATCCATGTTCTCTTCATTTCCGGAAGCCACGCCGAGAATGGCTCTGTGGAGTGAGAGAAGGCTCACAGTGTCTTCGAATCTCTTGTGCGCCTTTACCAGCTTTCCATTCTCGTAATTGGCGATAACAAGCGGCACCTTCGCGATGCCCGCATATGGTGGCAGCGCATGGTAGAGCAGATTGTGTTCCCCGAAAAGCTGGCCGTGGTCAGACGCCAGAACCACTGCGGCGTTGTCCAGCAAGCCATGACTGTTTAGCAGACCTAATGTCTTTTTCACTATGCCATCCAGGTAATGAAGCCTCTTCAGGTACGCAGTGTGGAGCTTAGTTGTGACGTCCTCTGTCATTTCCTCTATGCCGCTGAGATAAAGCCATTTGTCCTGCGGGACTGACTTGCTTGCAGGGTAGTTCTCATGCGGCTCGATGAAGTTTGCGAATATGAAGTTTGGATCGTATGCATAATCATAGGTGAGGTAGTGCTTCAGCGTGTTCAGGGCGTCTGATGCGCCCCTGTCAAGCTGGTAAGTACCGTCAGCGGATGCCACACCCCTGGTGAGCCTGTTCCTCAGGCGCAGATACAGCGAGTCCAGCACAGGCTTGGGCATCAACCGGGTCATGGCGCCGGTTATCTTGTACATTCGCTCTCTTGCGGTGGCGCCGCCGTTTATCACAAACGAGACCCTGTCGACAAGTGACTTGTTGTACTTCAAGTTAGAATCCATCCAGACGTCGTGTACCTTGTCGAATCCTGCCGCTATGTTCGTGAAGCTCGTCAAGAAAGGGTTGTTGGACAGCAGCATGGAAGAATAGCCCAGCTTTGAGGTCTTGGCTGCGAGCGTTTCTGCGTTGCTTGGAAGGAACTGCAATCTCACGAGCCAGGGATCGATGCCAGGCCTGCACCTGAAGAAATCCCGGGATACTTGAGGTATGGCAGAAACTCTGCGATCGGTGAACAGCGCAGCGTGCGAAGTTGCAGTCCACGTGCCCGGAGCTATGGCGTTCGAATACACGGACGCGCTTCTTGCCAAGTATGAAACAGTGGGCATGACGCGACTGTCATACGCATCGCCAACCCTTGCAGTGTCAAGCAGCAATACTATGACGTTCTTTTTTTTCATCGCATCGGTTATGTTGAAACCTTATATATAGGTTCACATGGGAACCGTTTCACCACGGTGAACAATGATCTGCTAATACGAAAGCGAAGTAAATCTTTCACCTTACCTGTTCATACTTTCTTCTGGGCCTCTTGAAAATATGGTACAGGAACACGTTCCCGAAATGATAGAAGAAATAGCGGGTGACACCCCATGCAAGAACCCGCCTTGCGCTTGTGTATGCAAGTGCGTCTTCGGAATATCTTATCTTTCCCACTTTCTTTAGCCTGTTTGACAGATCCCAATCCTCATAGGTTATCAGGTTATCGTCGAACCCGCCGACTTTGTCGAACACCTTTTTCCTGACCGCAAAGTTAGAGCCTATGATGGAGGGCCTGCCAATCAGGATTGAGAACCTCAACATAAGCACAGAAACCAGTTTGAAGGGCAGATTCAGCTTTCTTGCGGCCTTTTCCAAAGGCATTATAGGCCCTGTCGATGCCACAATATCATTTCCGTTTAACACTTTCGCATATGTAGCCAGCAGGTTAGCTGAAGGCTTTGTGTCCGCATCTATGAACACGAGTATGCGCCCCTTTGCGTGCGCTGCGCCAAGATTCCTAGCACAGCCCACGCCATTCTTTCTTTCAATCAGGACGGTTGCGCACTTTCTTGCTATTTCTCTTGTCCTGTCCTCGCTTCCGCCATCAACAACGATCGTTTCAAAGGACTTGAAAGTCTGCTTCTTTAGGCCTTCAAGCACTAGCGGTATGTATTTCTCTTCGTTAAGCGTAGGTATGATTACAGATATCTCTGGGTTGTTGACTTTCATCGCATCAATTCTCTTGGAATAATTAAAAATGCTTCTGGTGTTAATCAAGATGGTTAATGACTAGAAGGGCACATCCAAGCAGTATGAGAGTCTGTTCCTTGCAGCCGCACACTACCGACTGCACTGCATTGAACAAAAAAGGAAAAGAAAAGACTGTTCAGGCGTCTTCTTCAGAGGATTCGGCACCTTCGTCGGAAGCTCCTGCACCAGAGCCTTTCTCGACTACGGTTATCTTTCCGAACTTTCCGGTAGAAAGCTGGGGAGTGCCCCTGAACTCGTTGACATAGCCGTTTGCAATCTCTACCATGTCGCCAACATCGACTGTGTCGATATCGTCGCCCCACAAGGACATTGCAATTGAACCTGTGTCGTCCTGCAGAGTTATGTCAGCTACGCTGAGCCTCTTGCCGTATTTTGTTACTACTTCTCTTGGGTCGCCCTTCTGAACAACCTTAGCTTGCAATGACACATTGCTCGCTCCTACCTTTAGATCGCTTATTTTCATGTGTACACCTTGAATTCAAATCAAAGTATAACCTTATGCGCAGAAAGCTATTTAATACAATATGCGCTTGTTCCGTTATTCCTGTTTCTGTTTTTATATCGGCGTAGAGTTCATCCCGTCATGGATTGGGCTGCCAAACGCCTTCAAGAAAAGCAGTCCAACAGCCAGACGCAGCACTGCTACAAAAGGACAAAAAACGACGGTTGACGCCTCGTTAGTAAGGTATAAAT
Source organism: uncultured Microcaldota archaeon (assembly GCA_903884115.1). Taxonomy (GTDB): domain Archaea; phylum Micrarchaeota; class Micrarchaeia; order Micrarchaeales; family Micrarchaeaceae; genus CAISDH01. The sequence continues at coordinate 20,726 of CAISDH010000055.1, read as the reverse complement.
ATCCTAATGATATATTAGATACTGTTGTTTACTAAAGAGAGTGTATGCTCGCTCTTGTTATGGCATATTCTGATTGTTAAGTGATAAAAATGGCAGAAAATCAAATTGGAGGTCAGCAGGTATTACTTCTTCCTGAAGGCTCCACTAGGCTGTTGGGCAGGGATGCCCAAAGGACGAACATTGCAGTCGCAGTGGCAGTTGCCAACGCGGTAAAGACAACGCTCGGTCCAAAGGGCATGGACAAGATGCTAGTGAGTGACCTTGGAGACATCGTCATAACAAACGATGGCGCAACAATACTCGATGAGATGAATGTCGAGCACCCGGTCGCAAAGATCATGGTTGACATAGCGAAGACGCAGGACAAGGAGGTCGGCGACGGCACGACCACGGTGGTCATACTTGCCGGAGAGCTGCTCAAGGGAGCGGGCGATCTCGTGGAGCAAGGCATACACCCGACCACAATAATCAACGGCTACAAGATGGCTGCTGAGAAGGGAAGGGAGATCCTAAACGAAAGGGCGAGGAAGGTGACATTTGACGACGAACAGACGCTGGAGAAGATAGCGTTCGTGACCATGGGATCGAAGAACGTGGGAGATGACACGACAAAGCACGCCATAGCCAAGCTCGTCATAAGCGCAGTAAAGCAGGTCATGACGGTGCAGGACGGAAAGATCACCGTAGACCATGACTTCATAAAGATAGAGAAGAAGGCAGGCGGAGGGGCGAGCGATACAAAGCTCGTGAACGGAGTCATAATAGACAAGGAGGTGTCCCATCCGGGAATGCCGAAATCAATAAGCAACGCGAAGATCGCACTGCTGGACATTGCTCTGGAGATAGAGAAGACAGAGACAGACGCGAGGATAAATATAACAGCCCCAGGCCAGATGCAGGAGTATCTGCAGCAGGAGGAGCACACGCTCAGGGACATGGTCGACAAGGTGACAAAGAGCGGCGCAAATGTCGTGTTCACGCAGAAAGGAATAGACGACGTGGCGCAGCACTTCATGGCAAAGGCAGGCATAATGGCAGTGAGAAGGGTGAAGAAGAGCGACATCGAGAAGCTCGCGAGGGCAACCAATGCCAAGATAGTCACAAGCCTTGAGGACCTGTCAAACACCGATCTCGGATTCGCAGGCATTGTCGAAGAGCGCAAGATCAGCGGCGAACAGATGGTGTTCGTAGAGAAATGCAAGAACCCGAAGAGCGTGACGATATTCATACGCGGAGGCACCCAACAGGTGGTTGACGAGGGCGAGCGCGCAATAACTGACGATATCGGAGCTGTGTCAAGCATCGCAGAGCGCGGATTCTACGTTGTCGGAGGAGGCAGCATAGAGATGGACCTTGCGAACGGCATGAGGAACTACGCTGCGGATGTCGGAGGCAGGGAGCAGCTCGCGATACAGAAGTTCGCGGACGCCCTGGAGGCAGCGGTGCCGAAGACGCTTGCTGAGAACGCAGGCATGGACTCGATAGACACTCTGGTGAATCTCAGGAGCAAGCACAAGAGCAAGGACGGGAGCGTGTACGGCGTCGACGTGCTAAGGAACACCATAGCGGACATGAACAAGCTCGGCATACTGGAGCCGCTCAAGGTCAAGGAGCAAGTCATCTCAAGCGCCAGCGAAGCGGCAGAGATAATCATGCGCATAGATGATATAATAAGCTCAAGAGCCAAGTCGCCGGCGGGAGGTCCAAGAGGCGGCATGGAGGGCATGGGCGGAGAGGATTGACCCGCAGATAGAGTTTCGTTGATATCGAATGCAGGCTGTAATAGTAGTAGGCGTTCCTGGCGCAGGAAAGTCCACAGTAGTGGACAAGATAGCAAAGCTGTGTAAGGAGTACACGCTGGTCAACGTAGGAGACATGATGCTGGAAGTCGGAAAGAAGAAAGGCTACCTGACAGAAAAGGACAACCACGATACGATGCGCGGCAGGAGCAACGAGGAAAGGCAGGAGCTCATACGTGAAGTGTTTAATGAAATTGCGAAGATGAAGGGAGACGTAATCATAGACACCCATGCAAGCATAAGCAAGCATGGCAGATTCATGCCAGGGCTTCCAGGCGACGTCATTTCAGGGCTGAAGGATTCGCTGAAGGGCGTGATCTGCATAGACGCGCCTACGGAAAGCATCATACTCAGGCGCGAGAGGGACACGACCAGGCAGAGGGACGTGGACAGCATAGAGATGATAGACATGCAGCGCATGATAAACGTTTCAATGGTGTCTGCAATCGCGCAGCGGTACGATGCTCCGCTCTACGTGCTGTTCAACCAGGAGAACATGCAGGAAGAGAGCGCAATGAGATTCAAAAGGTACATAGACAATGCTTTCAAGGGCACGCCGAACGAAAACATGCATAAGTGATATCATGATAATACCTGTATTGCCATTTAACGCAGAACTCCTGGTGTTCGGGATAGCCGTTGCGTACACGTTCACTTCGATAGCGCTGCAGAGAACACTTACCAACCCTAAGAAAGTCAGGGAGATACAGGAAAGGATGAAAAGCATTTCAAAAGAGCTCAATGAGCTCGTGAAGAGGAACGCCACGCAGGAGGAGCTGAAGGCGAAGCAGGCAGAGCTGATGCCGCTCATGTCCACGAGCATGAAGTCACAGTTCAAGCCCATGTTCGCGATACTTCCGATATTCCTTGTGCTCTATTATTGGATTATGCCGCAGATGGTCGTGGCCATGCCTCAGGTGTTCGCTTCTGCAAGCAAGGCGTCAGTGCTGCAGTTGTTCTTCATAGTTGTATTCGTGCTGGGTTTTGCCTCGTCATTCGCGGTGCTTGCGTACGACAAGAAGAAGGCACAGGAGGAGAAAGAAGCGCGCGAGCGTTCCAGCGCAGGAGGTTATTCCACACAGAATATTGTTTAGAGATGTTGTTATGCCAGCCCCAAGACACAGATCAAGAAGCTTCAGGGAAGTGCAGAGAGTGACCTCGAAGCACAGGAACGTTATACACTACAGGAGGGCGAAGCCTTCGATGCCGCACTGCGCTGTGTGCAGGTCTGAGCTTCAGGGAATCAGCAAGAAGGGCGGAAAGAGCAGGCGCACCACAAACAGGCTGTTCGGAGGCACGCTGTGCGCCAACTGCACTGCGAAGATCATAGAGCTCGGCAACAGGGTGGAGCAGGGAGAGATAAAGCTTGATGAGATAGGGATAAGGCAGCGTGTTTTTGTGCTGCAGCGCATGTCCCACTAGTGAGCCCATGATCAGGATATGCATAAGCGGCTTCAGCGCAAGTGGCAAGACAACGATAGGGAACGAGCTTGCGAAGAAGCTTAACATAATGCATATCACAAAGAAATCGATGTCGTCGTTCAAGAAATTCAGGGCGGAGACCAAAGACGCAAAGGATGACAACACCAGGCTGGCAGAGACCACGTCTACAAAGAAATACGCTGATGCTTTTGACAAGGAAGTAGTCAGGCTCGCAAGAGAGAACAACTGCGTTGTGACAACGTGGCTGGGGCCGTGGTTTGTCAAAGACGCCACGCTGCGAATATGGCTGAACACGAGTTTTGAGGAGAGGGTACGGAGGCGCGCTGTTGACTGGAAGATCAGCATGGCACGTGCAAAGGAAGAGGTCGGGAAGAAAGACAGGCTCACCGCAAGAAACATCAAGAAGCTTTACGGCATCGATGTGATGGACCACGGCATCTTCGACATTGAGCTGAACACCGAGAGATTCACCACAAAGGAAGAGGTAGACATGATAGCACTGCTTACGCTTGAGATGGACAAAGGTAGATTCAAATGACAAATACTATATTGCAGGTCGGCAGGGTGTGCATAAAGAAATACGGCCGCGACGCCGGCAGCAGGGCAGTGATAACCAAAGTGATAGACGGCAACTTCGTCAACGTGATTACGGCGAAGAGGCCGGACGAGCGCAGGTGCAACGTGTCTCATCTGGAGTTTCTTGACGAGGTCATAGACGCCAGCAAGACGGAGCTCGTGAACAAGACCCTCGGGATAGAGCAGAAGAGGCAGGCTACTGCTGCGCGCTGAGGAACTCCAGCACGCTTTTCAGGACCTTTTCCTTGTTTGAGGTATCGCTCAGCATCTCGAACAGCTTTTGGGTGTCTGCGCTTTCGAACTTGTGCTCCTTGAGCTTCTCGTAGAGTATGCTCATCCCGCGCTCTTTCACGCTCATGCCCCCGAACTTGCCATCCCTTATCGCTTCGGTGCTCCCGTCTATCTCGGGGCTTGTCAGCTTGGAACTGTCGATGTTCAGCACTGCCTTGTTGGAGTACTTCGCAGCAATTGCATGAAGGCCTAGGTCAGCACCAGAAAACCCAGCACCTATGGAGCCTTTCAGATTGAGCTTTATTATGGGCTTGTCCTTACCGTCTGCAAGCGACTGTTCTATTGCTGCCTCGCATGATTCAGTTACTGCTGTAGGGGTTGCACCGTCGAAATGCAGCTCTTTTACTACAAAACGCCTCGAATTTATGTACTTGAAGTTGTAGGTGTATGTTGATGTGTCGAAGATCATGAAGCCCTTCTTCTCCTGCTCTGCTTCCTTGAACTGCGTAAGCACAGTGCTGCCAGGTATGAGCAGCTTCCTGCCGTGAACTGATGCCTCTATCCTGCTGTGTATGTGGCCGCATAGGTAAAGGTCGAAGCCTTTGGGCAGCTCGTCATAACGTATGAATCCTTCGTTGAATGGCAGGATCTCGTACACAGACTGGTGGAACATGAAGATGTTGAAGGCTCCGCTCACTGGCTTAGGATCCAGCTCTTCCATCTTTTCCCTGACGTGATCCTCTGACAGGCCTCCCAAGCCGAAAATCGCAACACGCTCGCCGTCCTTCTCGATGATCGTGGTTGCTTCGCTCGTATCGATCAGGAAGCCCGCAAGCCCTAGAAGGCCAAGGGGGTTGTCCCTGCCTTCTGCGGTACGCTCGTGCGTGCCTGATATCGCGATGACTGGCAGCTTCGTGTAGACCTTGTTGCTTTTTGAGGTGAATGATTCCACCTTTGCAGGCCATTGCCGGTCTGCAAGAGGCCTGAAGAGGTCTATCGCATCTGCTATGACATCGGGCTTCGGAAAGCGCTTGTCAAAGATGTCCCCTGCGAGCAGTATCGCGTCGGCCTGCGCGCTCGCCAGCTCAAGAGCCTCTTTCGCCTGTGCGAGGGCGTCTTCCGCGAATCGGTCACAGCCTATGTGCAGGTCGGATACGATGGCAAGCTTCATGAACTCATCGATATATGTGATTGGAAGTTTAAAAGCCTTAAGACTCCTTCGCACTGAAAGTTCTCTTATTGCCCAAGATAAAGAATATGAACTTTTTAACCGTAAACAAAAGAAGATCTACCTTTTCATTCGCCGCATCGTCCAGTCACATGCCCATAGCTCTGCATCAGCAGATCTTGGTCCAGATTCATCAGGTTCTTCATCATCGATGGATGAGTCGTCTTTAGCAGATCTCTCTTCGATTCTTTTTAACATATCAAGCATTTCTGATCTATCTGATCCAGAGACCTCCGATTTTTTCATATCTTGGGGGGCAGTATTCTCCGCCTTATCTGCTTTTTGCTCTTTTTGCGGCATTTTATCACAATACTTAGGACTTTGGATTCAGCATCGCATTCATGAAGCTGTTGATAAATGCCAGCGCCGCGCTGGTGCCGCTACCGTAAGCGCCTGCAGCGCATGGATGTCCCCCTCCATGGCCTTTTATGATCGGAGCGAGAGAGACCATCATCTTGCCCAGGTGTATGTTCCGCTCTTTGTCTAGAAGAGGCCTCATTCTTGCAGAAAAAGATATCTCATTGCTGCTTATTGAATAGAACAGCGCAACGTCCGCTCCGATCCTGATCGCATCATCAGCGGCTATGTTTGCGCGGAAGCCCTTGCCAATGATGAAGACAAGGCCGTTTCTTATCGTGACTTCAGAATCGAACAGGTTCTTTATTGCGTCCATCCTGTTCTCTGGCGCAATCGTATGACGCATGTCCTGCAGCAGGGCCTGGTAGTCTTTGTTTGCAAGCTTCAGCAGCTCGCCTATCTGCACGAACGTGTGCGGCGTGGAGTTCTTGAACTCCGCAGAATCCGACACAATGCCTGCTGCGAGCAGCTCCGCAGTCTTGCCATCAATCTTGGATCCTAGTGCTTTGAGAAGATCGAACATTGTACTCGATGTCGAGTTGTATGTTTCATCGTTGAACGAAAAGAGGGAGTCCTTGCCGTTGCTCTGTGCGGCGTGGTGATCCACAATCAGGATCTCTTGGGTCGCGGCTGCCAGTTTGCCCTTGAATGCACCGCAATCCTCGAAATTGTTGACGTCAACCATCACTATGAATTCCGCGCTTTCATCGAATGCCCCTTTTATCGCGTCTGGAGCGAAGCCCAGCCTCTCCAATATGTGCTTTGAGTTGGAGGTGATGAAGTCTGGAGAGACAATCGTAGCATTAGGAAAATAAGATGCCAGCGAGAACGCGGATGCGACCGAATCGGTGTCACCCATCGAGTGGAACGTGATCATTGTGCGTGCGTTTTTATGGGAGCTAACTATGCGCCCCAGTCCGGTGAAGTCGATTGCACGCATTGTATCATGCTTGCTTTAGCCCATTAAGCGCAGAGGTTATACCGCTTCTCAGAACCTGCTCTTTCTTGGACAGTTCATCGTACTGCTTGTTCGCTATGCCAAGCCTCATCTCGGCAGATTCATGCCTGTCCTTTATGTCCTTGAGTGCAGTCTCCTTTGTAACATCCACCATCGCGCCGCCGACTGCAAGGTAGATCTTGCCTGTTGTCTTCTCTATCTCCGCAAGCGCCTGCCGGTAGTCCTCTTTCTGCGCCGAGAATTGCTCCTTCTGCATCGCAAGAGACTGAAGCTGGTCCTGAAGCAGCTGGTACTCCTTAGTCATCTTTTCTAGTTCGTTCCTGTCCATAGTAATAGTATTCACGCATAACTATTTATTCTGTTTGAACCGCGCGCACGCTGAGCTTGCAAAGTCACGTTATGAGGAGGGAGAAGTTAATTCCCACCTTTATGACACGAATGAATTATTTGCTGCTGCACCCGCAGGAACTGTCCTTGCAGTTGCATCCTGATGATCCGCAGCCGCATCCTGAACCGCAACCGCTTCCACAGTGGCACTTGGAGCCAAGCTTTCTCAGTATCTTTGACTCGGCCATCATATAGCCTGTAATAAATGCGCGGAGTTCCTTCTCGCTCATTGAGTCTAGCATTTCCTTCCGCATCTTCCACATCTTCATCCTGCATTCCATCTTATCATTTTTTTGGTCCATCTGATCATCAACATGTACTTACTGCGTTTTGAAATAATAAGCTTTCGCAGGCTATGGACACATGCAGTGCTGCGACCTATCCAGCAGCAGGATATTCTTGTTTCTGTTCCCAAGTACATTCACAATACGTTTTGTACCGTCACGGGATCCATCATCAGAGACTATCACGTTGACGCTAGAATACATCTCAGTAAGCCGGTCTATAATCTTCTTTATGTTATGTCTCTAGTTGAGAGCAGGTATTATTACAGTAATTCAAATAATCCGATTTCAAGCAAGCACCTAATATCAACTGCACATGCATATGCTGGAAAGTATATTTTATAACCCTGCATGATAAGAAAGTGTGGGATATTTTGTGCCTAGAATTTCTGGAGAAAACACCAAAAACAAACTTGATGTCTGTCTCGCGCTTGCCATTGTTTTCACTGCTGCGAGCGCAGCATACTGGTTCATGTTTTCAATAAATTCATACAATACATTCCACGAATATGAAGATCTCGGAGGATTTGTATACGACATGTATTATCATCTGCATTATCCGGGAATTGTCGGAGGTCTTCAGTACCTGGTATTCGGCAACCACATAGCGCCAGACCTGTTGATGATGTTACCAGCATATGCAGTTTTTCAGTCTCCGCTGACCCTGGTGTTCATACAGGCCTTGGTGCTCTCCATAACCGGCTTCGTCTTGTTTTTTGTAGCTAGAAATCTGCTGAAGGATGGCAAGTTGGCGCTATTGCTGGCAACCGCGTATTTCTTGAATCCCGGTATTCACAGCATGCTGATATTCGACTTTCATCCAGAGTCATTGATTATCCTGTTCTATATTTTGACATTTTATTTCTACATGAAGAAAAAGAGGGGGAGGATGGTCATTTCCCTGCTGCTACTGTTGGGCAGCATGGAGGTCGCACCTTTCTTGGGTGTGACGCTGGGCCTCGGACTCGGCTTGTATGAGTTCCTGCACAACAGGGACAAATCGGTTAGAAGAGATAACGTACGGTTTGCGTTGATCATAACAATTATATCTCTAGTGGCATTAATTACCTATAATCTAATTGCGGCGCACTTGACAAGCGCGTATGCGTCAGAATACGCAGGAGTGCCGTCCAGTCTCAGAGTTATAAGTTTTAACTCGAATGTGATGAACACTTTGATTGGCGTTCTTAACGGATCAGAACAGTTTGCTGGCATGGCATATGGAATGGGGGGTTTGTACTACATTGTAACCGGCCTTGTCATAGTTTTCCTGGGTTTTGGCATCGCGTCCTTGCTGGATCCGCTCACAAGCATAGTGTTGACATCCCCATGGCTAGTGGAAGTGTTTGTTATGGGTAATTTGTCATTCGCAATGACTGCAAATCAATACTTCAGCTTTGCATTAGGAAGCATAATAGTCGCAACAATACTATCAATGAAAAGAATGACGGAGCAGCGAAAGATGCGTGCGTTATTCAGCTCTGTTTTTGCAAGCTCGATGATCGTTTTTGTCGTGATTCTAACAGTCATGTCTCCTCTTTTCGTTAGGCCGGAATTCGCAGGAAATCTCGGCCAGTCTTTTATGTTTCAAGTGAACGCCACGCAAGAAAAATATTATTCTGAGCTGAATTACGTCATAAGCAAGATATCTCCTAACGCGTCTCTAATGGCACCATACTTTACAATGCCGCGTCTTTACGCGAGAAAGTATTTTGAGATCATACCTGTTGGACCACTTAATAACACATTGTCGATTTATTTGCCGTGGTTCACACCGCAATACATACTCGCGGACTTCGACAGAAATGCAAGCATAGATGCGAATACCTCAAACCAGTACCAAAACTTCATTGATCAGATACGCAGTAATGGGGGGTATGTGCTTTATGCGAAGAACGGCACCGCAGAGCTCTACAGATTGGGCTGATGTTCAGAAGATGGCCTTGCTAACGGTCCACTTCTCCGAGAACAATGTCAAGGCTGCCCAGTATGGAGAAGAGATCGGCGAACTTTGCACCCTCGCACATCCTTGAAAGCGCATAGAGGTTTGTGAATACTGGAGACCTCAGTGATATCCTGTACGGTCCCTGCTTTCCGGGCACCATGTATATCATACCTTCTCCGCGTGGCAGCTCCCTGCTTACTGTGATAGGAGCAGGATTTGCATCATTACTGCGGAGCTTTATCTTCGAGCCCAGGGCATCGCCTTCTTGCGGCATCGTGTCAAGAGCCTGCTTTATTATGCCCAGACTCTGGTGCATCTCCTCGAACCTTACCCTGTATCTGCTGTAGGCGTCGCCTGTGTTGCGTATAGGCGCTATGAACTTGAACTTGTCATAGACGTAATAAGGTTTGGACTTCCTGACGTCTGCACTTACGCCTGAACCTCGAAGCACAGGACCAGAGACTCCACAGTCGATTGCGTCCTTCCTGCTCAAGACGCCTACGCCTTTCGTGCGTTCCATAAATATTGGGTTTGAGTCGAGCACTTCTGGATATTCTGCTAGTTTCTGTTCTAGATAGCCTATGAGGTCGTACGCCCTTTCAGTGAAGTCGCGCGGCATATTCCTGCTAAATCCTCCAAGCCTGAGGTTCATGTAGAACATCCTGTTGCCTGAAACATCCTCGAGCAGCTTGATTATCTTGGCCCGCTCCCTGGAAGCCCACATAAACATCGTTAATGATTGCCCTATGTCATTGCAGAACATGCCAAGCCAGAGAAGATGGCTTGCCATCCTCTGGAATTCAAGCAGTATTACGCGCAGGTATTGAGCTTTCTCTTTCACCTGCGTTCCAGTGGCCTGCTCCACTGCAGAAACGTAAAGGTCGTCCCAGCTCAACGGCGCGAGGTAGTCCAGCTTCTCTGCGTATGCGGCATTCTGCATGTATATCCTGTTCTCCATGAGCTTCTCTACGCCGCGGTGAAGGAATCCGATGTGGGTCTCGATCTTCTGTATCGTGTCGCCATCGACATAGGCGACGAGCTTCAACGCACCATGAGTGCTTGGATGTATCGGACCTATGTTTATGCGCATCACAACAATCACTGCTGCTTTACCCCGATGTAACCGCCCGGAACGCCTGGCGGCCGGCCCCACCTGAAGCTTTTTCTTAGGGGTGTGCCCGTGCCCTCCCACTCTTCAAGGAGTAGTCGTTTTGCATCCCTTCCTCTTATGCGGATGCCAAACATCTCAGAAAGCTCGCGTTCGTACCAGTCTGCGGCTTTGTAGAGCTTCATTATTGTAGGCACCTCTGCATAGACTGCAGGCATCCGCACCATAACTGACTCTTCAATGTTGGACTCTGTGTCATATAGCATATACAGTACTTCCAGATTGTCTCCGTGATCTACCGCTGTGATCTTCTTCAGGTAGTTGAAACCCTTACTTTTCAGCTCGTCTAAAGTTTTCACTAACGCTTCGCTTTGTATTTCCAACAACATTACCACTTATCTTCTCTTGAAGCTTCATGAGTGCTATGAACAGGTTTTCAGGCCTTGGCGGGCATCCCGCGACATATACGTCGACTGGCAGGATCTGGTCTATGCCCTGTATGGTGTTGTAACTCTCCCACCAGGGACCTCCGCACGTCGCGCATTCGCCGTACGCTATGACATAGCGGGGCTTCGCCATCTGTGCATACAGGCGCTTCAACCTCGGCGCGATGGCTTTGGTAACCCAGCCGGCCACAATCATGACATCGGTCTGTCTAGGGGTTCTTCTGAACAGAAAATACCCCTTTCGCTCTGCATCTATCCTGGACGATCCTAAATCCATCAGCTCTATCGAGCAGCAGGCAAGGTCAAACTGCATCGGCCAGAGAGACTGCGTCCGGCTCCATTTTACCATGGGCTTTGCCATGAACTTTGCAAGGTCGCTAAGCTTTGCAAACATGATATTTGCATGCGCGTCTGTAAGCTTCGATGCATCGGCCTCTAGCCTTTCCAAATGCTGCTGCGCATCGGCGTGCCGGCTTGAAGTGTTCATCTCATTTGCCATTTATGCCACTTGCGAGCTTGTATCCAAAAAGCGCAAATGCCGCTGCGGCTGCGACGAGAATCATGATTTCCATGCTCGCATTGGTGGGCATGATTCTAGAAGCAGAGGACCAGAAGAACAGCACTGCAAGAAGTATTTCAAATGGAAGGAAGAGCGCCAGATATGCCTGGTATTCGTGTACGATGCCGCGCGCGCTGCCCAGGCTTTCCTCCGCACTTTCGAATGGCGCATTCTTGACTGGATTTCCTGGCGCCCTTTTGCGCAGAAGTTTCGAGAGAAAAAGGCAGGATGCCGGAACGAATAGCCCAAATATGACAAAAAACGCTAGCGCTAAATAGTTGTAGAGCACGGGGTGCACCATTAAAAGTTATGGAGATTAGTATTATATTCTAGCAGGATAGTTGCATGGTGTGTTTGATATATTCTGCGGACCAAATGACATCGGCCAACATAGCAAAGGCGTTGAAGGATATGCTTGGGCTTGAGGACGCTGGTGTCGTTGGCGGCATGAACAGCTTCAAGGCAGGCAAGGCCAGAATGATTGAGGTGCACGGAAACATAACAGATGCGGATTTCATTGACGAGGCCATAGGAGATGATTTTGCGATGTTCCTGAGCATGCACAGCAGCGAGCGCGGCATAGCAGCTTTCACTGTGCACGCCGAAGGAAACTGGGGCGACGATGCGCGTCTTGGGGGCAAACCAAAGAAGCTTAGCATGGCATCTCCGTCGAACATGCTGTCAATGCTTAATGCGGTGCACAAGAAGAAGGATCAACTACAGGCCACGTACGAGGCGACGCATCACGGACCCCTCCTGAACGCGCCATCGTTCTTTGTGGAGGTAGGAGGCACCAAGCAGGCCACAGACAGCAAAGAGCTAGCTGAAACGCTTGCCGGCGCGGTTGTAGACTTCTTGACCGCAGATGAGGCAGAGTACGGCAAGGTGGCGATAGGCATAGGCGGCACACACTACCCTGAAAAATTCACCCGTCTTGCGCTCGATGGCAAGTATGCATTTGCGCACATGATGCCAAAGTACAACCTTCATGAGGACATGCTTCAGCAGGCGATTGAACGTTCGGATATACGGGCGGAGACTGCCGTGATCGAGTGGAGAAGCCTGAACTCGGAACAGCGTACAGCAATACTGCACGAACTTGAAAGGATAGGTGTTGATTATGAGAAGGCATAGCGCAGCAATTCTGCTTGCTATTTTAATGATAGCCCATGTCGCTTATGCACAGGTTTGGTTTCAGAGCGGCATTTCGGGAACATCAGGCTCTACATCAAATTACGGCGCGAGCGCGGAAATCCAGAGCATATACCAGAATAGCACCAACGGGTCGCTTGGATTCTGGATTGGAGAAAATCTTGCAAATGGAGCGTTTGTCCAGATCGGCTATGAGATAGTCAATCAGAGCGCGCAGTATCCATCGTACTGCGATCTGAAGAGCTGCTCTGGCACTACGTACGTAGCCGCAGGAGTGCCCACATGGTTTTGGGAGTATTTTCCTGCAAATTCCAACGATAGCGCATTCTACGGAGGCATAGGCGGCGATGGAACGGCAGGCATTAATGGTACATTCAACAAGTACGCGTTCAAGTCCAACGGCAATACGTGGGACTTCTATTTCAACAATGCACAGATAGGCAGCGTGAATCTTGGAACTTCCTCTTCAGGGCAAAACGCTCCCAGTGCGCTTGCCGAGGTTGCGGACACGACAAGCAACAAGTTTGTAATGAAGGTGGTGCAGTTCAAAGATGTTGCATTCTATAACGGCAATAGTTTCATGCAGCTTCCGAGCGCTTATTCAGAAATAGGCTATGGGGCGGATAGCGACAGGACATTGCGGAACCCATACGGCGTACAGGAGATTGATCACGAGATCAACCATTTTGAGGTCGGGTCAGGCCTGCCTGTGCAAGACGGGATGCTCCTGTGGCAGTTCGGATATTCCCTCAATATCACATCTCAATACGGTAACCTGACAGGATCTGGAAACTATTCCGCATACATACCTGTTACGCTCCGTGCACCCAAGGCGATAAACTTGAGCAGTTCTGTAAGGGAGTTGTTTGTTGGTTGGAGAGGCACAGGATCTGGTTCATACACAGGCAATGCAAGCACGACAACGGTGATAATGAACAGCAACATAGATGAGACCGCTCTGTGGCAGAAGCAATACTACCTTGATGTTAACGGCACTTACAACGGAACTAGAGGCGCAGGATGGTACAATGCAAACAGCACTGCCACGCTGCACGTAATAAGGAACATTGTAGGCATAGCAAACGGCACCAGACTCGTATTCGCCGGGTGGGATAACGGGGCGAGCGCCAATTCAACCACGGTGCTGATGAATGCACCTAAGAACGTCACTGCATATTGGAGCACGCAATATTTCGTCAACGTGACTGCCCAATACGTAAACACTACGGGCACGGGATGGTATGACCAGAACAGCCCAGCAAACGTATCGCTGAAAAAGAGTTATGTCCAAACAGGCAGCGAATCGAGGCTTGCGTTCCTCAGATGGAGCAATGCAGATTCGAATGCGAGCATGCAGATTCTTGTGGGCAGACCTATGACACTGCATGCGCAATTCGCGCAGCAGTACCTGGTAGGGTTGGGTGCAGAGGACGCTTACGGTACCGCCATGGATAACGTCACATACTACAACATCAGCAGCAACAGGGTGTTCAACAACAGTGCGTACATGTTCTCGGGCAGGATGTACAACGTCGAGTACATATACTACAAGAACACCGTGATAACGGTGGATTACGCGTTCGATGTGGCATCCCCTGAAACGATAAGCATCAAAGCCCCAGTGTATGACGTGGCTGTTTCGGCAAGAAGCATGTTTGGAACGCCCGTCAATGCAAGTGTCAACGCAACATTCAAGAACGGCACAAGTACGCTGCTGCACACAGGCAGTAACGGAGTACTGATGCTGCATGATGTGCCGTATGGCTACGTGACAGGCTATGCAAAGTACTTCGGCATGACCCAGAGCATAAACCTGGCAGAAGGCACGGGCGCTTCTCTGACGTTCATTACGCCTTCGCTCGTGATAGCAATACTTGCCGGAATTGCAATAATAGTTGCAGTTAGCAGAATTTCGGTCCACTACAGAGACCGCGTCGTGAAGCGCGCTTAGTGCGTGCTGGTGTTTTCTTGCCGGACATATACGAAGCATTCTTAAGCAGATACAAGAGCTACACAGAGATACAGAAGGTTGCGATTCCGATCGTGTCAAAGAAGAGCAACTGCCTGATTGTGGCCCCGACCGGTTCTGGCAAGACAGAGGCGGCAGTGCTGCCGCTTCTGGATTCGATGGCGCAAGGCAGCAGCAAGGAAGGCATTCAGGTGCTGTACATAACGCCTTTGAGGGCGCTGAACAGGGACATGCTCGGCAGGCTTGAGAGCCTTTGCGCTGCCCTGCACATAAGCGTTGCTGTCAGGCATGGCGACACCACGCCAAGTGAAAGGGCAAGGCAGGCGAGGAAGGCACCGATGCTTTTGATAACCACGCCAGAAACGCTGCAGAGCATGCTGCCTACGAAGCACATGGGCAGCGCCCTGCGCAACATAAAGGCCGTTGTTGTCGATGAACTGCATGAGCTCGTATACAGCAAGAGGGGCACGCAGCTCTCGCTTGCGCTTGAAAGGCTTGAGGAGCTTGCGCCAGGATACCAGCGCGTTGGGATAAGCGCCACGATCGGAGACACCGATTGCGCAATGCGTTTCCTGTGCGGAGGGCGCGAGTGCAAGCTTGCTGATGTCGATGTGCGCAAGGGCATCGAAGTCACTGTGGAGCTGCCCCAGAGATGCAGCAGGGAGCTCAAGGACTTCTCGGAGAGATTTGGCCTTGACAAGGCGGCGCTCGCAAGGCTGGAGAGGATAGCTGCACACATATCAGGTTCTGCTTCCACGCTGGTGTTCGCCAACACAAGGCAAGTGGTCGAGGCCCTGGGAAGCAGGCTCATCTACCTTGACAAGGAGATACATTTTGGAGGCATAGGCGTACACCACAGCTCCCTTGACAGGGACGAAAGGATAGCGATCGAGAACTCGTTCAAGGAACGCAGGCTCAAGAGCATCATAGCAACGAGCTCTCTTGAGCTCGGAATTGACATAGGAAGCATAGGGCTCGTGATACAGTACGGCTCTCCGAGGCAGGCCCTCCGCCTCATGCAGCGCATAGGGAGGAGCGGGCACAGGGAAAAGGAGGTGTCGAGAGGGTCTGTGATAGCGACGAACGTGCTCGATGCTTTGGAAGCGATAGCAGTGTACAGCAACGCGAAGGCAGGGCGCATTGAGACTTTCGAACCAAACTCGAACGCGTTGGATGTGCTCGCTAACCAGATATGCGGCATTGCGCTTGACAAGCAGGCTCTGGGCGCAGATGCGCTCCTTGCAATGATAAAGCGCTCGTTCCTGTACAAGGATTTTGAAATGGAGAAGCTTGTAGAATTGCTCGCGTTCATGAGCAAGCAGAGCCTCATAGGATTCGACGGGAAGGTCGTGACCAGCGGTGCAAGGACGCGCATGTACTACTACGAGCACCTGAGCGTGATACCTGATGTAAAGAGGATTGCGATCAGGAGCATAGCAGACAACCGGCTTGTTGCGATGCTTGATGAGCGCTTCGTTGCGAGCAATATCGAAGAGGGTGCAACTTTCATAACAAAGGGGCTGCCGTGGAAGGTCGTGAGCATCGACAACGATGTTGTGAGCGTCGAGCCCAGCGCGGAGATACAGGCGGCGGTGCCAGACTGGCGTGGTGAGGACATACCTGTAAGCTACGAAGTGGCCCAGCGCGTCATGCGGCTGCTGGGCAGGTTCGACGACGAGAACCACTGCGGCGATGCTGGTGCAAACGCAGAGATAGAACACATTCTGAAAGAGCAGAAGGTATGTTTCTCGCCTATGCAGAACAGGGTGACAATAGAACTGCTGGAAAACTATGCCGTGCTTCATACGTATCTCGGAACCCAGGCAAATGAGGCATTGTCTCGGCTGCTTGCGTACACGTTAGGATCGCGCTTTGGCGGCAGCATAAACATCAGGGCATCGCCCTACTCTGTGTTCATAGAGACTGAACGGGGCAGCGAGATAGTTGGAATGATAAGAGGCCTGAACCCTGACAGCATCGAGAAGGTGCTTGAGGGGGTGATCGCAAACACAGAGCTCTTCAGATACAGGTTCATAGTGATAGCCAAGCTCTTCGGAATAATAGACAAAAGCGCATCGATATCTGCATCGATGGCAA
Organism: uncultured Microcaldota archaeon; assembly: GCA_903884115.1. Classification (GTDB taxonomy): domain Archaea; phylum Micrarchaeota; class Micrarchaeia; order Micrarchaeales; family Micrarchaeaceae; genus CAISDH01. The sequence continues at coordinate 4,187 of CAISDH010000055.1, read as the reverse complement.
GGCGACTTATAAAAGTGCTGTATGAAAGCCCCGTGTATGCCGAGACGCTGAGGGAGCTCATGAAAAACTATTTCGACATGGACACCCTGCGTGACTTCGCCAAGGGCATAAGCTCAGGAAAGATCGCCATCGATACGGTTGCGCTAGAATCCGCATCGCCGATTACGCGCATCATGCTGGATGCTGCTTATTACACGAAGGAGCTTGTGGCCCCGCTCAGGCCAAACAGCGAACTTGTGGAAGCTTTTGCAGGCCAGGTCCTTGCAAAGAAGATAGAGCTGCTGTGCACCTATTGCGGATTCAGGTTCACGCGGAACTTGTCGGATATAAGGGACGCGCGCAGGATCCTGTGCCCCAGCTGCGACAGCCCGATGGTGTCACTGGAAAAGCCGGAATACTCCAATGTGATAAAGAAGCGCATGAATGGCAAGAGGCTTGGTGTGCGCGAGCAGAAGCTGCTTAAGGAGATGATGAAGTATGCCAGCCTGTTTGATTCTTATGGAGGCAGAGCCGCCATTGCCCTGTCAGTGTATGGCGTCGGCCCCGAAACGGCGTCAAGGACGCTGCTGATGCTGAGGCGCGAGGAGAACCTGTTCCTTATGGACTTGCTTGAGGCACAGAAGAACTACGTGAGGACGAAGAAATATTGGTCTGCATAAAGCCCTTATATGCCGATTCCGGTTTCCGCTTATCTTTTAGGCTTGCCGCGGTCCACCTTTTCGACGTGCACGCCCTGTTCGGAAGGCACGACCTTGTAACGGGCATTCTCGAAGTGCATGGCAAGCTCCCTGCCGCTATAGAATTCGTGAAGGAATACTGCAATTGCAGACGCGCTGCTGTGAGGCTGGGCCGTTATGCTCACGCTGAAGTCTGCATGCATATATGCCGGACTGAACGCTTCCTTATCGGTAACTATGAGCAGCAGGTTCCTGTAGGTCCTGAGCGTGCTGATCACTTCAGGAAGGGGCACGCCGTATCTGGTAAGGTAGACTTTCTTGTAGCTGCTCTCCTTGTCAAGAGCCTTCATGTAATTGCTCTCGAACTCAACTTCAAAGCAGCCGCCCCATTTGCTGTTGGTGAGCTTCATGTACTTGACAAGCTTAGGATCCTTTCTTGATGAGAGGACAACTCCTGCTGCGCCGAACGCCCTTGCAGCCAGGCATAGCTCGGCGTTGCTCTGGTAAGTCTCCTTGCCTATCGAGAGTATTCGCAACATATAACCGACCACGAGGCACTCGTTATCCACCTGCTTAGCTTTCTCAGATTAGAATAAAAATAGATGCCTAACCTTGCTTGACTCCGTCTGCGGCCACTCCGTCTGCGGCCTTGTACCTTGAGATGACCTGCGCATCGACTATATGGACTCCGCGCTCCAGGCGCATTAGCCTTACTCCACTTGTGCTTCTTCCTGTTTTCCTTATGCTTGATGCGTCGAACTGTATTGAGAGTCCGCTTGATCCCACCAGCAGCACGTTATCGCTGTTTTCCACGCGCAGGGCCTTTATCACATGCCCTATCTTCTCCTTGAGGTGCATGTTGATGACCCCCTTGCCGCCGCGCTTCTGAAGTCTGTATTTGTCTAATTCTGTAACTTTTCCATAGCCCAGCTCTGTGACAGATGCTATGAGATCCCCTTTGTTTGCGGCTATTATGTTAACCACGGCATCCTCCGGCGCGATCCTCATGCCTCTTACGCCGTGGGCTATGCGGCCCATTGGCCTCAAGTCAGACTCCTTAAACCTAAGGGACTTCCCGCGTTTAGTGGCTATGAAGAGCTCATTAGTGCCTGAGGAGAGGCATACGTCTGCAAGCTCATCGCCGGAATTAAGCGGCAATGCAATTATACCGCTTGCCCTTGGCCTGGAGAACCTCTCTGCCGCCACGCGCTTTATCCTTCCTTTTGTGGTTATGAACGTGAGGTACATTCCTGAGAAGGATTTTGTGTTTATTATGCTGTGTATGCGTTCGCCTTCGCTGATTTTAACAAGATTCACTATGGCCTTGCCCATGCCATATCTGCCTTCCTGAGGCACCATGTACGCCTTGAGCCAGTACGCCCTGCCTTTGTTCGAGATGAGCAACAGATAATCCTTGAGCATGCACGGCACCACGGACTTCACGAAGTCGCCTTCGTTGAGCTCTATCGCTATGATGCCCTTGCCTCCGCGCTCCTGCGCCCTGTATGCGCTTGTGGGAAGCCTCTTTGTGTAGTTGTTCTTCGTTAGTATGACTGTGGTTTCCTCGTCTGCTATGAGATCCTCCCTAGTGAACTCCTCGATTGCGGCGTTGTAGTCTATGCGCGTGCGCCTGGGTCTGGCATATTTGCGTTTGATTTCCGCCGTGTCGTCTTTCACGATCTTGAGGATATTGCGGTCGTCTGAAAGCAGATCCTTCAGCCCGCCTATCGCCTTGGCAAGCGCCTGCAGATCAGAATTCAGTTCGTCAACTTCCATGCTGGTGAGCCTGCTGAGCTTCATTTCAAGTATGGCGGCGGCCTGCTTTTCGCTGATGCTGTACTTCTTCACTAGCTCCAACTGCGCTTCCTTCGAGCTTTTGCTCTTCCTTATGCTGTCTATCACTCCGTCGATATTGTTGAGCGCGATGAGAAGACCTTCCAGTATGTGGTGCTTGTCCTCTGCAATGCCGAGCTCGTACTTGCTCCTGTTCTTTATGACCTCAAACCTGTGATCCACAAACGTCTTGATGTACTGCTTCAGGTTGAGCGTAACGAGATTGTTTCCGAGTATAGCGATGTTCATTATTGGCAGCGATATCTGCAATTGTGTGTGGGCATACAGGAAGTTGATCGTGCGGTCAGGATCCGTGCCCTGCTTCAGATCTATGACTACGCGGATGCCCTCTTTACCGCTCTCGTCGCGTATGTCAGCAACGCCAACGAGCTTCTTGTCAACTACGAGCTTTGCTATTCCTTCAACAAGAAGGGATTTGTTGACGGTGTAAGGAATCTCTGTTATGATTATTGCTTTCCTGTTGTTGGCATCTTCAATCAATGTAGTCCCCTTTATCGTCACTGTGCCCCTGCCTGTAAGATACGACTCTGTCAGCTGTGTGTTGTGGAACACTGTGCCGCCTGTCGGGAAGTCTGGAGCTTTAACATAGTTGAGCAGCTCTTCCGATGTTATGTTAGGATTGTCTACATATGCGGAAATTGCGTCGCAAAGCTCTTCCAGATTGTGCGGCATTATGCTGGTTGCCACACCCACTGCTATGCCAGATGCACCGTTAAGCAGAAGTGTAGGGATCTTTGCAGGAAGTATGATAGGCTCTTCTTCCGTGTTGTCGAAGTTTGGTGCGAACTTCACGGTCTGCTTCTCCAAGTCGGAGAGCAGCTCTTCTGCTACGGTAGAAAGCCTTACTTCAGTGTAACGCTGTGCAGCAGGCGGATCTCCATCTATGGAGCCCATGTTGCCTTGTCCTTCTACAAGTGTGTAGTTCATGCTGAAGTCCTGCGCCATCCTTACAAGCGTCTCATACACTGCAACGTCGCCATGAGGATGATACTTTCCAATTGTTTCTCCGACGATCCTGGCGCTCTTCTTTGTAGGCTGTGAATGCACGTTGTTGAGCTTGTACATTGCATAAAGTATTCTACGCTGGGCAGGTTTGAGACCGTCGCGCACTTCTGGCAGTGCTCGGCCTATGATCACGCTCATCGCGTAATCTATGTAGCTAGTCTGCATCTCCTGCTCTATTGATACATCTATTACTCCGGCCATTCAAACACTATACATCGAGGAATGACACTTCACTCGCATGCTCCTCCAGGAAGTGCCTTCTCCGCTCTACATCTATGCCCATAAGTGTGACAAACAGTGCATCAGCAAGCTGCGCGTCCTTTATCGAGACTTTCTTGAAAACCCTTTTTGCAGGGTCCATCGTCGTCTCCCATAGCTGCTCAGGATTCATCTCTCCGAGACCTTTGTAGCGCTGGACTGCAGCATTGCCATCATATTTCTTAAGCACAGCATTCAGCTCGTTGTCGGAATAAACATAATGCACCTCCTTTCCTTTCGAGATCTTATAAAGTGGAGGTTGCGCTATGTAGATATTGCCGCGGTCTATTAGTGCATGCATGTAGCGATAGAAGAAAGTCATGAGCAGAGTTCGAATGTGGCTTCCGTCCACATCAGCATCCGTAAGCATAACGATTTTCTTGTATCTCAGTG
>CAISDH010000054.1 GCA_903884115.1 uncultured Microcaldota archaeon | reverse complement strand
GGAGAACATGCTCTTCCCTACATGGATAAACGTGCTTTCAGACGAAATAAAAAAAGAAATGTCCGAGAGATTCGAGGAGATTGAGGCGAGGGCCATAGGTCCTGGAAAACAGCAGGAATACCTCCAAACAGTAAAAGACTTGAGAAATGAGAAGGCAGTATGAAAGCGCAGGGTTCCCGTTGCCCCCTACTGCTTGCTGAGACTTGGGCGTTATAAAACAGCAATTACAAAATCTATCTTCTTTTGACGTGCGGTTCAAGCAGCCTTGCAACGTTGTGCCCGAGTCGTGTTAACACATAATTTGTCGAATCTGGTTCGGTTTTTACTGGCTTAACAAGTTTTAGTTCATGCAGAACATCATAATAGAGAGAATCAATATCTTTCCTTTTGTATAGGTTCAGCAGATTATCCCGAATAGTTCTACCCTTCTCCCCATCCAATAATGCAGCCAATATGTGCAGTTCAAGCAATTCTGCAACATCGTGCCCAAATCGTGTTAACACATAATTCTTTGGATCATGTTCGGTCCTTACAAGCTTAGCAAGTTGCAGCCCCTGCAGACCATCAGAAGGTATGCGGTCTATGCTCTTCTTTTCATATAGATTCATCAGGATATCCCTGATATTTCTGCTTTCCTCTGTATCCTCATGGGCCAATAGCTCTACTATCTTTTTTGCTGCGTCTATCCTGCATTCTCTAATCGCATGTATTTTAGCGTCATTAAGTGTCTTCTCATAGGTTTCGAACAAGTTACTTATGCCTGATATGTTCAATTTCATAGTTGTAACTAGCTCTAAAAGCGGCTGAGCTCTGGTTTTATCTGACTTATCCTCTTCGCAGCCCCCCTTTCTAAGCAAACTAGCTTCGGCTGCATCGGTCTTCGCAGAATTACATTTTTTGGAAGCTGATCCTGGCATTTTATCTTAGGATACTATATTGATTCTTGAGCTATTTATATTTTTGTTACGCGGCTGGCAGGCTTTTTTCATACACACTGCAAAATATTCGGCAGGGCCCCTGTTTCGGGGCCATCACCAAACATTTTAATACTCTAGTTCTGATTAATAAGAGTAGCAGCATAGAAATCGGGATTTAGTGGATATTTTCTCAATAGAACAGAGCAAGCAGGACCTGGACAGAATTTCACGCATAACGGACATACTGGTCAAGTTCCAGGCGGGGCAGTTTGCGGACCGCATACGCATCAAAGAAAGGCTGCCCATTCGCATATTCAAGAGGAAGGTGCAGCCAGAAATAGCGCGCAAGACGCCACAAGAACGCCTGAGGCTCATGCTGGAAGAGCTTGGCACCACGTTCGTTAAGTTCGGTCAGCTTCTGAGTACGCGCGGCGACATAGTCGGAGCAGACTATGCCACAGAGCTAGCCAAACTGCAGGACAAGATGAGGCCGTTTCCTACCGAGCAGGCACGCGCAATTGTCGTGAAGGAGCTTGGCAAGCCCATCAGCGCGATCTTTACCAGTTTCGAGAACGAGCCCATCGCATCCGCATCGATAGGCCAGATCCACAGGGCGACGCTGAAAGACGGCACCAAGGTGGTTGTCAAGGTGCAGAGGCCCAAGATAAAGGCCACCATAAAGGAAGACCTGCGTCTGATGCACTATCTTGCGACGCTTGCCAATAAGCACGTACCTGAGATAAGGAAATACGATCCTGTTTACCTTGTAAACGAGTTCGACCGCTCGATAATGAAGGAGCTCGACTTCTTCCGGGAGAGCAAAAGTGCTGAGCGGCTAAAGATAAACTTCAAATCAGATACCAGCATCTACGTGCCGACCGTGTACGAAGACCTGTGCACAGAGCACGTCGTGGTCATGGAGGAGATCAAGGGCACCAAGCTCTCAGAAATCATCGGCGCTGGTGCTGGCGCAGGCAAGTACGACAAGAAACTCATTGCCCGCAGGTGCGTCAGGGCTTTCTTCAAGATGGTGCTGGTGGATGGCTTCTATCACGCAGACATGCATCCTGGAAACATCATAATCATGGGACGTAACGTCATAGGCCTCCTGGATTACGGCAGGGTGGGCACTATAGACAAGGAGATGGCCGAGAGAATATTCAGACTTGCACTTTTTGCAGTGGATGACGACGTCAACGGCCTGGTTTCGCACATGGTTAGGACGGGCATGATCAATGAAAACGCGAACATGTCCTCGTTCAAGGCAGACGTGTCAGACGTGCTTGACACATACTACAGCACCAGCATCGTGGACATAAAGATGGGTCAGATGCTCTCAGACCTCATGTCCGTGCTGAGCAAGTATGACTTCAACAGGCCAAGGGAGATAGCAGAACTCACACGCGCACTGCTCATACTTGAGGGCGTAGGCAATGAGCTGTCCCCAAGTTTCAACATCGCAGAGGAATTCGAGCCGTATGCCAAGAAGCTGCTGCCAAGCAGCTGGGGCACGCAGAGGATGGCAGACATAGTCAAGGACGACCTGCTTGACCTGGAGTACATAGTCCGCACGCTCCCTGCAACGGTCAGGAAATTCCTTGGCAAGCTTGAAGAGGGCAAGCTCAAGATAGAGCTCGCACATAGGGACCTCGACTCCTTCTCGGCAGATCTTGACAGAATCGGAGAAAAGCTCTCCCTGGCGCTCATAGTCTCTGCACTGATAGTGGGGTCCTCTGTGGTAATCAACGCAAACAAGGCGCTGGGCCTCCTGGGCTTTGTTATAAGCGTCTTGTTTGGATTGTGGCTTGGCGTCAAGATTTTCTTGGATTGAATGTGACGATTGGTGAAAACATGGATAAAAGAGTCAAGAAGGGACTTGAATTCGGCATGGGACTGGCGTACATAACCGCAGGCGCGATGAAAGACGCGGCAGACATGCTCGAAAAGAAGGGGAAGATAAGCCACAAGGAAGGCGAGAAGATGGTGCGTGCGACCATCAAGCAGTACCAGGCGCAGAGCGTCAAGTACGCAAAGGACGTGCAGGTACAAATCAACAGCTTGATGAAAAAGGCGCCCTCGTTCGCATCAAAGAAAGAGATTGCGGAGCTCAATGCTAAGATTGACAAAGTAATCAAGCAGGTAAGCAAGGCAAGCAAGCAGAAGAAGTGAGCTGCCATCAAGGCATGCGGAGGCATCCGCGTTTGCGGATGCAACTGCCTCCGAGTCGAGACTGAGTACGACCAACATCACACCTTCCTTTCTGGATTTGAGATATCTTTACCTCCTATTCTAAGACGCATTCTGTGTTCCTTCAACAGGTAGTTTACACGATCTTGACCTCTAGATTTGCATTAAAAAAGCTTATATATCTGGAAATACGGTGTATATCTACGGGGTCAGGATGGATAAAACGGAAACGTATGTAAAGCCAGCACCAGAGACGTCAGTAGTTGCAAAAGAACTTAGGGCAGCGCATCTCATAGATGAGTTGAAAAAGCTTGATATCCCCTCCTCCATCATCGGAAGAATGAGGAAGTTCATATATGAGGATGCGTCTGGTGCGCAATACTTAAAACCAGAAGGCAATGTCATACAAGAAAAAAAGGTAACAGTGTTCTACGGAGTTAATAGCTGGTCTGAAGGGGATAATAAAGCGCAAGCTGCCGCAAAAGACGAAGGAATAACGGGCACCATGTCTGAAGTTTTGCTTGACTCGATGCCGATTACCATAGTAGAACGCTGTTATGCTAAAAGAGCAGAACTGCAAACTTCGCTTAAAAACGCATTAGATGCAGTGCGTGGGGCTGCCGAGCTAGAGGCACTGGATAATGCAGGGAAGACTGCAATTAAAGCAAAGGATACTGAAAAGTACGGCGCAATATGGGCATGGGGCGTGGCGAGTGACGCTCAAAAGGCTGCCGGGCGGATGGCAGAAAGCCTGTTGCTGAAGAGTCTGGTAAACTGCAATGATGAAGATTACCTGGATTATCTCGAGCGCGTGCGAAGACGCTGGGAAGCTGCAGTATCGGGCCTAGCAGTAGGTGTAGAAGATACCAAGGCCAGTGTTGATAGCCTCAAAGAACATGCACTATTTCTCTTCGCCATGATGCCCAAAGATGCGACACTCAGAAGAAGGATCCTGCGCAATCAAAGAGACCAAATAGGCAACTTGGACGACTTTAGAGAAGAAGCAAAGCATAGTCGCCTGAAGGGCCTGAAGAGATAGGCATATTCTGCACGGCGACATTGCGAACAATGATTAGAAGTTCTCTTTTTGTATTGTTTCAGACATGTGCGCTCTATACGCCTGCCTCGCTCTTGCTGAATGCATAAGTCGCGAAAGATGCCATGGCCACAACAACAATCACCATGGCTGCCAGATCCAAGGCCAATGGAAATGCAGAGACGCCTCCAAGCGTGCCCCTGATCCCGTCTATGCCGTAACCGAGAGGATTGAAGTAGGAGATGTACTGCACTATTTTTGGGAACTGGCTTAGCGGGAACAGGCCGTTCGAGAGGAAGAGCAACGGCATGGTGAAGAAGTTGGTTATCATTCCAAATCCCTGCAGGTCAGTTATCATGGATGCGAGTATGAGCCCGAGACTTATGAATGTCATCGCTATCAGCACCATGAACACTATCGCAAGAAGGATCATGATGGAATAGTGTATCTGGAAGCCCACAAGGACAGAGACTATCGTGACCATTGTCGCAGATATCATGGCTGTTGTAGTCCCTCCAAGCATCCTGCCTACTGCGATCGATGCCATGGAATTCGGGGTCACCATTATCTCTTTCAGGAAACCGAACTCCCTGTCCCATATGACAGAAAAGCCTGATGCTATCGAAGCAGACATCAACGACATGCCTATTATCCCAGGCACAATGAACTGGAGATAGCTCTCGCCGCCCACGTGGCTTACCAGCCCTCCCAGTCCGAGCCCCAAGCCCAATAGGAAGAACAACGGCATGACAAGGATTCCGATGACTCTTGATTTGGCTCTGGTGAACCTCTTCATCTCCCTGAGCCACAGAACGTAGATTGCGTTGGTGTCCATCATCTTCGCCCTCCAGTCATTAGCATATGGCGGACCCTCAGCCTGTCACGCCAGGTTCCCTCCTCTTCTCTTATTGTCTTTCCTGTGTACTTTATAAATACGTCTTCAAGGCTTGGCTTGCGCAGGTCTACCGAGCTTATTGCTATGCCGTGCTTCTTTGCAAACATCACGATCTCAGATATGCGCTCGTTTCCCTTCTCGACGGTGAGCTCTATAAGATCGTCATGTGCAGACACTGCCTTGACCCATGAAATGCCCTTGAGTTTCTTGATGTCTTTACCCAAGTCTCCTTTTATTTTGAGCGTTATTATGTCCCCGCCCATCTTCTCCTTCAACGCATTCGGAGTATCAAGCGCGACTATCTTTCCGTGATCTATGAAAGCGACCCTTCCGCATAGGTAATCTGCTTCTTCTATATAGTGGGTAGTCAGGATGAGCGTGGTCTTGTGCTGGGTGTTCAACTTCTGTATGTAGTCCCACATGTGCCTCCTTGTCTGCGGGTCAAGCCCTATGGTTGGCTCGTCCAAGAAGATCACACTCGGTTCGTGCATCAGGCCGCGACCGATCTCCAGCCTTCTTTTCATGCCACCCGAATAATTCTTGACCAGTATGTCTGCCTTGTCTTCGAGTTCGACCAGTTTCAGCACATCCTGTATCTTCTTTTTCCTTTTGCTCTTGTCCATCCTGTATAGTATGGCATGGAACTCTAGGTTTTCCCTGCCTGTTAACTGGTCATCCAGAGAGGGGTCCTGAAACACCACGCCTATGCTGTCCCTGACCTTTCTTTTGTCTTTTCTGATGTCTGCACCGGCGATTGTGGCTTCACCAGAAGTAGGAGTTAGGAGAGTTATCAGCATCTTTATGGTCGTTGTCTTCCCTGCGCCGTTAGGGCCCAGAAGGCCAAAGATCTCATTCTCTTTTACCTGAAACGAGATGTTATCCACTGCTTTTAGCGTGCCAAACTTTTTTGTTAATCCCTTTACGCTGATTACGTCCAAGCCAACACCAGAGTTTTAACTACGAACCTTAACGTTTAAGTACCATGCCTTTGCCTGTTGTTTATTTATTCCTTCGGACCTGCCATAATCGCTGCATTAATCGATTATTGATATCAGGACACCATAATGATCCAGGAAGAGCTTTTCAATCGCGCTCTTCTCTGCAGCTTTGTTTTTCTCTATCTCTTTTGCTCTCGCTTCCATGTCTGCCATCTCTTGGGCGTGTCTCTCAGATGCAGTCCGTTCGTTCCTGATCTCGTTCTGGCCTCTTTCCAAGGCGTCGATCTCTCCGCTCATCTCCAGTTCCTTCTGTTGGTATGCTTTGAACGAGTTTATCATAGAATAGATATCAGAATTCAAGAGCATCGACACCGCTTCGCTTACCTTGTCTCCATTCTTCAGATCTATGCTGCCTTCGTGTATCTTCTTGTTTAACTCTTGAACCAGAGACCTGAATTCGCCATACTCTGACTCATTATTTATCGTGTTTATCGGTTTCTCTACGAAAACGTGGAGTTTCGCTTTACCTGACGAAAGATGGTCCAGTTTCTTAGAGGCCCGTTCCAATGGGAGCGTCAGAGAGGTTATTCTGTCATGAAGACTGCTCCTTTCTTTGTTGAGCCTCGCCAACTCTGACTTCTTATCGCAAAGCTTCCTTGAGATTTCAACGTCCTTATCCGGGGAGTTCTCATTGCCCTGCCTTGTGCCATTCTTGAGGGCATCCATGCCCTTTTTTAGAGACCCTGCACCTTCACGGCAATTGTTTAATCTTAGAATGTGCTCACCAACCGCACTATACTCTGAAAACTCATCTGATTTATTCCCGAGCTCGCTCTTCAATTCTTCTGTGCGCCTTTCAATCTCGGAAAACAGGCTCTTGAAGTCCCAGAGATGATTGGAGTAGCAATACAGGACTATCTTGAAATTCGCATTCGCTTCCAGGATATCCTTAATCATCCTTTCCAGATCAGAAAGTATGCGCCTGTATTTATCATATGAATTGGCAGCGTCGTCTACTTCAAAGCGCGCACTGCTCAGAATGTGCTTTAGGCTGCTGGTGTACCTGCCCTTCTGCGTTTTAATCGAGTTGATGTTTACAGAGTAGCGGCCTTCAACAGACGGCTCTGCCTCTAGCTTTTCGAATCTGTCACAGGCGTCACTGAACTTTAGTATGGTTTGATTCAGATTGTCGGTTATTGTGCGCGACCTTGATCCGAGCTGGCCCAATTTCTTCTCAAACTGCAAGTTGAGGAATTGATTCAGATTGTCAACACTCACTTCTTCAGGCTTGCGTCTTCCGAAAAACATTGAAATACCGTTCAAAAGGATTGCAGTATTAGTAGCGATACCTAGACTTTTATAGCTGCTGTCTGTTAGGGTTGTAGACTGTGTCCTGCATGCCATGCACGTCAACATCCAATCCATCAGACGGTTTATGGCTTGAGTCTGGAAGTGATTTCGCAAAGAGCAACATCACTTCTTGCGCAAAACACTGCCGATATGCTTGACGCTAAAGACATCGGAGAGGTCTGAATCAATTCGCAGCGTTCTGTCTGCCTGCGTTATCCTTTCTTCTCCAGTGCCTTCTGATTTAGTGTGAGAGACCTCGTCTTTATTGGTTCCGGTAATGCATTCGGCATTGAGACTTGCAGCCTTCCTATAGCAATCTTCTGCTCCGTCATCGTCTCCAAGCTCTAGGAGTTTGTCACCTCTTGTGTACAAGCAATCTGCACATTCCATGCCCATTTCGGGATTTATGCCTACAGCTTTCTTGAAATATACGAACGCCTCCTCGATCCTATCCTGACTAACGTGTGCAAGCCCCATGCACATCAACGCCTCTGCATTTTCGGAATCTATGGCCAGGGCAGATTGGTAGTAAGGGATTGCCTCGTCAGGCCTGTCCTGCAGGGCACTTGCCATGCCCCTGTCTACCAGGGCATCGACATCTTCAGGATCGATATGCAAAGCCGCATCCAGGCACTCTATTGCCTTGTCCATCTTGTCTTGCTTGAGATATGCATCCCCCTCCGAGTACCATGCATCAAAGTATGTGGGATCTATGGTCCGTGCCTTATTGTAGTAACCGATGGCCTCATCTAACCTGCCATTCATGAGGCTCATGGTTCCTCTGTTTAACAAAGCGTAGATATATTCGGGATCTATCTCCAACGCCTTGTCCAAACACCTGATTGCCGCATAGATATCTCCCTTTCTGAACTGGGATTCGCCTTCTTTATACCATGCATCAGAGCACGTAGGATCCAAAGTCTGTGCCTTCTTGTAGTAGGCGATTGCCTCATCTAGAAGGTTCTTCATGGTGCTGGCAACGCCCAGGTCTAACAAAGCATCAACATCATCTGGATTGAGTTGCAACGCCACATCCAGGTACTCAATCGCCTTATCCGGCTCGTTCAGCAGGATGTGCAATTCCCCCTCGTTATACCATGCGTCAAAGCACGTTGGATCTATTTCCCTAGCTTTCTGGTAGTATGTAAGGGCCTCATCAAGCTGGCCCAGATTTGCACTTGCAACGCCCCTCACTACCAGGGCATCTACGTTTTCAGGATCCATGCGAAGAGCTCTCCTCATGAGCCGGACAGTCGCATGCAGGTCTCCATTGGATATGCACTTGATCCCTTCTTCTACAAGATCCTCTACTGATTTATAGATCGG
>CAISDH010000053.1 GCA_903884115.1 uncultured Microcaldota archaeon | reverse complement strand
GGCAGGGAAAACGCAATCTCGCTTGCATCCGCAGTCGCAATCACGGCCGCGGCAATCTACCTCTTCTCGCGCGTGCCTGCGCTGCAGCAGCTGGGCTATCCTGGAGTGTTCCTCATTTCGCTCATCTCAAGCGCCACCGTATTCATACCGCTTCCCGGCTTTGCAGTGGTATTCGCAATGGGCCGCATACTTGACCCCACGCTGGTGGGCATTGCGGCGGGCCTTGGCTCTGGGATAGGCGAAATATCGGGCTACCTTGCAGGCTACGCAGGGCACGATGCGCTGATGCGCACAGGCGTTTACAAGTCTCACAAAAAACAGATACAAAAATACGGCGCGCCCGCGATATTTGTCCTTGCATTCCTTCCCAACCCGCTTTTCGATGTTGCCGGTGTGGTCTCAGGCGCGATAAAGATGCCCTGGTGGCAGTTCCTTGCGGCAACAACCGCGGGCAAGGTTCTCCGCTACGTCCTGCTTGCGCACATAGGCGGCGCGTCCGCGGCATTCCTGTAAGAAAAAAGAAGAGTGGGCTGGAAGCGAACAAAGTCCGAAAGCCTAAATCTCTGAGGGGAACTAAGCATAAAAAGCCCCAGCGCAAGCTTCGTGGTGGGGCAAAGGTGTGCAGTTTTTCACGAATTGATATGCAAAAGGGACCCTGGCACCGGGAGCCAGGAAGGTTTTTATGCTCCGCCGAGCACACTTATCTGGGGTAGTGAATGACCGATTTAAAAGAAATTCTGAGTCTGATCCCTGTCTGGATTTGGCCATACTTGCTCATGGGACTGCTGTTTCTTCTTCTCTATATGATATTCAAATATGGCGCAGACATGCTCGGTGGAGTATACAAGGTCGACGAACGAGGCTTTTTTCAGACTATGCAGAATGTACTTTGGAGTACTGGTGGCGGAATAATTGCATATCTTATCTATGATCTTGCAAGTAATTTAGGAAACGATGGCTTTTCGAATCTTATTTTCTTCCTGAGACAACTGGTAATCGGTGTCGTAGCACTTGGAATTACTGCTAAATTTAGTATGATTATAGCTAGAGAATTAAAGAGTGCCAATAAGAAGATTAGATGGAGACGGTGAACTGCTTTATGTGCCTTATGACGGAGGAAGAACAGATGAAAATGCTTAAGGACTGGTGGAACGAACTACTAAGCTGGTTGAATAAAATTACTGGAACAGAAGTCGAATATGAACCACTTGCACGAGGTATTAACCTAGTTGCTTTCAAGAAGCTTATGTTTAGGATGCATAGAGGCTTTCCAAACTTTTTATTTAGTGATAGCCAGGTTGCGAAAGTAATCGTAGCAGAGAAGGTACGGAAAGAGCTCGAAAAGGATGGCTATCTGATACATGAAAAAGCCGGTAATATATGGTTCTATTCTCTAGGTCCTAAAGGACTTGACTTAGTAAATGGTTGGATAGTTGAGGGGTTTACGGTCCTCGTGTTTGTCGTGGCAGTTTTGGCATTAATAGCTAATATATTAGGCATAGCACTAAGTGCCTTAGATCG
>CAISDH010000052.1 GCA_903884115.1 uncultured Microcaldota archaeon | reverse complement strand
TGACCTAGACCAATCTTTAAGGAACAGGGCAGATAGCAGTATGGTCGCTGGAACAAAATTGACCACCATGCTCTCAAATGCGACTAGCGAGATGGTGCTGGGCGGAGAGCTTTCCAAAGAAACCCTTATTGATGAGATATAGCTGTATATTGGATTCCCGAAGGCAGCGTAATTGAAGGCCAACCAGGGCAATGTGACCACGGCGAATGCAATGTAGCCGTACATGATCTTTTTTTTGTCGCCATTAAGCAGCAGAACTGGCAGGAAGATCAGAGCGGTGTATTTAGACAGGCAGGCCAGTCCCAGCAAGATTCCTGATTGCCATTTGCCTTTTGCCACCAAAGCCAGCGCCAGCAGCATCAAAGACAATGAAAGCATCTCTTCGCTGTTGACCATGAATGGGAAAAGCACCAAGTAAGGCAGGACCAGCAACGACCCCACGAGCAAGTAATCGACATCAAGGCTCTTTGAAATGCAGATTGTTGCATAAAAGAGGAGGACCACCATGAGCACCAGGTATGCTGCTATCGAATACGCCCCTATAAAAGAAGCAAGCACGCCGAAAATCAATATGCTTAGGGGCGCCCTATAAAATTCAAAATAGACGCTCCTTGTTTCCATCAGCCCCAAGTTCACAGAGGTGTTATTGGCTGTGATGGCTCTTTTGATCGTATTGAAAAAGCCGTTAGTCAAGATTACTTTACCGCTCAGGTAATGTGCTATGAAATCCCAGCCCACACCGTAAATGGAGTACGCCCTCAGAATGACAAGCCCGAGAAGTAAGTAAAGGATACATAATGCCAGAAATTTCTTATTCATGCAATCCACAAAAACCAACGGAATCCCTCTATTAAGAATTGACATTTGATTACTACTTAATACGACCTTTCTGATTAATCCTTTAAACACCTCCCATCCTGACCGCTCAGACCGCTTGATTGATAGACTATCCAATATCCCTTCAACAATCAAAAAGGAACCAGTATTTTCTGTTGCGTAGCCGTTGATCGTCTAGCACAAGTTCATGGATCTCGGCAGGAAGCTGCGCACGTTGCCACTTGCACTCTGCACGACCCACGTCGTCGCAATTGTTTGGATCCGCCGCTGCACGGACTGCTCTGATGGCATACGCTGCCGCGCCAAGCTCGTGTTCTGCCATATGGGCCACCGCCGCCGCGTGACCGGCCGCGCGAGCCGCTTCCTTGGCGGACCCAGACGCCTCTCTGGCTGCAGCGTGTGCGGCAAATGCCGCGGTGCGCGCTTGTGTCATCGTGATTTCACCATGCGACCACGCGCGCGCTTGCTCAATCGCCCGACGCGGGTGCTCGTCCCCTGGATATGCTTGCTCGAAGAAGTGCAGCACGTGCTCCGCGCAAGCCGCAGCCCACACCGCAAGAAGCCGATGATCAATGTCCTTAAGGGTGCCACCCCGCCGCACAGTGACAAGCCTGGAGTCTCGACCTCCTTTGTCATACTTGATCATTGTGTCCATTTCAGCCCTCCTTTTTCGTCTTCAGTGGTGCAAAATATGCGATGCATATCTGCCCCAGAATAATTCGCCCCTGCCGGGCATTAGATAGCTGGGTTATATGTCCTTTGGTCTTGGACATACTATTACCTACTTACTAAAGATGGCTAATTATATAAAACCGTTCATGGTATTCGGCACCATAACGCACGTGAAAGCCAAGAATGGCGAAACGGTGGTTAGGCCGCTGCTGAGATTGCTTTTAAGGCTTGAGCTTCATTCATTGATCCATCTTTCATAAGCCCTGCAACTATTTTCTCTTCTGGTAGTCCGCAAGCCGCGATTGTTTTTGAGGCAGTGTCCCTAAATCCTTTCTTCGCAATTTCAATCACCACCTCTATCAGCTCTGGTTTGAAGGGTTCTATGTCATCCATTGTTATTCCAAAGACTGAGACCGTTTTTAAGGCAGTGTCTGGAGCAGCTTTCTTCAAAAGCTCTACAATTCCCTCCATTACCTTTGGAATTGTCTCCTTTATTGTTAGTCCGGTTTGTTCGAAATTACGGACTGCATCTGAGGCTATTTTAAAGGCATCATTTGGATTGAAGCTCTCCACCTGCTCTGTAATTTTCTTTATTACCAGTTCCTTCACTTTCTCAAAACACTCCTTAGCCTCGGACTCCTTTCCCATCCTGTGAAATGCTGATCCTTCATAGTACCATGCATTCTCATTGTTTGGGTTCAAGTCTGTCGCATTTTTATATGCTGCAAGAGCCTCCTTTAGTTTTTCTTGCCGAGCGGATTCAGAGGTATACTTGTATGTCATAGTATCAAGTCTGAGCGCTTCGCCATACCATACATTCGCATATGCATCGACAAAGTCCGGATGTAAGTCTGCCGCCTTTTTATAGGCTGCAAATGCCTCCTTTAGCGTTTCCTGCCGAGCGGGTTCAGAGATAGCCGCCTTTGCCAGCTGCTCGAGGGTGATTGCTTTATTGTGCCATGCACCCGCATTGTTTTTGTCTATGTATATCACCCTGTCATAAAATGAGAGAGCTTTGGAGTATTCTCCCTTCGCATAGAATGAGGATCCGCATGCGTTGTATTCCCCTGAGAGCAATAGTTCCATGCCGCCTTCCCGTCGCTTGGGATACTGGCGCTCAAGCCCATGTTCTTCATCTTTTATGAGAAAGACCTCAAATCCTTTCTCATTTAGTGTGGTGTTTGAGATTGCTGCTGCCCTATCCGCACCATTGCCCCTAAAAAAGATGTGGTCGGGAGTACAGACGAATGTGATTGGCTTTCCAAGCAGTAGCAGAACACTGGCAAGCAGGGCTGTTGAGGTTTGGCAGTTGAATGTGTTGTCCTTAATTGCGGTGATGAGCAGGCTGTCGTATACAGAAGTCGCTCCGAAGCCAATGTCCTTGTCATGGAATACGCTAGCAAGGTAATCGAACAGGTCTTTTTCGTTAACTTCATTGACTGCCTTCGCAAGCGCTTTCTGATCTTTTGAATTAAGCTCATCCACTCCTTTGAAATCATCAGGCATCTGCCAAACACCCGTTGTGCTCAGCCAGACTGCCACTGCGTTCTTAAGTCCTGAAACGTATTTATCGCATCGTGCTTCAGCATTTAGCAATTCTTCTGAATCAAATCCCAAGGCTTTGGCATCGGCTTCGAGCATCTCGTATATGGGAACCTGTTCAAGTTTGAGTTCCCTGCCACTCTTCAAAAATGCAGATGTTCGGACCTCTGCTTGCTGCTTGAGGTACGGCAGCGAATCGGTGGTTCTATCAGATGCAGGTGTAGGTTTTGTACTCTCCTTAGGTTCTTGAATCGGTTTTGTGAGTTCCATTGCTTTAAACAATCCAAGCCCCTTCGCATCAATACCGAGATAAAACAACTTATCATCTATACCTATCTGTCTCGCCTTTTCTTTCAGATGCTTCTTCAGCTCTGATTTCATGATTTCTATGTCTTCTGTGACAGGGGCAGTAGGATTACTGTTGCACAGCACATCAGTTATCTTGAAAAATTCTATAACCAAAATAATTATGGCGGAGAAGAACGTATAAAAAAATATTAAGGTAGATATATCTAATTTTATCAT
>CAISDH010000051.1 GCA_903884115.1 uncultured Microcaldota archaeon | reverse complement strand
GTATTGGTGTAATTAGGCACTTGAGTCCCATAAGGATGCCCGCCCATTGTGGATTGCCCTGGCGTTACGTTGGCTGCGCTAACTACCTGCGATAGGAGAAGGGCTAGCGCAGTTCCTCCAAATAGATTTTTATACGACATGGTTATACCTAGTTTACTCGTGTATAGTTCAGCTTTCCTGAAAGATAGTACTCTGAATAATAAGCAAGTCCGGCATCGGTATTCCTTGTGATGACTGCCTGTGAGAATGACATGAATTCAGAACGGGAAAGCGTCACCGCATAAGTGGGGGATATTCCCGTGGTCACTATGCCGTCCTGTATCGAGAGGCTCTTGCTCTGCCCGTTCCAGCTAACCGTAAGCTGTCCGATTATGAAGCTGCTTCCTGGATTCTGCTCTGTGACCTGCACTGACCAGCTCGTATTTACAGGCATATTGTAATTCGGTGCATCGGCAAGGTAGAAAAGAGTAAGGTTCTGTTCATTGTTCTGCATTGTGGCAAGCTGGCTCTCGAATTGGCTCTGTTGTTGTGCAGGGCTTAGAATCGGATTTGCTAAGAGATACGCTGCCGCAAGCAGCAATGCTATAATAACAATGCCTGCTGCTATTGCTTTCCCATGACTTTTCTTCTTGGGTCGCGATTCGTTAACCCTATTTGTAGTTGTTGTTCTGGTACCCGCCATCGTAGCTGATCTTGTAACCGTCTTTGTTGTGGATTTCTGCTTTGCCATGTCTATACGCTTAAGCCAAATTATTTAAACCTATCTTACGGTCATGAGCTTGAAAAATACGTGCTTATATCGCGCAAGCACTGACTCTCATGTTCCCATATACCGATTCGAATTGTTCTTATCGACGACAAGAAGCCCGTTAGCTCTATCAAGGTCAGAACTGGCGTCTTTAGGACCAAGCGTTTTTCGTCCTTTATGATTGCACAATTGCAATGACTCCTGACCGATGGAGCAGATAAGTTAATATTGATTCTCAGAGCACTACCTCTGGGTATTTTGATGAACAAGGAAGGCACGGTGATTGTTGGAATAATATTACTGGTGGTCGGGGCTGTGCTGTCATGGCAGAGCTATCTCACGGTGACCCAGTGCAATTCGACAGGAGGCAGCATAGCCACTGTCATCAGTACGCTTTTCGGCGGCCAGAGGGCGCAGGCCTGCTCCAATGCGCAGATACTGGAGATTGGCGGCATCATAGCAGCCGTGATAGGCCTGGTGGTGGCGATTTTTGCAGTATACGGCAAAGGCAAATGATGATTGGCACTGACTGTCAGTGAGTCTGACCAGCAGCTCACAGCCACGGTTAAGGTCTATTGATGCCTCGGTATGCAAGGCAAAGGCGCGCATAAGGACATGCTTTACAAAGTCTGCTTATGACGCACCTGTACATAAACGTTAAATAGTCTTATAGTCAATAATACGAGGGTGGATTGGATGGGTACGAACACATTGAGCAGCAAAGCTGCAGGAGGAGGACAGAACAGACCAGCCAGTGTTGAACTAGATGAGGACTACAGCGTGGCACTAGGCATCGCTAAATTCTTCCACGTACTGCTGGGAAAGAAGTATTATCCGGCATTAAAAGGCGTTGCTGGAGTTTCAGGCATAGGGGCAGCGATAGCGCTAGCCGTGATGCTTAACTTTGGCAGAGGAATAAGCAATGTGACTGCTCTGGCAGGCAGGGCACAATACCTGCTTCCCTTCTTCGCCTGTGTGATCGTACTCTATTTCACACTGTCCATGATAACAATACCATCAGACTCTGCTTGCTCGAATTGCAAGGAGCCGTTCCGGATGTTACAAGAAGAACGGTATTTTATCGACAGATCGCAAACAGAAGGACAAAACGTGCGCAATTACAGGGTGCTTAAGAAGTGCAACAAGTGCGGCCGTAAACAGGTCTATCCGTACACGGAAGAAGAGGATACTCCGAGCTAGCCTGTGCTACGGCGTCAAGGCACGTGCTCGGCAGCCAGCAGGGAATTTGCCAAAGAAAGGCAGTTATTATTTCCTGTTCTTGGTCTGTCTGTCGTATTCAATCCAGCTGCTGTAGGTTTTTGCGTCCTTGCTCTTCAGCCTGTTGAAGACTTCGGTCCTTATCTGATCTGTTGTCACTGCGGAATTCCTAGACAGTGAATCTTCGACTTCCTGCGAGAGCGTCCTTGCGAGATCGGCTCTTCCACCCGCTTTCACGATAGCCACTACTATCTTCTCCCTGATGAAGTCTTCTTCTATTCCGTCTCTTTTTCTGACTCTCATGTTCACACCACAGTAGCTGGTTCAAGGAAGTTTAATAATACTTTTGCAGGCGGAGAATAGCGTAGATCTGATTGTGTGAGGCCTTATCGCTTCAAGAACCTGATGACGTGATTGAAGACGTTGGGCTTGCGCAATGCGCGGAGGCCGAAGTGCCCTTCGTGCTTCAGCAGAATCAGTTTCTTTCGGCTTTTGCCGCCTTTAATAAGGCCGTATAACTGCGTTGAGTTCCTGAAATTCACCACTTTATCTTTCATGCCGTGTATTAGAAGCACGTTTTTGCCCTTAAGGCTCTTCGTGTGATCAACGGCATTCAGGTCTAACCTGCCTTTGTACAGGTCTGTCCAGACTTTCTTGGAGGTTAAGCGCCAAGTGAATGGGAATGCCCTCTTAAGCACATGATAATCGTCAATGACGCTCTCCTCGTCCGGATCGGTGTGCGCTCCGTAGTTTGTTGGCGCCGCAAGTGATACTATCTTCTTGATCAGCTTGGATTTCGCGCCTGCCACCAGAGCCACGCTGGCGCCGAAACTGCCTCCGACAAGAACAATCTCCTTCGCTTTCCAATGAAGCGTATCCATAGTCAAGAGATCTTTTGCACCGCCTTTCTTGAATAGCTTTATCGTTCCGAGTATCGTGTCAACGCTGCTCTCGGGGGTGAACTTGCCATAACTATCAAAAGTCCCTATGTACTCTGGAATGGCCACCACAAATCCGCATCTTACAAACCTTCTTACGAACTCGTCACTGGTATTGGACGGCGAGCCTGGCAGCCCATAAGCCAGGATTATGACCTTGATTGGTTTTGATAAATCGGAGTATGCGAAGCTTATGAACACCTTTCCAGACCTTACTCTTGCCCTGTATAACTTCATAGTCCAAATATAGAAAATAACTTCTATATGCGTATGCATCGTGGCCACTACCTTAGCAACTGCTTTAAGCGTTGATTTGAAAATAAGAACATGAAAATACATGCATTCCGGCTTACGAGAGGCGCAGACCTGAAGAAGGAAATAATCAGGTTCACCAGCGAGAAGGGGATGAGAGCAGGATGCGTCCTCACCTGTGTAGGGCAGCTAACAAGAGCCACGCTCAGGATGCCGGGTGGAAAAATCATCAGAGACTTTGAGGAAGAGTTTGAGATTGTATCATTAGTAGGCACAGTCGGAAATAAGGATGCGCATTTGCACATGTCCCTGTCAAACATTAAGGGCGATTGCATAGGAGGGCACTTGAAAGACGGATGTCTTGTGGGCATCACTGCAGAGGTCGTAATTGCCGAATTTGAAGACCGCTCGTTCCTAAGGGAATTCGACAAGGGCACAGGCTACGAAGAGCTTGCGGTGAAAGACCTGAAAAAGTGATGTGCACTGCAGGCATATTTAGGTTTTAGCCAAAGGTAAATGCGTATATCCTGAATCCGGGGTTGGCATCTATCTCCAAGGTATGCCATCTATCATAGGATGGTGCTGATACCAAGCTGTAGAGCCGTGACGAGTTGATCGTCGCTATTGCAGCTCCATTTGACAGTCTCATGTCGCTGCCCAGGTAAGATTGCGATAGGTTCTTGCCGTCAAGCTTGACAGTTATCGTGCTTGAATTGCCGCTTGCGACTATGTACACGTTCTTAGCCTCGTACATGAGGAATATCTTTGAGCCGTTGACAGCCACCATGCTTTCAGGGGCGTCGTACCAGCTGCCTGATAGGTACACCACATTCTGCTGCGTACCGTTTGGCGCAGCGTAGTTCATTGTCTTGTTAGGGGATAGCTCGTCGCTGCTGCTGAAATGGCTGCCGTGACCGTTCACTTCGGCATATCCAAAATATATTTCTGGGGAGCCTATGCCGACGAAATTCACACCAAGCGGTACGCTTGTCAGATTAGGCTGAATGGCATATCCTGCACCTACAAGAAGTGACCTTATTACTTCTTCTGTCTGATTGTAGTTTCCTTCACCGAACGTTGCATACCGGATAGTTCCATTCTGGTCTATTATGTAATCAGCAGGCCAGTACTCGTTCCCATATGCATCCCATGTAGCGTAGTTGTTGTCGAGTGCAACGGGATAGGTTATGTTGAACCTCTTGATAGCAGCCTCGACATTTGTAAGATTGTGCTCGAACTGGAATTCAGGAGTGTGCACGCCTATTATAACCAGGCCATTGTTGCCGTATGCCTTGTACCATCCCTCAATATGAGGTATGGACCGTATGCAGTTTATGCATGAATACGTCCAGAAGTCCACTATGACAATTTTGCCCTTTAGCTCGGGAACGCTAAGTGGCGGGGAGTTTATCCATGAGGATATTCCTTGCATGTTGGGTGCAGGACCATAGTCGCTCAGGTTTGCAGCCGATATCTTCGTTGCAAGATTCTTGTTGAATATCATTGTTGAAAGTGCAGCAAGAATTATCAAAGCCACTATAAATCCGAATACCAACGTGTAAATGTTGAGTTTCATTTTCTTACCTGTTCGGCTGTTGTTCCTGCCATGTACGAGAAATATGCAGGCACCAGGGGCAAAATGCACGGCGAAAGGAACGTGAGTATGCCTGCGACCAGCGCAAAGAGAAAGTTGAGCTGGTTGCTCAACGGCATCGGGCTGTTAGGGCCCACAAGGAATATCGATATCAGGCCTATATAACCCGTAACGACCATGATTCCAAGCGCGATGAGGAACATGCCACTCACCACACTGAAATATTTCATGAACCTTCTTATCTTCGTGAGAAAGTTAGAAATCTTTGATACGAACGCTCCGACCATCAGGAAAGGTATGCCCAATCCAAGAGAATACGCCAACAGAAGAAGGAAGCCGATTCCAGGTGATGTCGCTGCGAAGGCATATATCGAGCCGAGAATTGCCCCTACGCACGGCGTCCACCCCATGGCAAACGCGATGCCAAATACAAACGATGTCAAGTAACTGTTATTGAACCGCTTTACGTGGATCTTGTGCTCTGTGGAGAAGAAGGGTATTATGTACTTAACAGAGGCAATCATTAGTATTCCGAACAGGAGTATTATCACGCCACCTATTATCCGAATGGCGTTCATCGTGGCGAATGCCGCATGAGAAAGCAGGGTCTGGAAAAGGATCCCGAGCACTGAGAACACAAGGGAGAACCCAATAACGAAGAATACAGAACTTAGGAATATCATCTCTTGTCTCTTCATATGACCTGCCGTTGTTTTTGACTTAAGTGGACTCGGCGGGGATCGCACCCGCGACCTCGCCGTTGCGAACGGCGCGCTCTACTACTGAGCCACGAGCCCAGAATAGATTATTAAATGTGCATCATATATATGCATGTTGGTGTGTTGGTGAAAGAGGAGGCGTGCACTCTCGGAAAATCAGGGAGCAAGAAATTCGATGCTCTCGTAACGGCGATGCTGAAAAAGGTAAAGCCGTCCCAGAGCGAGATAGAAGGCACCACCAGGATAGCTAACCAGATAATGGGCCTCCTGAAGGAATCCGCGCCAAAGGATGTTGAGATACTGCTTGCGGGGTCTACTGCGCGGGGCACGCAGCTGTCAGGCAATTCGGACATAGACATATTCCTGCTGTTTCCAAAAAGCGCGAAAAAGGAGAGGCTGGAGACGCAGGGCCTGCGCATAGCGAAGAGCGTGATCGACAGGAGAAAGAACGAGCGCTGCGAGATAAAATATGCAGAGCACCCGTACGCGAAGCTCTTCCTTGAAGACGCAGGGGTGACCGTCGATGTCGTCCCCGCTTACAAGATAAGCTCCGCAGATGAAAGGGCGACCGCGGTAGACAGGACGCAGCTGCACAACGAGTTCGTGAACTCGAACCTTACGCAGAGGCAGCGCAACTGCGTGCGTTTGCTGAAGGCTTTCTTCGACGGGCACGGCGTGTACGGCGCAGAGGCGATGACCGAGGGCTTCTCAGGCTACCTGTGCGAGCTGCTCATCTATCATTATGGTTCGTTCCTGCAGGCGATCACTGCATTTTCAAACGTCAATGTGCCATTGGTTATTGAAGCAAAGAAGAGAGTTGAAATGGGCGGCGCATCGGCAGAAGCGCTTGTAAAGAAGTTCAAGAGCACGTTCATAGTCATAGACCCGACAGACAGCAACAGGAATGTCGCTGCGAATGTTTCAATAGAGTCCCTTGCAAGGGCAGCGCTCGCTTCGCGGGCCCTGCTGAAGGATCCAAGCAAGGGCACCTTCTACAGGAGCGGCTACTCTGATCTGGATGCAAATGCGCGGCTCTCTGCCTTGAGGAAGGGGCTTGGCGCAAGCACATACACGATACATTTCGTGGTGCCAGACATAGCAGAGGACATCATATGGCAGCAGCTCAAGAAACTGTCGTCACGGCTGGGCAGCGAGCTCTCGTCAAACGGCTTCGTGACCATGCTGAGCCTGCAGAGCCTTCACAAGAGGGAAGCGCTCATCTCATTCTTTGTAAGAGACGCGGTGATAAAGGCAGGCATAGCGAAAGGGCCCAGCGTATTCATGGGCAATGCAGCATCAAGATTCGTAGCTGCGCGCAGGAACTCACATCTGATATCCCTAGAGGGAGACAGGCTGTATGCGATAGACTCTTCAAGATATGCTACGCCAAAGGCGCTGCTGCACGCATTCATCTCTGAGAAAAGCTCAGAGCTGCCATCATACCTTGAGAAGAAGCACATGCGAATCTACGTGAACAGCATGCCCGAGAGCGTAGCGAAGCTGGTGTATCAGGCATACAATGGCAGAAAGATAGACTACAAGCTGTAACCTTCGCTTATGAGCTTTAGCAGCTCGCCCATCTTGCTTATGCTTCGTATCTTGGGTCTGGCATGCTTCGTTCCTGCATACACGGCAAGTATGTATCTCATCAGCATTCTTCTGTCTCTGTCGGTCTCTGCCTCGTAAACTTCTGCGCACTTGCCTGCGACCCTTATGCCGCAGTAGTCCAGGGCCTCTGCAAGCACATTCTCCTTGATTTTTTCTTTTGGGTAATTCCTCTTGTGCAGCCGCATTATGAGGCGCTTGAGGTCCAGCCGCAACACTATGGTTATGCGCTGACCTGCGCTCAGCTCCGGAACGAGGTGGCCGACAACCAGGACCAAGCCGGAAGAACTGCGCACTTCCTTCTTCAGCGCGGCGTTGAGCGCGCCTATTTTAACAACTTTTGCGCCGAACATGTCCGTACTCGAATACAGCTTGTGCCTGTGGACTATGTCATTTATCTCTATGATTCTTGCATGCCGTGCTTTGCCTGCAAGCTGTTTAGCGAATAGACTCTTTCCGGCGCCAGGAGTGCCGGTCACTGCAACGACGAGCTTATTTATGCTCACAACCCCTTGATGAAACCTGAAGCCGTGTCTAGCAAGGCAATGATCTCATCCCTGCTGGATTGCAATTGGAGATAGCCGTTTGAAGGCATGTACACGCTAAGGACATAATTCTTGTGGCCGCTGAAGAGCCACTCCCCTGCCTTGTAGTTTCCGTATGTGGTGGTGAAGTCTGCGATCAGCAGGGAGCTTAGCACCAACTTGCTAACGAGCGCTATTACGCTGTTGTCCACGGAGTCGATATAGATCTTCTCCTCCTCGTCTGTGTCGCGTTCCACTGCCACGGGCTTTATCATGGGCACGTTGTTCTGCCTCGCCTGTATTGATATGCTTTGGCTGAGCTGGCCCGTCAACGCATCGGAGCGCATCGCCGCGTCTTCGAAAGCCTTCTTCTCGACTTCCATTTCATTGACTCGCCCATCGAAGTATTTTCCGACTTCTTCCTTCAGGTTTTCTATTGTCATCTGTATGTTGGGCTGTGACACGTACTTGGATGGATCCATAAGCAGGCTTCTCAATGTGAGCTTGTATTTCACTCCGATCTGTTTGTCTACGTTCTTTATGATGCCATCGCTATAGTCGCTCCACAAGTCGGCCATGTAACCGATTTAAGTACTTAGTATAAATATAAATAACGTTTGGTGATTCGACGGGCGGAAATGAAGAAATAAGAAAAAGGATAGAAAAGGACATCGCGATGTTCGAAGATTCTGTCAGGGCAGTGGGCAGTGTAGAGGAAAGAGGCGTCTCTGCCCTGCATGTTCTTGAATTGGCAATGGACTATGCCAGCGACGCGAAGAGCTACCTTGGCAAGGAGGACTTCTACACTGCGTTCTCTTGCATAAGCTATGCGCACGGGCTTCTCGACGCCTTGAAGGAATTGAAAGACAAGAAGTGATAAATTGTACAAAGAGGGCGATGCAAGAATAAAGTACGCTGACGGCGCTTTCCTGAACCCCAAGGCCGCCATTTCCAGGGAGATAAGCATCGCTTTTGTGAAGAGCCTGGCGAAGAAAACCACGTGCGTGCTGGATACGACCGCAGCAACAGGCATAAGGGGCATAAGATACTGCCTTGAGGACGGCATACGCGACCTAACCTTGCTCGAGATAAACGCAAACGCGTACAAGGCAATGAGGCGCAACCTCAAGTTCAACGGAGTGAAAGCGACCGCACTGAACACGAGCGTGCAGGAATTCGCGAACACCTGCAATAAGCAGTTTGACGTGATAGACCTCGACCCTTTTGGAGGGGTTGCGCCGTACATCTACGACCTGATGAAGATATCAAGGGACGGCACGCACCTCATCGCAACAGCAACAGACACGGCGGTGCTGTGCGGTGCAAGCCCTAAGGCGTGCATGCGCATATACGGCGCAAAGCCCATGCACAACGAGATGTGCCATGAGGCTGGCCTGCGCATACTCACAGGTTACATCACAAGGACAGCGGCGCAGTTCAATTTCGGCATTGAGGTTCTGATGTCTGTGTCGCGCATCCATTACATGCACGTGTTCCTCAGGTTGCGCCATGGCTCGCTTAAGGCGATGGAATCGCTGTCGAACATGGGCTATGCGTACTACTGCAAAAAATGCTGCTTCAGGATGTACGAGAAAGCATTCATTGCAACAAGCAGGAAATGCCCGGAGTGCGGCAATGCGCTTGATACATTCGGAGCGATGTGGCTTGGCAGCCTGTACGACAGGAAAACAACGCACGCAGTAAGGAAATGCCTGGACAGCAGGGCAGACAAGGGCGCAGCGTCGCTCATGGACCGCATAAACGGGGAGCTTGACACACCGTTCTACTATGACCTGCCGAGACTGACGCAGAGCATGCACATGAGCTCCGTGAGCCCCGTGAAAGTGATGGAGGCGCTTGAGAAAGAAGGATTCGAAACCTCGCTCACCCACATCGATCCCGATGCCATACGTACCAGCGCAGATCTGTCAAAAGTGAAGCGTGCGATAGAAGTTTCTAAGCACGTGTGATTTTCAGCGCCATTCTATCCGCAGGTAGTTCTTCTTTACGTCTATGTTCCTGAAAGGCAGCAGGCCTTTTACCACCCCTGTTATCTTGGCGAGCTCTATCTCTATGCTGTCCTTCTTGTATATGCGCTTGTTAGGCTCGATTATTTCCTTGATGGCGTCTTCCTCGGACGCGGTGAGCGTGATCCCGAGGGACCTGTGGCTGCCGCTTATAGGAGATATCATCTGGAGAGTGTTGAGCAACGGAGGTTCCTTGTCGTCGATGCCGAGATATACCTTCCTGATCTCAAGCATGCGCTCCCCGAAACCCTTGCTGAACCGGTAGTTTACCAGGTGTACCATTGCACACTGATGCGGGGGCCTCTGCACAGCTATCGTGAAGCGCTTTATTATCTTGCTCTTCATCAGCCTCGTGAGCCTGTAGCGCACGGTGCTTCCCTTCATGCCTGTGAGCTCTGAGAGTTCCTGTATGGAGCGCCGAGAATTCCTGTTGAGTTGCACAAGCAGGCGCTTGTCCTTGTCGTCCAATTTGACCGAGCTGCTCATTTCACTGACAAATCCATCGTTCAGCGGCCAGAATCCCGTGTGCGCCACTATGAACTCCGACGGGCGTATCAGCGGCTTGAATTCGGCCAGTTCGGTTGCGATATGGGATTCCCACACTATGTACCTGACAGGGTTTCCTGTCCTTGCGTATATGAACAGGTCGAAATCACCAGAGGTAGTAAGAACGACTTGGGCTTGCGAATCATCCTTGAAGATCTCCTCCAATACCTTGGCCTCAGGTTTCACGGCAAACTTCATAGCGATGATGTGCCTTTCCATGCTGCCCAGCATCGCGTCGTCCACCTCCAAGGTGTATACGATGCCTAGTTTCTGCTCAAGCTCGTGCAGGTGCTTCATCAGCGTGACACGGGAGCAGTGGGCCTGTTTCGCAAGCTGCGTGACAGAGACCCTAGAATCCTCGCTTATGCCCCTTAGTATCTCCTTGTCTATGCCTGAGAAGAATTCCATATTTTTGCTTCTCTATCCTAATTTATAAGCTTTTCTTTACAATTCAGCAAAAAATTGCAAACAAATTTTATCTAACAGCAGCCCTCTATAAAGCTTGGGCACTAAATATCAGGTATGAAGATTGCACAGAAGGGTGCCATCGTTTTCGCAATCGCGTTTGCAGAACTCTCATTAGTGCCGATACTGCTCGGAAACACGTTCAGCAACGTGAACCCCATCACCAAACTTTTCTACGTGTTCCTGATATCCTCGATTGTATCGTTCAGCATAAGCTACACCTATGACAGGAAAGGCCTGAAGTCGCTGCTCAGTTCCACGAAGGGACTGCCGATAATAGCAGTGGCAGGCCTGTGCAACAATGCAATCTCTCAGCTCCTTCTAGCAGTCGGAACAGTGGGCACCAATTCAAGCATAGCAGGAATCATGTACAGGAGCTGGGTCCTGATCGCAGCGCTGTTCATACCTTTCGTGCTGAGGACAAAGGTCACCAAGGCGCAGATCGCGGCGATACTGGTCGGGTTCATTGGAGTGTACCTGGTGGCATCTCAAGGCGCCCTTCTGCCATCGGCCAATGCGGCGGAGATGCCCTACATGCTGGTGCTTCTCGGCTCTGCGCTTGCGGCCACGCTCGCAGTGCTTATCATAAAGTTCTACAATGCGAGCACGACTGCATCTGTCGCAGTGTTCAACATCTCCTCGTTTGCCTTGGTCGCCGCGCTCGCCCTGGTTTTGAGGATACCTCTCACGATAAGCTTTACGCCCGGAACTGTGCTTGTCTTGCTGTTCCTGGGCGTTGTGACATACGGGATTGGGTCCACGCTGTACATCTACGCGTACAAGGTGCTGAATCCTGTGTTTGTGGGCAACGCCACGCTTGCAATACCTCTTGCAACGGTGCTGATCGGGGCAGTGCTCGGCTTCACGCCCATGAAGGCATATTACATCTATGCGATTGTGCTGATGGCATCCGCAGTTATTGTGCAACGGCACCTCTCCAACAAGGCACCTGAGCGCATAGTCTCAAAGAAAGGCTCGCAGATGATAATGTTTGACGTGACGAGCGCATTCATCACCAATTCAAAGCTGATAGGCCAGCTGAAAGCAGAGAACAGGGCGCTCGCGATAAAGATGAAAAGCGAAACGCTTCCCAGAAGCGCATACAGCGGCATATTTGAAGCCTACGGCTGCACCGTATTCACGAACAAGGATCCGCACGAACACGTGAGCAGCGATGAGATAGCGTTCGTGAATGACATGATGGTTCCTGGCACTGGCGAAACAATAATGGTCGGCATAGGCAATCCGGAGCATCTGGAAAGTGCATTCGGCGAGTTCCTGGATTCGCAGGCAAGGAGACCGCTCCGCAACCGGAAGAGCCGCAATAGCAGAGCATAAGCTGGCCATGTTTGCAAGGTTTTTAGCGTTGCGGCATTTATTTCTGGCGTCGTTCAAGAAGCCCGATAAATGCCAAGCAATAAATACCTTATGCATCAGAATTTTGACATTTTTCGACGACAAGGCACACTTCCGCTTTTCTTTTTGCACAGTTAGGTAAAGCATAAATAGGACCTCAGTGAAAATTACTAACACGGATAATACAGTGTTAGATGGCAGTTAACAAACATCGTGGTGGATGTTTAGTGGGTAGGTGTTGTGTTAGAAAGTAGTGAATGTTGCAAAAGATGCGGCAGCGCAGTCTACGGTTTCTCAAAGAAGAGGTCGGCAAGCGATGGCTTCTACTACTGTATAAGATGCGCAGAGTATCTGGACAAGAAATACCTTATAGAGAACACATGCTCAGTCTGTGCAAGAACATTCATCAAGGGAGAGGTCAAGTTCGTGATGCCGTCAAGAATATACAGCGCGTCGCCGTTGCCGCTTGCAAAAAGGCTCATATGCACGAACTGCTACAGGCGCTTTGCCACCAGGAACAGGACCAGGATGCCCGGCATAATGCAGTCAGGAGTCTCTCTGAAAGCGTTGCAAGAATAAGAAACTGAATGGGCCTGCAGCTCTCTGCGAACCACGAATCCTCCAAGTCCAAGAACAGTACTTTCCAGCAACAAGAGCTATTTCCTTGTGCTGACGGCTATCATGTGGCATTCGCCCTCATAGCCAAGAGCGCTCTTGAACACCTGCTGCTCCATTGTTATGGTATTGGCAGAATACGGGTCGTTTATGTAGACCGCGTCCTTGTCATAGCCCTTTATCACGACCCAGTGCGGAGAAGGCTCCAGGTAAGGATTAAGCGTGTTTGCGTTTATCAGCACAATGGGTATCTTCCCGGCAGTGAGCTGCTTCTTTATCATGCTGAGCGTGACGTTGCCATTCTGCTCATTTATTTTCATCGATTTTGCCTTGTTTTTTATTTCATTGAAAGAAGAAGACAGAGTTTCAAGATTTATGCCTTCATAAACTGCAAGCTTCTTTTCATAACCTTCATCCTTCGCATTGCTGACTATCTGAGACCTTGCACCTCTCTTTGTCAATGCGTACGCCAGACCGTACCTGGATCCGTGCCATACGCTGCCGTTCACCGCCTCCTGCCAGATTTCAAACTCTGTTTCCTTGCGCATGCGCATGTCCTTGTTCAGGTACTTTAGCGTCATCATCGCACACGCAGCAGAGCTGGTAAATGCCTCGCTCTGCGCATAATTCGGAACGTCGAAAATCTTCGATTCGCGGAATTTGGGTCTTGATGTCTTGTTGATTCGTATTGATGTTTTCTTCGCCATCCTATCACCATAAAACATAAATGCAGGGAGAGAGATTTGCTCAAAGCATTGAACTCTCGAAGGCCTAAGCCAATGGATCTTGAGTCCATCGCATTTGACCAGACTTTGCTATCCCTGCATGCCTCATGATTTGTATTTGCAAGTTAAATATTTGCGCCTATATCGTATAGGATTCTGAGATATATATACTTTTCCGGTCTAAAATAGGAAGGTTTAAGAACCTTTCGCAGGGTTTAGACAGAAGACGCACACCGTTGCCTTGCCCTTTCAGCAAGAAATTGCATTCATTCTCTTTTTTAATCCAGAGAAAACTGCGGGAGGCATGCTAGCGGATGGGTGGATGGGATGGTGTTGCCGATTGTGGTGGAAAAAATAGATATAAGATGGCATACACAATTTTTTATCCCGCTAGACATGCGACCCCCACGGAGTACTATATGAAGTAACTTACATATATAGATAGTTGAACTGCAATACTCAACTGGGATGCACATATAGCATAATTACCTAATAAATTAGATTTTCGGTTTATTATTAGAAACATATAAATATTGTATGCGTTATAAATCTAATGTGAAAGGTGCTGGCCCGGGCATGAGGGCTTTTAGGGATAGAAGGTTGAGGCGAAAGTACAACGAATCCATAGAGTCTGCACTATTGACTGCACTTAGCATGAACGGCAGGATATCATTCAACTTCCTCAGTGACCTAGCAGGCATAGAGCACCAGCCAGTCTACAGGCGCGTGAAGATTCTTGAAAAGCGCTACAAGATAAGATATACCGCAGAAATAGACGTGGAAATGCTGGGATATTTGAAGTTCCTCATCATGGTTAAGTTCGACAAGAAGATACCAACAGATGAAGAGATAATATCGGCAGTCGCAAGCGAGCCGAAAGTGCAATTGGCATCACTTGTGCGAGGCGGCGCGTACGATCTGCTCTTCTACGCGCTTGCAGAGAATAACGTGGAAATCCAAGAGGTAAGGCACAACCTTGTAAAGATGGGCTTGGACAAGTATGATGCTAAGTGGTATATTGTGCCATTCACGGAAACCTACAACTTCGTTCCATTGAGGAACGATTTCATGGATACTCTGGAGAGCAAGGTACTGAAAAGATATGAGATAAGGTCCACCATCTCTTCTGGAAAAAGAAAGCAGATACTCAGAAGGGAGTTTGCAGTTCTCAAGGAGTTGAACCTGGACGGCAAGATCCAATTCAAAGATATTGACAGCAAATACGGGTTTGACATAGGCAGGGCGCAATACGCATATCACAAGCTGTTGGAGGCAGGCTTGCTTAAGAGAGTAACAATAACAATGCAAAACCCGCAGATGAAGTATGTAGGCACCATATTCGCCACTGTAACAAATCATAAAAAGTTCGCAAAAAGCAGGGAGAAGCTCCTTAAGAGCATAATCGAAGATTCGGAGCTTCCGTTGAGCAAGTATCTTCTTGTTGGAGACATAGGCGAACCTTATGGTTTCGTTTTCTTCGTTCCGGTGTTTGAAGATGGAGGCCTAGAGGAAGTAGTAGGAGATCTATCGAACATGAAAGGAGTGGAGATAACCGCATCTGTCGTGACAAAGATGCTATATGGTAATTTATGCTGTAGAAGGTTCGACAGAACATACTCTCAGCAATATGGGGCGCTAGTAAGAAATTACAAGATGAATCCTTCAGAGCAGATAAAATACAACGAAATAAAAGCTCAAGAAAAAGAAGAAGAGACTATAATAGACTTGATAGGGCGCAAATGATTAGAATATGGACTTTGCCAGAAGTTTTGATATCTTGAGGCATCCGTAGTAGTCGTCTTTAAATCGGACATTTCCGACTATTATCTTTGCTGTAGGGCAACCTTCTGCAGCTATCCCGCTGGCCACAAAGACAGTCATACCTTTGTTTATATGTGTGTATCCTCCTATCATTTTATCCCCCTCTCGTTAAGACTTTACGGTGTCAACCTATAAATGCTTTTCCCTGCGCCTTAGAACGCGTTTATAAGGCTTTGCCTATGTTCTGCCTTGTTGATAAAGTCCGAAATCTGTTGAAGAAGTCCAACTAAATCAACGAAGCCCCTATGTTATCTGTCAGAACACCGTCCTGTAGAAGAACGAGAAGAACAGCGCAATTGCAATCATATAGATGATCGTGCTCAGGGGCACTCCTGCAAAGTAGATCATGAGCAGGAGTATGACGCCCATGGTCGCGAAATACACTGGCTTGTTCCATCGCAGCACCTTACTGCCATCGAGAGGAGGGATGGGCAGCATGTTGAAAAATGCCAGAAAGATGCTTATGAAGAAGGTGAACTGGATTGCATTGTAGACATAACTACCCTGCGGCGGAGCCAGGATCAACAACGCAGCCAGGAATACAGCGAATACTGCGAAGTTTGTCAGAGGCCCAGCCAGCGATACTATGCCATCTTCTTTTATTGTGAAGCGGCTCGTGTATATCATGGTTGCTCCGGGAATGCCCAGCAGGAAGCCGCAAAAGCCGGTCGCTAGGGTTATCATCAGGCCATTGCGGCTAGCCTTGAATCCCGCGATCGCACCGTAATGCTGCGCTGTGAACTTATGCATCAGCTCATGCAGTATGAAGCTCAGCGTAACGCCAAGGGCAGCTATCGGTATGAAATATATAAGATTTTGCAGGAAGCTTCCAGGGTTCGCAGCCAGCGCACCTATGCCTCCAGCTATGGTGAGCGAGAAAGCCAGTATGAGCACGGCATCTGCCACTGCTATGTCCTTGAGCTCTTCAGTAACAGAGAGGTTGTACCTGATCGGCAATGCACCACGCTTGCAAACGTCTTATAAATATGACGCAGATAATATAAGTGTTTAGCTCCATCGTCTAGTGGTCATTGCGATTGCGCAACCATAAAAGGATGGCAGGCTCTGGACCTGCAGACTCCAGTTCGAATCTGGATGGAGCTAAATGAATTCTTTAGACAGTATAATCCAAAAGTAGCGCATGCTGTTCTTTATCAATTTCCAACTAAGACTACTTCTTTCTCTGCCGGTACAACCGCAAAGCAATGATAATAATCATTACAAAAATAAAGAGGGTTACGATGGTCTGTGTTTCTGACATACCTGCGATAGTTATGGATGGTGCTGTGGAATTTGTGCTTTGATATATGGTGCTTGTTGTGCTCAGAGTGAATGTTTTGACGCTAGAGGTGAGATTCTGTTGGTTAGCCTGAATCGAATTGCTCGGGACGAAGAGCTGTTGTCCTGCATTAAGCGTGATGTACTTCAGCGTGGGGCCGTTCACGGCAAGGCTATCAACTAGAACGGAGCCAGTAAAGACAGTGAGTGTAGTGCCGTTGCCGGTAACATTCATCGTGACGTTGGTTCCCTTCAGCAAGACCCCCACCTGCGGCGAGGAGAGGATATCGGCTTCCCAGTTTGCCTTATGCAGCGTGTTCTCTTTCAGATGGATCTCACCATGACCGACTTCAACCATGGCGGTCGGCGCCGACACTATTGTAGTGGTCAGCTCGCCTAATCCTGCCAGAAGCAAAAGATGGTTCATCACAGTATGTGTAATAAGCGCAGAAGAGATGTGCATCCCAAAGTTCAGCGCCTCATCGTCAAACGTTTGGTAATATGAAGGATATTGGTCTTCTGCGCTCGAAAAACCACTTGTCGGGTTACCCAGGACCTGAATCATGGCTCCGAGGGTGTCTGGGCCAAGCGAGAGAGAGTATCCGGGCACGAGTTCAGGCGCACTCACAGTGACAGAGGAATCTGCCTTCACCCAAGCGATGTCACCAACGGTGAAAGTGTCTGTTTCCATATCGCTAAGATCTACGACGGAGGCACTGCCGCTCTTCGCCATACGCATGTCTGACGGATAGCAGATCACGCTTGAAGGCAGACCACCCACCGTTTCGAGAGGCCCACAACCGCCTGGAGGGATGGTAGTAGTTGCGCTTGTAGTGTATTCAGTTGTAACAGGCTCACTACCCAAAACATGAATCGTTTCGTTTATGATGAAGGGATAGCAGTCATTTCCGTTATCATTCTGGCAGGTGCCATACCAATCCAACGCATAATTGCCACTTGGCGTTTCTGGCGGGGCAGATATTATATAATTTCCTACTGGACAGCTTCCTGCAGTTATCTCACCAAAGTCAAAGTATGAGGGAGACACCCATGACTCAGCGGCGCCTCCTGCCGAAGCTTCCACGTGCGAATTTCCTCCGGCGCCATTTAAACAAAACGAAACCTGTGCGTGTGCGCTTCCTCCGGCAAGCACAGTGTAATTGCGAGCATGGACCAGAGGAACTATTGCAAATAGAGCAAGAAGAGACAGTAGCATGATTAGGCTGAAAACCTTACCGTTCAAGCCGCCCATATCCACACTAAGAGCTTATCGGATGGAGAGTTTAAAAGGATTTCTGATTTTAGGGATAGCAGACTAAAGAACCCGATTAGGATGGAGCTAAATAGCATATATCCTATAGCATATCAGCATTGCCAACATAAAATAAAGTGTGATTTAGTGTCAGAAGATAAGAAACGGAACGCCAAAGACTTCGAGAAGATAGAGAGGCTTTGTGACGAGCTCAGAGTTAAGGAAGCGGTGGATAGGAATATAGAAGAATGGCGGGCACGCCAACGCAAGTCGGAGAGCAGCGATAGCACACTTCATTCAGAGTAACTCTCTGATATCTATCGAAGAAACCAAAGCCTTTTAATAGTCTATTTACCAACGCTATTTGTGATTTCATGAAAGTAAAATCCATGTTGTTAAGCGCAGGGGTAGGCACAGCAGAAGAAAAAATAAATAGTTTTATTGAAGACAAAGATGTAATCGATATAAAACTATTGAACAGCAATACTACTGATAAGGGAGGATATCCACTAATTATTGTACTAATTATGTATAAGTAATAAGACCATATGTCTTTGTAATTTGATTATCTTAGAGCTTTTCTGTTACGAAGCGGATTACTTTGCTCATATTGCACATAGCCCTTGAGAGATCCGGCCCTTTCTGATTTGTCTTTTAACGCACCCTTCTCTTTTTAAGTAGACTTCCAACCGAGTCCAATCAGGGCCTGCAACCTAGTTATTTTATGACAGGTTAGACGATTTCAGGCAGTATATACTTCAGCGCACTGCAGAAATCTACAAATATTCGATATAAAACATGCCTCAAACAGATAGGAAAACATAATTCTAAAGAAAGCCAAGTAGGACGAAGCTAAATGAAATCTTGTCCTCGAGGTAGGTTCGAATAGAGTTAAATACCTAACAAAATATAGAAGGTTAATCCACAGGAGATAGTACGAGCACCATAATCTTTATACGACACGGAGAAAGCCTGGCAAATACCACACACATGCTCACTTCAGACATTAACGGCTATTCATTAACAGATACTGGAAAGGCCCAGGCAGCAGGCATTGCCGAAACGATTGGAAATGCAAGAATAGACGGGCTCTATACAAGCCCTATATTGCGCGCAGTGGAAACTGCTCAGATAATTAGTGAAAAATGCGGCCTTAAACCAAAGGTCGATAAAAGATTGATGGAACGACGCATGGGAAAGCTAAACAACATGGCTTTTGGATCACAAGACGATATGAACTATGCCATGATGGAAGAAATAAAGTCAGGATACAAGAAAGGTATGGAGCCCTGGAAGGACCTGCAGAAGCGACTGAGAAGTTTTGCAGAAAGTGTCAGAAAAGGAACAACAGTGATTGCAGTTACACACCACGATCCAATTCTGGCTGCGCTTGGAATTGTTGATAGCAAATATGATGACTACTATGATTCGACGCCCATAGCTATGGCATCAGCGACCACGATAGACTTCGAGAATAAAAGAATAATAAGCATAAGTGGCAATTCAATATCAAGCGTATGACGTAAGACAAGGCAGTAAAGCACAATTCTAAACAAACAGGTTCAGGAAGGAACATCAGTCCTAAGCATCTTATGCGTTTTCTTCTTCGGTTTCGCTACAATTTCTTTTTCAATATCCTCGCAGATTTGGGCACATTTCTGTGCATCCTCAGGAGCATTTGCCTGGTCATAATATTGTTCGGCCTTGACGAATAGCGCGCGGGCTGGACTAAGTAGCCCCTGGAAGCGCAAGATGACCGCAGCCTCGGCGTATTTAAGTCCGGCACTCTTGAGGCTATCAAGGTCGCTGCATCTAACGTAATTATCCGCTTCCTTCTTCAGAGCATTCGCCACGTCAGAAAGAGTGGTTGGAAGTGCATTTGTCTTCGAAACAGGCATGTAATCGCACAGATATTTTGCAATTTAGGAGATTTATAACTTTCCAGGGGCATGCATGCCAGGCCCAGGAATCAGCAGCATGTGCACGCTCTTATATCTTTTTGGTTTTATAGTCGGTCATGAAAGAACTGCATCCACATACAAAGTTGCGCGGAACCATGAGCAACCTGATTCTGGGAATTTCAGACGGCATGATAGTCTCTCTAGCATTTCTAACCGGAATATCCCTAAACCTGGCTGATTCGAAGGTAATAATTATGACGGGCGTGGCGGCAATCATATCGAGCACGGTCTCGATGTTCTTCAGCGGGATTCTCGCCAAGCGCACGGAAATAGACCTGTTCGACGCGGATTACAAACGCGAACTCTATGAGATAGAGAATGAGCCAGAAGAGGAAAGGCAGGAGATGATAGAGTTCTATTCGAAGAAAGGGCTCAGCAAGGCAGATACAAGAAGGATTGTTTCCAGCATCACTAAAAGCAAGACAAAATGGCTGGAAGACATGCTGCTCAACGAAGTGCACGTGCATAAGGATGAGCTTGGATCTCCAATCCAGGCAGGGGCAACCATGGGCCTCGCTTGCTTAGTAGGGGGCTTTGTGCCGCTTGCACCGTACGTATTTGTGGGCAGCCTTCCAACCGCCATCACCACTTCCATCATAATTGCGTACAGCAGCCTGTTTATCATAGGCAGCATCAAAGGGAAGATGACAAAGAGGAACATCCTTGCTTCTGGTTGCGAGATGCTTTTGGTCGGCATTGTTGCCTCGCTTATTGTCTTTGGGATAGGCAAGGTGCTGACATTCGCATGAGCACTCTCATGATGGGCAGACTGTGCAGCGAACGTGCTTTAGATAAAAATCCAGCAATGTGAAGCCTTTAATGGGCAAACGCAGGAGATCCTTTCACAGATAGCCGTGCAGTCTCGTTTACCATGTGGGACAGGTATTCCAGTACCAGTCGCCATTTGCTTCTAGATAAGCCTGATCGTTTATTTTTCCCGCCAAATATCCGAAATACTGGCTGCCTTGCACCGCAGGGTCGATGCGAAAGACGCCTTCTTTGAATTTGCACACATACCATCGCATCCACCTTGCATCCGCAACATGCATTTTTTCAGGGGTATCCGCATTAACCAGATCCAGTTTAAATGATGCTTTCTCGTCTGGAGACATTTTAGTACAGATATCTATGCATATCCTGTTTATTTCCTCCCACCATATACGTTGAAGGCGTTAGGATTTTTCAAAGGCAGGCTCTTTTAATATATTCGCTAATTCATTTTTTGTTTTCTCCAACTCGTTTTTTGCTACTGCGGAGATGGAAGGATTTGACCTCTCAACCCACATCTTGGCCCTTGCCATCGTAGTGTAATAAAATTCTTGCTTCCTGAAAAGAAAATCAGTCTTTCTTATTTCGTTGACTATGCCCTTTGCCGCATCTTCTGCCACGGACTTGGAGACTGTTGGCATATACTCACAACATAATTTGGGCTGTCTTAATACATATATTTTGCTGTTGTGCGGCACCGTCATTCGTAGTACTCAGGATTGATGAACTTGGCAAGCGCGAAGATCACGGCGTTCTCGAAGGACATGGTCCTCGTGACCCTGTTGCCCGTAAGTATCCCGATGGCGCCCTGCTTCTGCTTAGTGTTATGGCCCCCGATCAGGCCATCCATGACAGGTCCGAGCTCCTTGCCGTTTCTTATCTCGGATGCGACCCTCTCGGGCAGCAGTATGCTGCCGGTGCTGCCCATCCCCGCCTCATTGCCGCGCCCCACGGCGACGACCCAGCCGGTGGTGAACATGCCGTATCTTGTGTCGAGGGTGCAGCTCTCCAGGCCGATGCCTATGTCTGAACCGGTCTTCTGCAGGGACAGCCTCGCCCTGTTGGTTGCGCCCTCTATCGCCTCGTCGTCGGATCTGGGCTGCTCGTTCACTCCTGCTGCCACCTTTACGGCTACGACCGCGGCATCGGGCCATATCCTTTTCACTGCGTTCTCGACCGCGGCCACTTTTGCAGGATTCTCGGATCCTATTGAAATCTTTTTCATGCGAGTCACAGCGGAGCAGACTGCTCACGGCAACCACCCATTAAACGAGAAAGTTTAAAAGGATAGGCACGTGATTGTAAGCGCTGGTGCTATGCCAAAGGAGATCGATAACCACGTGATCGTGTGCGGCTACGGCGTCGTAGGCGGAAAGGTTGTTGAAACGCTGGTATCGAGAGACATAAAGTTCGTTGTCATAGAAAACGATCCAAAGAAGGTCGTGCGCCTCAATGAGCTCGGATACACCGCGATCGAAGGCGATGCCACGCATTCCAAGGTGCTGAGAGACGCCGGCATAGAGCGCGCAAGGGCGATCGCGATATGCCTTGATGACGACGCGAAGAACCTGTTTGCAGTTCTCACAGCAAGGGACATCAACAAGAAGCTGTTCATAGCAGCCAGGGCAAACGACGAGTTCGTCAGGGAGAAGCTCATAGAGGCCGGTGCGGATTTCATAGTGATGCCGCAGAGGGCCGCCAGCGCAGAGATCATCAAGGAGCTAGAGAGGGCATGATGGAATGCCTGCAGGACCCCAGCCAGAAAAAGTAACCAGCAGGATGATCGTGGCGCTTCTCGTTGTAGCTGCAGCCATACTCGTAGCTTCGATCATTGTTATTACGAGGGTGGCGCACAACGCGTTCGTTGCAAGCTACTTCACTGCAGAGTCGCTTCTCGATGCCAGCGGATTCGGGGCAGATGCGAGCATAGCGTCGCAGGTGGCGCCGTTCAGCAACGCGTTCTACATTGTGATGGGCACTGCGGTAGTCGACGGCGTTGCGAAGTCGGTCATAGTCGGTTTCGTGCTAGCCACATTCATAAGCTTCATAACAAGCATCGATGTAAGGTCGAAGTTCGGATTCATAGCGATGAAGAGCTCGAAGAACCATGTGATCGTGTGCGGCTACTCCATGCTGGCGGAGAAACTGTGCAGGGACCTCAAGGAAAGGAGGAGGCCGTTCGTTGTGATCGAGAAGGATCCTGAAAAGGCAAACACGCTCCGTGATTTGGGATACTCCGTTGTGAACGGCGACTTCACGGACAAGCAAGTGCTCGAGGAAGCGTCGATAGCGTATGCAAAGTCCATCGTGTTCGCCACGGAAAGCGACTTCATAAATCTGCTTGGCATAGTCACCGCAAGGCACATCAACCAGAAAGTGGAGATAATCGCAAGGGCCAGAGAAGAGTCTGCCATAACCAAGATGCACCGCGGCGGCGCCAACTTCTGCCTGGTTCCGGAAGAAGTCGCAGGAATAGAGCTCGGAAAGAGGATAACAGGTGGTTGAATCCCGATACAAAAGAACGCATGGTACATGGTCATCATCGTAGCGCTTACGCTATTCATAACTGCAAACATACTGATGCTGCTTGCACACGTGCCTTTCGGAATAGCTGTGGCGCAGAGCATACTGGAGGCGCTGCAGGTCAATTACCTTCTGATACCAGAAGGCATGCTCAGCAACACGCTGCTGGTCATTGCAGACATACTCAATGTCTTCGTGTTCGCGCTTCTGACCGTGGTATTCGCGGCGTGGTTCTACAGGTTTATGAGCAACGTGCACGTAAGGGAGAAGATAGTGCTATCAAAGATACGCAACCTGAGCGGCCATGTCATAGTGGTACCGTTCAACGGCTTCGCAAAGCTCCTTATGGAAGATATGCATAAAAAGGGCATAAAGGCAGTGACAATAACATCAGACAGGAATGCGCTTTCCAGGCTCTACGACGCCAGGGAGCTTGCGCTGCTCGGGGACATCAAATATGCGGATACGTTCGATAGCGTCGGAATAGGCAAAGCAAGCTTCGTTGTCGCGTGCAGCGATAACGACATGCACAACGCCATGATAGCGATAACTGCGAAGACAGCCAATCCGCACATAGGGGTCATAGCAAAGGTCAGCAGCGAGGCGAACATACCCAAGCTCAACATAGCGGGCGCGTACAAGGTGGTGATGCCCGAGGTCATAGCGGGGGAGAGCGTGGGCGACGAAATCGCAAAGAGAGCCTCATGATGAGCGCGCACGCCACACTATTACTACTATTGCTATCGCGAGCGCCAGCACAGAGAGCATGCCTAGGTTGCCGAATCCAAGCGCAAACGAGCCTATCGTTATCGTCATAGCGGTAGAGGCTGGCGCATACGTGTATGTGAATTCATACGATGTCGAAGTCACAGGGCTCGTTACAAACTCCGACTGACCCCCACTCTGGGGAAGCAGCGTCTGCGTCACACTGAGAGGCTGCGGAGGAGGGTAGCCATAATAGGCTGCAATCACTTGCGCATTGCCGTTGCCGCACGTGTTTAACTTATAGTCGAAGTTGCCGTTGCTGTCAGTCTGCACCATCTGCACGAGGCCGAGCTGCGAGGTCAATATGCCGTTGCCATTTGAAAGGTAGGGCAGGCAGTATTGGTAGAAGCCGGTGCCGGGGTTTTTGTACACAGCTGGCAGGCCGTAGCTGTGGTATATGTTGCAGTTGTACACGATGTTTGCTGTGTTTAGCAGGCTCGCAGGCTCCGGATAGCACTGCTCAGGGTTCGATAAGGAGTTGTATTCGGGATTGAATGAGACGGCACCCGACTCGTCATAGCCGGTAGGCTGCGTCTGTACTATCGCATAGAGGGGATTTGCGAGCTGGCAGGCAGGACCGCCTCCCGGATTGAATGCGCAGAGAAGCGAATCCCAGTAGTATCCTATTGTGTGGTCACTGGATAGACCTGTGTTTATCGTGTTCGCCGTATCGTAGTAGTTGAGGTTAGTGTTGTAATAGATATACACGTTGGCAGGATAGAGAGGGTCCGATCCTCCGCTCAGGGTCGTGTATGTGGCAGTACCGGCCACATCCACATAAGACTCGTTCGCATTGGTGGGGTCGATGGAAACGAGCGGGGCGAGCGTTATCTGGGTCGTGTGCGCGAGGTCCGTGTCGAGAGGCGCCCATATGGTGTTGTTGAAGGCGTCTACGAACGTGTATATCAGCCTATTGTAGCCCAGTATGCTCGGATTGGCGGTCTGGTCAAGTATAATGCTGTCAAGCTGCGAGGTCTGCTCATACGCAGACAGCGTAGTAACAAAGTTGATCTGCGTATTGCTTGAATAGGTCAGCATGCTTGTGCCTGCGAAGGAGTTGAGGGGATTGTAATAGTATCCCGTGCAGGCTGCGCCGCAATTTGAAATACCCTCGGAGCCTGTTGGCGGATTGAGGGGTACTGCGCTCTGGTAGTAGTACGCAGAATAAGTTTTTCCGAAGGCAGTATACTCATTATTTACGAGAGAGTATGTATAGGCCTGCACAGCGTTTATCACCCATGGCGAGGAACCGGGACCTAGGGGCACTGAGCAGTAGTAGTTGGTTTCAGGTTCTTCTCCAAAAGAGGCAGGATTAGATTCAAAATAAGCAACACTGAATACGTAAGTAGTGACAGGTCCAATACACGAGGACGGTGAAAAGTCAGTTGGACAGATATAAATGGACGTTTGTTTTCCAGCTTGAGAAGAGTAGAAGCCAGACGGAGTGCATGTGGCCGGAACTGTTTCGGTTGGGGCTGACGAGGTCGTATAGAAGCCATAGTCCGTGGGGTTTATCGTGATGTTGACGTATGCCTCTCCGAATATCCTGCTAGTGAAGATGTTGTAGTTTATATAAGGCAGGCCTATTGAGCTTGCATCGGACAGGTTTGCAACATAGTATTGCTGGTTTGGCATTGACTGCAAATAGGTGCCTCCGCCTTCTACGGTGTCGTTGAGGTAATTGCTTTGCAATGGGGCGGTCGCGCTCGCGCAGGTGCTGACTGTGCTTGACAGAGTGGTGGAGGAGTCCACCGCACTCGGAAACGTTGCACCTGCAGGCATGAGGGGCGCAGGGTTTGGCGGCAACGGGCAAGGCGTCTGATACAGATTTGTACCCGTCCCTATTAGTGTGTTATAACACTCAGGCCCTCCCGGCCCTCCCTCGATGATGTACGGCTTCTTTGCTTTCCACGTCTGCCGCAAATTGTATGAAGCGCAGTAAGGCACAATCAGACTGCCCGTTATCACGCTGTTGATGTATATGGGAGAGAGTGCGGAGGGCTGGGACACCGTGCTGGTGCCTTGCAGGTTGGAGTAGCTAGACTGGGGGGCGATGTTGCCGTTGCCTGTCGATATGCTACCTGAGCTCTCCTGTTGGTTTGCCTGTGTTTGGCAGCTGTTTCCGCTGCAACTGCTTGCGATCCCTGACGGCACCGCCGATGAAAGTACGTTCTGAATCGAGAGATACTGCTCAGGGGATCCCTCGCTCGTGTCATACGCGAAAGAGCTGGGCACGCCCTCTACCGGCGGCTGCATGTTAGTCAGGAGAGGGTTGTTGACATATGTGCACGGCGAGTCAGAATAAGACGTGTCGATGTAGCA
Organism: uncultured Microcaldota archaeon; assembly: GCA_903884115.1. Lineage (GTDB taxonomy): Archaea > Micrarchaeota > Micrarchaeia > Micrarchaeales > Micrarchaeaceae > CAISDH01. The sequence continues at coordinate 11,463 of CAISDH010000051.1, read as the reverse complement.
GGCATATGGGGAGTACGCGCCCAGCGAGGTCTGCGTGTAGTTCGCGAGCGTCATCTTGAACGCAACCAATTCAGTATACATGTGATTCAGCAGAGAGCCGTAATAGGATTGGCATTGGCCATTGGACTGTGTGCCATCACAGTACATGTAGTGGGAGTTTGCTATCAGATATGCCGTGCCGTTAAAATCCATTGAGAATCCAAAACCATTGACATAGCCGTCGGGGGCAATCTGTGGACCTATTGGCGGATATGCAGAAGATAGCGTGCTTGGCGTGTAAGTGCAGTTGGCAGCACAATATGTTATCAGGCCTGAAGACGTGGTTATCGTTGCGGATAGCGGCCAGCCATAAGGAGACCATCCGCCGCTCGGTGATGCGCCGGTTCCCTGTGAAGTGGTGATCTGCGTGGAACTTACAGGAAGCATCGAGCTGTGCGATGATCCGTCAATCGGTATCTCCTCCGTACCGTTCTTGAATGCCCTAAGCATTAGAATCGCTGATTGCTTGTTATTCACCGTAAATGTCCAGTTGTCAAGCACGTACAAAACACCTTGCACATCGGCAAGCGCGACAGGATGGTGGTTGCCTGCCACATCATTGACTGTTGCAGCCCCTGCATATGCAGAAGCGACCTGTGCATTGCCGAACGGGCCTCCGTTAGCGAGATATTTAGTTATGATCATGTTGTATGTGGAATTTGAGTATGATAGAGGTATGCTGCTAGCATAGCCGAAGCCAGAGCCTCCGCTGTTTCCGCCTGTCGGGGTCTGGAAGAGGTACACGTTGCCGTTGTTGTCAGAAGCGCTTGCGACGTATACGTACTGGCCTGACGGCGCTGACGCGAATTCCGGCCCGGACAGGCTGAATCCTGAGGGTAGCTGCCCAGAGAGGTCAGGACTTATGATTGTGGAAGCCTGTGGATTGTTTGGTATCTCTGCTAAATAGAGTCCGGAACTCCCTGTGGAGGAGCTCCACGAAAATGAGGGATATGTGCCCAGCATAAATATGTCAGATGCGTAGTCTGAAGCTACCGCGACCGGATTCATATTGACTGCACCGCTACCTGAAGCGCAGGTTTGCTTCCAGAGGAATTGGACGCAGCCGCTCAAATCAAGTATGGAGGTTATGTACAGGTCCGGCTGCTGCTGCTCGGTGGTGCTCAACCAATAATCATCCCATACAGAGTTCCATGAACCCGGCGAGCTTGCGGTGACGCTTGCAGGCGAATAGTTGCTGAGGTTGTAGTAGCCAGGGGGTATTAAACGCATTGTGTAGAGGAATGTGTTTGTTGTTGTTGCGAAGTATGCTAATGAGCCGGACTCAGTCTGGCTGGTGAGCACATACACATAGTCGTCAGGCGCCGAGGCGATGTATGTTGGATTTTGCAGAGTGTATGTGAGATAGTTCCCGACCTTGCCGAGATTAGAAAGGAGCGAAGGGGCCTGGATCTGCGTCAGCGAACTCAAGAAAACAGCATTGCCGCCCCGCAGTGCGATTGAAGCTGCTGATTGCGCGCCTGCAGTAGCAAGCGCTCCGGGAAACACGTTCAGCTCGGGGGTGCTGCTGCCCTCTGTTGCAAAGAAGCTAGAGTTAGTGTACAGCGGAAGCTGGCCCAGATAATCAGTAGGGTCCATATAATTGTGCTCGCTGTACAGGTCAAATGACAGGTTCAGGAACTGCTCGTGGCTGTTTATCATGCTGTATGTGGCAGGCATGCTAAGATTGTACAGCAGATATGGAATGGCGCCAAGAGTGGCATACTGAAGTGTGGTGCCACTGGCAGGGACCCATCCGCCACTAAATCCATCTACGATCCCGTAATAGTTGTTTATGGAATATATGATATAATATCGCTGTTGGCCATTGTCAGTTATCAGGTACGCATAAAGGTTATTCTTTGGGCTTTGGCCTGGAAGATAGAGCGTGACGCCAGATACCTTAGTAGCGGATGCAAAATCAGTGCCTGCGCACCAGGTGCCGACACCTTGGCCGTCTTGGATTGCTTCTGCGCAGATCCAGTCCACATCTACGCCGATGTGGCTGGACATCGAATCGTCCTCGGTGAATGAGCCATAGGAAGCGCCATTTATGAGCGCAAAGTTTGTAGCTGGCCCTTCAAGGGTCGGCACATTGATGGTCATTGGGGAGAGGGAAGTGACGCTGGATGAGACTGTGTACACATAAGGATATTCGCAGGTATAAGTGGTTGTAAGCATTCCGCCTACGGAGGGGTTTGGATTTCGATACTGACAGGTATATTGCTGATCATACTTAAAGAAATATGTCTGGATAGGTAGGTTCAGTTGCGCCAGGTTGCCGGCTCCAAATTGCGAGAGGTCTGCGTACTTCGCACTCCACGTCCACAAGCCATTCTCCGTGCTATAAGGCACTTGGCCGAATATGTACGACTCGGAATCGTAACCATTCGATATATCGTTGATTCCAGTATTCTGGTAGCTCGTCGTGCCAGAATATGCAAGGTTGAATACATTGCCTGCGGCGATATTCTGGAATGCGAGATAAGGCGTTCCGCTTGCCACGTTGCTTGCACCGCAGGTCACGCTAACTGTAAATATCGCATTGGTGGTGAGCGGCGCATCGTTTGCAAGACACCTGTTTCCCATGAACGGAGAGCCAGGTAACGTCGTGAAGTATTGGATTGTGTTTTTGGTGTCAGGCGCTACAGGACAGGATATGAGCCATTGGGCATTGTTGGCGTTGTTTTGCAGCACAGTACCTATTACGGGCGTGTTGCTTGGCAGGCCAGAGCTGCTCTGCGATATGGTGCCGCCGCCAACCTGAGTACTCCATTTAGTGTAAGAGGTGGTTGCCTGGGTTGAGGGCGTGGGAACTGGCGGGGGGCATGGTGAGAACAATACCGGAGGCCCTTCGATTTGGACAGCAGTTGACGGAGTAAAATCGTTATTGTAGTTGCCGCCACTAGTGTCATAGCAATAATCACCGGTGCAGGTGGTGCCGCCGCCAACGCAGTAGATGTAGCCATTAGAGGTGACGCAGCTCGGGTACATTTCTCCAACAGCAAGCGAATTGACGCTTTGGGTCCATGTAGAAACGGCGCCGTTGGGCAGGATCTGTGCAGATACAAATGGGTTTGAGAGCAGGGGGTTACTTGGCCCCGCTCTAAAACTGTACTCATAATACTGGCCTCCCATGCAATAGAGGGCACCCGCCGATGTTACGCAGCTAAAACCAGTAGTCCAGCCAAAAATACCAGCGGAGGTGCTGCCGAACTGATTAGTATTATCAGGTGAGGGACCAGAAGACCATGGAGTGGTGGCGATGCCGACCTCGGCGCTGGTCTCGATCTGTGCATATTGGTTCTGGCAATAGAGGTAGTTGTTTGCAGTTACGAGACTTGCCGACGCACACGTCAGAGCAGTGCGAGGGAGATAGTTAGGATTCCAAATTCCAACCGTACCATCATATTCTATAATGTTGTTAAGGTTACAAGTTATACCATAGGATTGCTGGCTATAGGCACTACAGCCCAAGACAGCCATAGAGTATAGTACGTCGGAGGATATGCAGTAGATGGTGGCAAATTGAGGATTTACAGGGTTTGATTGTGTCTCTGAAGGAGTGTAGGGTATGGGTATCAAGACGCAACCCACAGTATTTTCAGAATAGGCTGAAAACGTGCCAGGAAATGCAGACGTCCATGCGGAAACGTCGTTGTCGGGCAGGATCTGTGCATATTGGACACTGAAGCCGCTCCCAGCGAAGTCACCTATACAGTAGAGGTAGTTTCCCGTGGCGATTACGGTTGACGCACCATTTATCGCGGCATAGTTTTCCCCAGTGACGCAGCTCGGGCGTGTTTCTCCAACAGAAAGCGAATTTGCACTTTGGATCCATGGGGAAATGTCACCGTTGGGATAAATTTGTGCGTATTGAACCACAGTATCATAAGAAGAGGAAGGATTGGTAGAGAGACCACCCATGCAGTAGATGAAGTTCGCAGTGCCGGTGCCGCTCGCAACAACACAGCTCTCACCAAACACGCCCGCACCTCCAACGGCAAGAGAGTTGGTTGGCTGGACCCATGCATAGTCTGCTGCGACTTGCGCATGCACTAGAGGCAGCATCATCAATAGGAAGATTGCGGACAGTAGAAGCAACATAGCTGCATTGGCGCTCTTGTTCGCGGTCAGAGGCAACGAATCACTACGTACAGTCAGGCATATGCTTGCACTTAACATATTTATCCTTTGGCTTTTGGCGATGCGACAGCAGTTTCTGGATGCGCAACCGGCACGATTTAATAAACAGGTTGTGCTGTTCGGACCAAGTGACTTGCAGGAGGATTGGAGCATGGCAGCAGGTCATCCGAGTATTGCATGCGCAAGGTATTTCTTTTGCAATGCCGAATAGTGTGCGTGATGCCATGGAGCTGAAAGACATGTTGTTCTGGTTCGGCCATGCAAGCTTCTACATCAAGGCAGAGGGCATGACCGTCTTCATAGACCCGTTCAATCTTCCCGAGAGCGTAAAGGAACGCGCCGACCTTGTATTGATTACACATGCGCATTTTGACCACTGCAGCAGGAAAGACATAGACAAGGTCGTGAAAAGCGGAACCAAGGTCATAGCTGCCAAGGGCTGCCTCAAAGATAATGAGTACGGCGGCGTAACTGTGGCAGGACATGGATTCAGAGAGCGGGCCGGCAGCGCGGAAATAGAGGCAGTGCCCGCATACAACATAAAGAGCGAGAGGCTGCAGTGCCATCCGCGCGAGAACGGCTGGGTCGGCTACGTGATCAATATTGGAGGCATGCACATATACCATGCGGGAGACACTGACTACATACCTGAGATGAAGAACCTGAAAGGCATGGATGCCGCGCTGTTGCCTGTCGGCGGCACCTTCACGATGGACGTTGCTGAGGCGATGGAGGCTGCAAAGGAGATGAACCCGAAGTTCTTCGTGCCCATGCATTACAAGAACCTGCTCGGCAAGGATGGCTCAAGAGAGGCAGAGGAGCAGATCAGGAAGAGCATGAGCAACGCGATGATAATGAAGGAGGTGCAGGAACCCACCTATGCGTTCAGGTAGTGAGCTCTTTCTCAAGCTGCTCTGCGATAGACAGCAGCACTTCAGGCCTGAGCTTGAAGACGCGCTCCGCTTTTAACTTGATTTTATTGGACAGCTCGTGTGCACGCTTCTTGCTTATGTTCAACTGCCTTGCTGATGAGATAAGCGCGCTCTTGAGCGTGCGCTTCTTGTGAGACATCAGTATCCCTATAATGCCGGCGACGCCCTTGTCCAGGATGCCCCTCGGCTTGATGCTTATCACGCAGGAATCGACCTTGGGCTTCGGGTAGAAGTTCCCTGCTCCAACATCCCTTACGCGTTCGACATCCAGCTGCAGCGCGGTGATGACGCTTAGCCTGGAATAGTCCCGCGTGCCGGGCTTGGCCAGCATGTGCTCCACGAACTCCCTCTGCAGGCACAGCACTGCTCGCATGCGGTGCTCGCATACCCACATGATCGTCTTGCTTGACAGGCTGTATGGGGCATTCGACACCAGCATGTCTACGCCGTCCATCTCGCTGTCCGAGAGCTTGAAAAAGTCCTTGTGCACCAGCGTCAGGTTGTCGAAGTGCAGCTCGCTCTGCAGGTGATCGAACAGCACAGCGTCAATCTCCACGGCCATGACGCTGCTTGCAACCGCGCATATCTCCCTTGTAAGTATCCCTAGGCCTGCGCCGAGCTCCACAACGCGCCTGCCTGTGGCGAGCGCAGCCTCCTGCCTTGCTATGCCCGCGTTCACAAGGAATGTCTGGCCCATGCGCTTCGATAGCCGAAGACTCCTTATCACACTGACGTAAGATGTCCCCTCCATTCAATCATTCGATCGCTGAATGCGCTATAGCCTAGCAAACAGCAAATTCTTTATAGGTTGGTTCATATATTTAGCATGATTTGATGCCAAAGATCCTTGTTGGGAAGGTGAAGCACTTTTACAGCAAGGTTGGCGTTGCAACAGTAGAGCTTTTCGAGGAGCTTGCTACAGGAGACACGGTCTCGATAGAGAAGGACGGGACCGCGGTCGAGCAGAAGGTCATGAACATCCAGATAGAGCATGCGAACGTCGACAAGGCATCAAGTGGCAATTCTGTAGGCATAAAGACAGAACATGAGGTCAAGGAAGGCAGTGACGTCTACAAGATCGTCTGATGATAATGCCCCAGTAGCTCAGTGGCAGAGCGACTGCATGGTAACGGAACAGACCATAAAGCAGTAGGTTGTGGGTCCAATTCCCTCCTGGGGCTTTCCTGAAGTTACACGACGTAGAATTAGGGTCCGATTCCCCAAATTGTGCGTCCGGGACTACGATTGTACACACCACATATGTGATCCAAATAATGGCCACCTGCTCTCGCATGCGCTAGCCTTATATATTCTTCTGTATACAATATATGTGAAATGTATACAAAGGTGGGCATGTGAAGAGCGAAACAGAGGTTCTATCAATAAGGGTAAGGAAAAACCTGAAGGACGAGGCAGATAAGCTCGGGGTCGACCTCAAAGCAGCGCTTGAAGAACTTCTTGAGGAGCTGGTGGCAGAGCGGAAAGCGAGGGCGCAAAAGGTAGCGAAAGAGTTACACAACCTAATGGACGTCAAACCGGAGGAGTGGGTAAATGACATCAGAACGACAAGGCACGAGATGTAAATATCTCATAGACACGTCAGCGTTGTACCCTATGCTGCTTTCTGGCATGGCATTCGACAGCGATGAATGTGCGGTAAGCTCCCTGACTAAATATGAGATTGGGAATGCACTTTGGAGGGAGTACAGACAGAGGAAGCTCAAGGACCCGAAAAGAATAGCCGCGATCTTCTCCGAAGCGATAAGCGGCATGCACGAGATGGAGATAAGCGCAATATCTGATGTCCTGGTGATTGCGGTTGGAAGGAGCCTCACATTCTACGATGCATCTTATGCGCACATCGCAGAACGGGAAGGTATGAAGCTTGTGACTGAGGATGCAGACCTTCTAAGGAAGTGCAAAACAGCAATCACTATAAAGGACTTGGAACGTGAAAGACTTATCCTTCCTTAGACATACTCTCGCGAGCTTGCTGTTAGTTGGTACACTTATATAGCACCTTTGAACCTTCCTGACTTAAGTTCATTAAAAGCTTCGAGTAGTTTGGCATCGGCGAATGCGACCCTTATCGTTCTTGTGTTGTTCATCTCACCATCAAGTGTTGCTTCTTCAGTTTTTCAATTACACTCGGATTCCATAACCACGTTACTGTTTTGTCTTTCTCTAGATATATCTTGCCAGAGTACTCGAGGTACCTTAATGTTGTAGTGAAAGTGGTCCACATTACTTTCTTCGGCAGAGTGCGCCAGATCTGAGTTATTGTCTTATCACTTCTGTATCTATAAAGAGCTTGCTCAATCATGAGTATTGTTTCTAGTCGAGGAGATCTATCTATCGACCTTGTTCGAAAAACAGCAACTACACGCGTGTTCATGTATATCAATTGATTAATATATCAATTGATTAATATATTAATCTTTCTGTTATCCGTTTGGCACGGCCCTAGTAATCACAGGCATAGACCGCTGCGCAATATAAGGAGGGAGTATATCGGCATATATCGATTTAGAATTAGCTTTTATTGCCAATCCCTCCTAGGGCTTACGCTTAATAAGATGCAGGAATATGATTTGAAAGAAGGATATGGTGGCGCAACATCCAGATAGGAAAGGCAAGGATCATACTGTGGAGCTGTACAAGAAACTTGCATCGATACCTTCACCCAGTGGCGAGGAGAAACAGGTTGCAGAATTCATAAAGAAGGAACTTTCAAAAATAGGAATATCATACTACACGGACGATTCCTGGAAGAAGAACCACAGCAATACTGGCAACGTCATTGCGACACTGAATGGCAGCGGAAAATGCACGGTCATGTTTTATGCGCACATGGACACAGTGGCCCCTAACCTAACAAAAGCAGAAATAGTCGAAGATAAGGGAGCCATAAGAAGCGTTAACGGCACAATAATGGGTGCCGATGACAAGACGGGCGTGGCCGCGCTGATCTCTGCGTTGAAGGAAATCAAGGAGAAGGAGCATCCAACCATAGTTGTTGCGTTTACCACCAAGGAGGAAGGCCCAGGTAAGAAGGAGGGCGACCTGGGTGCAAGGTTCCTTTCGCCCAGGAAGAAACCAGACTACACGTTCGTAATTGATGACGAAGGGAAGGCCGGATCGTTCGCATCGCGTGCGCTGGGGTGCCTGGATTTCAAGATAACGTTCAAGGGCAGAGGCGCGCATGCCGCTTCAAATCCAGAAAAGGGGATAAATGCGATAAAGGCAGCCACGCTTTTTGTAAACAGCCTAAGACTTGGCAGGAGCAAGGAAGGGGACTGCCTGAACATCGGTACGGTGAGCGGAGGCACTTTTGATAATGTCATACCTGCCAATGCGGCCGTTACAGGCGAGTTAAGGGCATTCGAATACAAAAGAATGCTCAGGCAGCTGGCCCTAGTCCATAGATGCGCCAAAAAAGCGTGCAAGGCCACAGGGTGCAGCTATGCCTTTAAGAAGAGGATGCTTATTTATCCACTCAACTCGGAAGACCCGCGTCTTATGAGGATTGCGGAAGCCGCAGCCAGGAGGGCAAACGTTACTTTCCGTTCCGAGGACATGTACGCTACATGCGAGGCCAACATACTCCACAGAAAAGGGCACAACGCGATTGTGATGAGGCCTGGTTATTGGAATCCTCACTCTACAAACGAGTACACCACCACAGAAGAGCTCGTAAAATGCAAGAGGCTTGTAGTTGCCATATCCGAGATTCTTTCTATGAGGAATCCAAAAGCATAAGCAGAATCAGAGACGGCCTATGGCAATATCCGAGAACCAGCGAAACTGTTCTCATACTCTGATTGACAGTCCAAGTTTCACTTCATGCATTCTTGATTCGTACTCTGGAGTCTTTGTTAGGCCGTACACGACCCACTCTCCTTCAGCCAGTCCAGGAAAATCCATACCTAGCTCTTGTGCTTTTGCATAGTCGTACTTTTCAAAGCCCAGTGCTTTCAACAGACCACAGCCGTGCTCCCCGCCTTTGACCTCTATCAGCGTTGCTTTGGAATCCTGTGCGAGCATCTCCTCGATTACAGCCACGGTCAACCAGGTATATACTGATTTTCCTCTGTATTCATCTGCCACTAAGACAGAACGAAGTTCGCGAGATGCGGGCTTCTCGGCGTCTTTAGGCCAGCAGTCAACCGCAGTATGCGCTATTACCCTATTCTCCTTGTCCATTACGATGAAATCCAGGCCCTTTGATACCCAGGCCTCTACCTCATCTCTGGCTACGGGTACAAGATTGCCTTTGTTCTCGGGTTTGGCATAATCATTGATCATATCAAAAATTTCATCAACTTGACTTAGTGTGGCCCTTCCAAGATGAAGCGGTTTGCCATCAACAAGGAACGTCACCTGAGTGGAAGGTTCCTGTCCCCTTTTTAAACTCACAAGCGTTGAAGTATTTGACTCATGAACTTGTGATTTTTTTAAATGCATTTTTTCACGGGCATCCCTGTGATTTAATACATATATATACTTTGTGAATGACAGAGGATAGTGGAATATATTTTATGATGACAGACGACAGAAGACGCAGTATGTGAGTACAGATGGCCTATTTCTATTAATCTGCATGCCAGGATACTTTGGCTTGTGGCAGGGGGAGATTAGCCTCAAACGTTATCCGCAAAGTTTAATGCAGCCCGGATCAGAACATCTCGTATTTGCCGTTCGCGATGTCCTTGGTTATGCTTGCTATGTTCCTGAGGTTCTCGCTTGCTATTCCGCCGACCTTTGATGCTATCGGGTCGATCTTTGCACCCTTTTCCATCACCACGCTTATTGAGGTGCTCCTTGGGTCGTTGATCGGCCGCCCTATCTGTGATACCAGCGACACATTGCACTCCTTTATGCTTGGATAGTTCGCAACTATGTCCTCTGCAATCTTCTTTGAGACTATGTTGTATATCTTCCCGACATGGTTCACTGGGTTCTTCCCTGCTGCGGCCTCGAGAGACATGAACCTGAAAGGAGTTATCAGCCCGTTTACCCTGTTGCCCCTGCCAACAGCGCCGTCGTCCCCAGCCTCGCAGCTGAGCCCAGACTTCGTGATGTACACCTCGCCACTTTCATGCGAGTCGCCATGGTTTATCGACACTTCGACATTCTTGTTGGTGATGCTTTTCGCATTTCTCAGTATGTCCTTGGCGACCTTTTCTTTTATTTTCACATATTCGTCTATGTCGTTTATGTATTTCGAGACGAACGCTATTGCGACCGTCAGCGATATTGATCCTTCTTCCCTGACGCCCATAACCTTTATGTCTTCACCGACCATCGGGAATGCTTTCTTGTACTGCCTGCTGTTCAGCATGTGCTCTGTTTCCAGGGCGAGTTTTTCGGTATCTGTGAACGGCGCAAAACCTATTCCGAAAGACGTATCGTTGGCCAGAGGAACATCTGAATCTCTTTTGAATATGGATCCAAGATCTGCAGAGCCCCTTCTTATTTTTGAGATTATCATTACCTCTTTATCTATATCGAGAAATCTCGTGTGCGCACGCAGGTAATCCTTCGTTGCCTCTGCAGCTATGCCGTCGACGTCTATCTTCTTGCCCTTGAATTCATCCGTGGCCCTCCCTGCAATGATTATCTCTATCGGCTTTGTTATGACGCCCTTGCCAAAGCTCACTTCCGACGAACCGCCAACTATCAGGCCTTTGTCCACGTTGTGATGAAGTATGAATCCTGCTTCTTTGGTGTACGCTCTTCCGAGTGCGAGGCTGACGTTCTCAACGATCCCGTCTATAAGGCTGTCCGGATGCCCCAAGCCCTTCCTTTCTACAAACTCGACATACTGTTCAGACACCAGAGGACGCTCGAACTGTTCGACATTTATGGCCATCTCAACACCAGGATAGTGAGAAGAAGGCAACTAATAAAAACGGCATCGCGGTTTATTTTTCCAGAAGTAAAATTTTTGCGGATAGCAGAATAGCTTTAAATCCTTTAAGTGCGTGCTTCTAGCATGGATGTTGAAACTAAAGTCTCAATCATAAAGGAGTTCGCCGAGGAAACAATAACGGAAGAAGAGTTAAGGGCAGTATTCGAAACGAATAGCCACCCCATAGCATACGATGGATTTGAGCCCTCAGGGATTGCTCCAATACATTTTGGTTTACAGAGGGCACCCAAAATGAAATAATGACGATCAAAAATAAAAAGCACTTGGCGATTTTATCTACTACAATGCGTTTATACAAAACCGATTCAAAAATAAGATACGCTCCGCCGCCAAAAAAAAGCAAAAGGCTCGTTGCGGAGGGAATATTGAGCTGTAAGTGACCTATATATATGCCGACATCAGTAAATATATCAAGGC
>CAISDH010000050.1 GCA_903884115.1 uncultured Microcaldota archaeon | reverse complement strand
CTGCCCTAATACCATTGTTGATGGCATAATTCATGCTTCCGGTATGACAAAGCAGAGAGAATTGATCAAAAATATAGACGAAATACCCTTTCCAGATATGGAGGGATTAGGGTTTAACGAGTTTGTTGAAAATCAATTTACAAACCGTTGGTACTACAATAATTATTTTGACGAACCAAGAGTTTATCCAATACTGGCTAGCAGGTCTTGTCCGTTCCAATGCACTTTCTGTTATCATTCGATTGGCAGTGTGTACAGAGAAAGAAGTTTGGACAACGTATTCGAAGAAATAGAACTGGCGAAAAAGAAATACAAAATAAACACATTGATAATTTATGACGATTTGTTCTCCTTGAAAAGAGAAAGGATAGTGGAATTCTCAAATAGAATAAAACCTTACGACTTAAAATGGACTTGCCAGATGTCCGTTAGAACAATGGACAAAGAACTACTAAATACTATGAAATCGGCAGGTTGCGAAATAATAAGTTATGGGTTTGAAAGCTACAGCCAAGAAGTTTTAAAAAGTATGAAAAAACCCATAACTCCGCAACAAATAGATGAAGCATTCAAAATGACGTTGGATGCCAAGATGGGTGTTCAGGCCAACTTTATTTTTGGTGATACCGCAGAAACTTGGAACACTGCTATGGAGACATTGAACTATTGGAAAGACAATTCTAAGGGCCAGGTGAATCTGGGTTTCATACAGCCGTATCCTAAAAGTGAAATGTACACGAGAAGCATAGAGAAAGGCATCATCAAAGATAAGCTGAAGTTCATAGAAGAGAATATGGCTACTGACGAAACCTACAACATGACAGAATCCATGACTGACGAAGAGATAGAAAAATTTGATAAGTTGATTCAAAAATACATGTCCAAATATGAGAAGTATGTGATGCCAACTTCAGTCAAAAAAGAGGGGAGAGGCTATAACCTGAATGTCAAATGCCCCTTCTGTAACAAAGAAACTCTATACAAGAATTGCTTCCTGATGGTCAACAGGTCTTTCTACTGGACTTTCTTGACCTGCAGAAATTGCAATATGAGATTCAATGTCGTCAGCCCGTTGGCTAAAGCAATGAATGATCTGGGGCTGCTGCAATTAATGTTCAGGCTCTACAAGAAGATGAGAAGAAAAAGAAAGATCATCTCTGCCAATAACGCCATACGCAGGGAACCTGCTTTGAACCACTAATATCTGCCGTAGTATCTGTCCTCTAGCAGCGTTATCAGCAAACTGACGCCCTGCTTCTTTCCGGCATATTTTTTATTGAGCATGTGGATTGTGCTGTCCTCATCAAGCCTTAGGTATTTTATTATTCCGATCTTCTCTATCTTTTTAGCGATATCGAATATGGTCTTGCTGTCCTTCGCGCTGCGCCATTTATTTATCCTTTTGATGTATTCCATCCTGTTTGGCAAGATGCTGGCCATGCCTTCCCAACTGCGTTTCTCTATCTTGTGTGCATTAAAATGCCGCATCTTTATCTGGAACGCCAGGTCCCTCAACGAATACAATGTAAAATAGTCAAGGTTGCTTATCTCCTGGTCTGCCTTCCTGAAAGTCAGCGCTTCATAAGCGCGGAGCACGCCATATATGCACTTTCCAAGAACGGTCTTTCTGAAGTTCCTCTGGGCGGGCATCATGGCCTTGAACGCATAGTCCAGGATCCTATCGTTGAATGTTTCGTATGAAAAGCGCTCGAACATCTCCATCTTCGTGTACTCTTGCGAAGCCTTTCCCTGCAACTCTGCGATGTGCAGCATCTGGTATTTATCATCGAGCCTCTCTACTGTGCCGTCCACGATCGGCTGTTCGTGCGTTATGCCCTTGAATCTCACAAAATTCCTGTTGTAGAGCCTTATCTGCCAGGTGAAGAACGAGGTCGTCTCCCCGTTCAGATGCGCTTCCTCATACCGTTTTATGGCGAATGCGTGCGCCTCGGTGCCGCTCACCACTCTTTTAACATCATTCTTCAAGGCGTCGTTCACTCTTTCGTCAGTGTCAAGGTGCAGCACCCAGTCGTGCCTGCATCTGTGCAATCCGAACATGCGTAGCGGGTCAGCATACCCCAATGCTATGGTGTGAAAGATCTCCAGTCTCGTCAATCCGCTATTTTTCCTGAAAGCCTCCAGCCTTCCGAGATTGCTGGTGCTGCTGGAATCGACCAGCACAATCTGGTCTGCGATTGCGCTCACATCTTTTATGAGCGATATCGCGTTGTCCACATCGTCCTTGGAGAATATCAAGACTGACAATCTTTGCAAGTGTATCATCTTCCATCATAGCGTGCTAGGCCATGCCCAAATCTGTTTCTTGCTTGGCGCCTGCCTATCTGTAGCTGACCTTGAATATTTTTGTGTCGTTGTTTATGTACACTGCTGTGAGGCTGACGTTTGCATTGTCATACTGGCATGTCTGGTAATTGCACATGAACGTGAGCTTGAATATGTTGCTGTTGAACAGCTCGGGGCCGAATATGACACCACCGCTCACGGCAGTGCCTGCATATGATATGAGCAGCGTGTAGTTCAGCGCGTTGGCCGTATTCGTGTCAACCACACTGTATGCGTCGCTTGTCGTGTTGAAGAACATCACACTCTTTATCGGCGTATAGCTGCTGCTGCCTGCCTGCCCGAGATATGCAATAAACCTGTTTGTGTTGTTGCTCTGCGGTTCAAGGATCATCAGCGCCTTGTAGTACGGGTAGCCTGTTGATGCGAACGAGTAGAATTTCGCGGTCGCATTCTGCGATATGTTAAGCGAATTAAGCATTGCGTAGCCGTATGCGCTTGCGTTCGCAATCTCTCCCTCCACTGCAAGCCCGCCGAGTTCCTGATACCAGAAACCTCTTGACACTATGTACTGCGGCTTTCCTATATTGTACAAGTACTGCGGGTCATCGCTCTCATTGAACAGCCACTTCGCCGAATAATCTATCCTGGTTCCGTTCTCCCCTCCCACGCTGTCCATGTAGCTTGCCCTGTTTGCCCATCCCTCAACTACGGAACCGTCAGGCCAGATGGCCCAGGCAGTGGCGTTAGCAGGTGTATTGTAGCGCATCCATGTCATCGCGTCAAGGAACTGCTGGTTTACTCCGTCAGCTTGCGTTGCACTGTATGCGGAGATGTAGGTTTGATAGAAATTGAACAGCAGCAGCACTGCAATGAACGCTGCGCAGACATACCTTAACTTCATGTGCCTTTTTGCGGCTGCGTATATGTCATATGCGAAAGTGCTAACGAGCAGCGCGGTTATCAAAGCCGCAATCACAAACATCGCGATGTTGCTCACCCCGAATATCGGTGCAACATTGAAGTACATGATGTACACGACCAGGGCGTCGAATGCTATTGCTGCAACCGCTGCAATCACCCTGTTCTCGATGGTCTTATCATGGAAGAGCATGAATATGGCGTACGCGCCATATGCGGCTAATATCGCTGTTGGTATCGAGAACAACGCATTCCATCTTATCGCTGTGGACTGAAGAACGGCCGTCACTGCAAAATACGAGAATATCACAAGGAACTCCTTGTTCATGTTTATCGTTATGCCCTTGATCTTGAAGTGCTCCTTGTTGTGGATCTTGTTAGCGAAGAACACAAACAGCAGCACTGCAAGCGGCGCGAGGAATAGCTGGAAGCTGAAGCTTGCGAACAGGAATGCGTAATACGGCTTCTGCAGCTCCTGCGTTGTGCTTCCTATCCCTTTGCCTAGTCCTGTGTATGCGGCTGTTGTGACGCCTGCGGTATTCAGCACGCCATTCAGGCTTGAGCCGAATGCAGTGAATAATACTATGAGCATGACGAGCATCGCGGCAAGCAGCACGTATATTCTTTTCTTGGCAGTGTCCACCTGCTTTATTCTGTGCTTGTTTTTTGTAAGGTATATTGCCAGAACATTGCCGAACAGTATCGGAATCCAGAACACGAGGAAGTTTGTGCCGCCAAGCGGGCTTCCTGCTCTTCCAATTCCGAGAAGCACCCATGCGCCGTCGAGCAATGTGGTTCCAAGCAGGCCCGCTGTCAATAGCGTGTTATCATAGAGCAGGCCCTCGTCTGCCTTCACAAAGCCATACACAAGCAGCAGCAGAAGCGCAAGCATGTAGACTGCGATGGTAAACGAATAGCCGGTCCACACCATTATGCCGAGGCTCAGCACAAACGCGGACGCTGCAGCGTATGCGTATTTCTTCCTCTTGTCTTCGGTCCTCAGCGTCATCAGCATGAATATGAGGCTCAGCAGCAGGAAGAGGCTTATGAAGCTGTCACCCCTGTACACCAGCGCAGCGGTCCTCGCGATGTTGCCGCTAGATATGCTCACGAAGAGCATCGCAAGCAGGCCGACAAGCCTGCTGTTCGCAAGGTACCTCGCAATGTAATATGCAAGTATGGCATACAGTATCCCGAACAGCACCGGCATGAGCCGCATGATCGTGTAGTAGTTGATGCCTGCAAAGCGCAGGAAGAAGTAAGGTATCACTGTAAGGTATATCAGGCCTGGCGCCTCTCCGATGAAGTTGTGCCAGGGGAAGCCCGATATGTTCAGGTAGTTGCTCACAACGAAATTGCTCTGCACTGCCTGCCGTATCACTGATAAGTAGAAAAAGCCATCAGGCTCGAACAGCCCCTGGAAGCGCAGCATGGGCACGCGCATGAACACATTGATCGCAATTATGGCTATCGCGATGGCCAGAGTCCAGTGCTTTTGTTCGAGAAGCTTTGCATGGATTGGCTTGTGCTCCGTCTTGGCCTCGTTAGCGGTGCTATTTTCTTCCATGTAATCCAAAATCATAGGGTTATTGCGTGAAAGCCTTATAAAACGTACGCAATAATTTCGCTTTGTAATGCTGGCCTGTTTCGCTGCAAGATGCTGATTTTCCTTCAAATCCAAAATAAGCAGATGCAAGGTTCATCGCTTTAAAAATAAAATCAATAACAACGCGCAAGCATTTTCCGAGGCTTTGCCCTTTTGCATTCTTATCCCTCCAAAGCAAGCATACGTTAAAAAAATAGGTCGTGCATGACAACCTACGAAGTATCAAATGATATTTATAAAATAATTGTTATAGTTTGCTCGTGTATTTAAATACCTTGCCTGTTCACCTCCCTAGAGTATTAATAGAGTGCTGATAGTATGAAATCCCTAAATGCAAAGAGGATAGCAACAGTAGTCGCAGGTGCGGCTCTTCTCGGAATGGGTCTTGCGTTCGCAGGCGCAGTAACCTTCCAAAGCGTCCCAATAATAACCAACAGTGGACAACCTGTAGTTCAGGTGGTTGTGGGATCAAGCGCGAAACCTAGCGACGGCGTCGCAGCTGCAAACATCGCCGCTGCAATAGGCAACCTTGCATACACCAGCATACCGGTGACCGCAAGTGTCAACGCAACCCAGGCGCAGAGCGTCCTGAAGGTCGCAGTATCAAGTGCGCAATACTCACTGTCGAACCAGCAAGTGTACATGAACGTCAGCGGCTCGACAAGCGTAACAGGCTCATACAGCTTCAGTGCACTGATAGGCTCCGTGCTCAATGGCGCAGTCGTGAACGGCGTACAGGCAAGCACAAAGTTCCTGCAGAGCGCGAACAGCTATGGCTACCAGACACTCGACTCATTGGGAATATCCCCGATGTCGTCTCCGTACACTGACGCAGGCGTCCAATCGTCGATGTCAGCATCTTCAAGCTACAATGGCGGAGGAACTGCATTCACCACGTACAGGGCAGGCAGCGGAGTCGCCTCATATGATAACATCATGCAGGTGACGAGCACGCAACTGCCGGTACTGCTGAGCAACTCGGGACCGCACGGAGAGACAGAGACTCTCTGGATAACCGGATTCCCAGTGTATGACCAGGCATCAGGCGTGGCCAACTTCCAACTGCTCGATGCAAGTGGCGCATACCAGGCAACATTCGCGACCCCGATACAGTTCAACGGGCACTCGCTCTCAAAGGCAACCGAACCAACTGCAAAGCTGAACGTGCCAATAACCCTGCTCGGCCAATCATGGACGATAATAACAGGATATGGCGCAGGCGCTGCTGATGCAGGATCAACCAACATGATTGCCGGAGGCCAGATACAGCTCGCATCTTCTCTGACTCCGTTGACAACAGTCAACATCGGCCAGAACCTGACAAGCGGAGCATTCAAAGTCCAGCTTCAGGACCTCGGAGTCAACAGCAGCGGCTTCAGCCCTGCAGAAGTGGCTGTGTACTACAACGGCGCACTGACGAACACATCTTCGATTCAGCCACCGCACACCACAACATACAACGTCAGCGGACACCTGCTCTATGTCAGCGTGAACCAGACGTTCGCAGGCTACTATGCCTATGAGAAGTGGGCAAAGATGCAGATCTACTCCAACGTCTTCAACGTGACGAGCGGCAAGGTATTCAACCAGACAACAAACCCTGGATGGCATGCCGAGTTGCTCTGGGAGAACACATCAGTATCAACACAGATAGACAACGCTGTCGCACTGCAGAGCATAATACTCTACAACACGACGCCGGTGGCGCTGTCCCCAGGCCAGAGCTTCTCATTCATACAAAACCCGAGCGCGTACAAGCTCACATTCCTGCCGGACACGTTCAGCAACTACGACGCGATAACTGCGCAGTCGTCAACTGCAAGTTCGTTCACATACGCGAACCCTGCAAGCTCCTCAACAAAGTGGATAACCGAGCCTGCACAGGAACTCACAGTGACGAGCCAGATACCGAACGCGTTCTCATACGCCGGACAAACGAGCTCAAGCGTAACGTACGACCTAACGCCGTACCAGATAGTAGGCGCAACAACATACAACTACAATGCATTCCAAGCTGGAGTGTATGCTTTGACTGCTGGTGCAAACGCAGTGCTGCAAGGACAGGTGGCAGCAGGCTCTGACAACGTTATCCTGACATATTCTGGTTCAGGCGGCGCGTCCACATGGATCTCGAGCAGCAACCCGTTGGTCGTAACCCTATCAGGTTACACAAGCAACGCGGCTACGTCTCCGACGTCCACAAGCGTGACGTTCCAGACCTCGAACTCAGGTACTGCCTTGACAACCCAGTTCTTCAACATAACATCCATAACGTTGAACAGGGCTCTGCCAGGAGCGTTCAGCATCAACGTAGTGGCCAACTCGCTCATGTACCCTGCAACCAACACAGTAATTATTGGTAGCCTGCAGTCCATGGGAGTCGGTAAGTATGGTGCCATCATATACACGCAGGCTGGTCAGACAAACGCGACACTCACAACACCTGCTGCTAGCACCGTTGTGACGTACAACCCGCAGACAGGCCAAGCTACAAGCTCGTTCACGCTGGCAGGAACGTTCACACAAGCAGTCGCTACAATCCCGCAGCAGTACTTCACGTACTCCATGAACGAGGTTGCAGTGCCGACAAACACAGGCGCATTGGACACCTTGGCGTTCGGCATAGTCAACTCAACAGGCGGAGTCGGAGTATCGCCTCTGTTCCAGCTGAACTACACCGCAAACTACGGCAGCAACACGCCAGGTACACATGCCAACATGACATACATACCGAGCGGAAGTACTGCAAGCACTGCGATAAACGCGCAGGCAGGCTTCAGGACAGAGCGCGGCAGCAAGGCAGCGAGCATAACGCCGAGCGTACTGACAATCGACCTGGCGAAGAGCGCAGACATGCTCAACTTCGCAATAGGCCCGTCATCGAACAGCGTAGTGACCACAACAGGCAAGAAGACCATAGGCCCATTCGGCATAGGTCAGCCGGTCACAGGGTTCGCGAACCTGACAGTTGCGAGGATCAACGCAACGCCAGTGCTCAGCGGAGCATCAACCTACTCCATAACAGGCGTAGGCAACATCACAGCGACGCCAAGTGTCAGCACGGCAACAGAGCCGGTATTGCTGAAGAACATGACAACGCCGCTCGTGGTACTCGACGCTGCTGCAAACCCGGCCAGCAACCTGATACTGGTAGGAAGCGGCTATGTCAACGCACTGAGCGCACAGCTCCAGTCAGCATACAACGTCTCCATGGTGCCAACAACGCAGATAATGCAGGCATATGGGACTAACCGTGTG
>CAISDH010000049.1 GCA_903884115.1 uncultured Microcaldota archaeon | reverse complement strand
TGCTCATTGGCCGCAAATCACGCGAATGTATATGTGGCTGTGCACCACCAGTTTGCGCTTTGTATATTTCTTCCTGTCGAAGTTGCAAAATAAAATAAATGAACTGAATCTTGTAACTTGAACCTTCACTTATTGTGGAACAGTCCGATGCAAAGATAGGTGTTTCAAAAAACGAAACGTACCCGGCACTCGCCCCCGAAGCACTAACAGTAATGGTCCTACCAGTGCGGTTGGCGCGGTTGTGGAAATATGACGGTTTTTTCCCACCCGCGATGACTGGGATATCGCCGGGGACAGCATTCTTCTCGGTGATCAACTCACCCTTCTTAATTTCCACCACATCACCCAGCCGTGTTGCCTTCCAATCGTCGTGGAAACCGGAAAGGCGGATCTGGCCAGTAAGGAGTTGCTGCATAGCAGCTGTTTTAAGATTGCGTTTCTTGACAATGAGATGGTTCAGCGCACTAATCAATACGTCGACATCGTTTAACGCCTCTGCGATGGAGCTCTGCTCCTTTTCGTCCTGTGGAAACGGTATTCTGAATGAGTTTAGGCTCTTGTTAGTAATCTGATTGATTGTTGCACCGAGATGTTCCTGAATCTGCCTCTTTATGAGAACAGATTGAAATTGATGATAAACAAATTTATAGTATGGTGTCCTGAAGACCGCCATAAAAGCACCGAACGTCATGCCTTCAGCTCGTTCATCAATTTGCGCAGTTTTGCCAATAAGTTCGCGACTTCCGTTTCGAACACAGATGAGAATATCCCCTTTCTTGACAATTATTCTTTCAGGGACATCCATATTGACAAAAACATTATCATCGAATCGAAGCGTTCCATCAGATACATTTGACGATCGAAGAACAAGCAGCCCATCTTTTCTCACATTGCTTGGTTTATACGTGAGTCCTATCAAGGACTCGCCAATATCACCCAGGCGCTTAACATCCCAATCTTCTGGAATAACCCCTATCTCGGTAGGTTTGTAACCGGACTTTACTTCCATGCCGCCCCCATATTCTTGAGGTGTTTGTCAACACGAGCGGCAAGCATCACAACGTCACCAGTAAGTTTCGGCAACGGTGTGGCGTAGCGTTCAGCAAGCTCCCGGATACGCTCGGCAAGAGTCTGAGATACATGGTCCAGCTCACCCTGCACGGCAGCAGCAATCGCAGTCATCCATTTGTCATCCACCACAAGCATCTTGATTTCATCCACAGTAAGCGCACGGTATTTAGAAAGCAGTTTGGCATCAAGATCAGCTGCCGCCTCTTTGAGGGCTTTCCAACAGCTTGCCCCTCGTTCATAAAGTTTCAGCCAACTGCTCAACACCTCTATGTCATCTTTAGATTCCTTGTCGTCTTTGATCTTCTTTAGCTCCCCGCTAACACTCGCCTTATTCACCTTGTCTAAACCAGAGAAGACGCCATCCTCACCACTATGCTCTTCTTCTAAGCTTTCCATCCGGGCAGAGAGGCCTTCGAGCTCAGCCTCCATTTTCGTAATGACTTCCTGCTCCTTAGCAAAATAGCGAGCAACAACAAGATCCTTGGGTACCAGGTCACAAGTCCAGCCCTTGTCTACCGCCTTGTCCTTACTATTTTTCACTAAAACACGCGTTACCTCTGCCTTCCAACCATCAACAGCAATAAGATAAGTGTCGTCCTGCATAGTTTCAGCCCAGTAATCCATCAGATGCTGATACATATCGTAAGGGTCCAAAAGCTTGGCCTTCTCGAATGTAGCTAGTAGATCTTCGGACAACTGTTCAATCAAGTCCTTCGGCTTGCAACCCTTAGCGATACCTTTCAACAGTTGAATGTTGGCGGCCTTCCACTTCATGAATAGTTTGATCGCAGCTTCATTAAAAGCAGCAAACTCCGAGTGGCCAAAGATAACAGCCTTAACGTCTGCAACAGCAACCTTAAGCTGGCAATATCCAGGCCGGTCTGCCTTTTTGAATAGCTCAGTGCGAACACCGGGGATAACCTTCCAGTAACGCTCAAGGGCATCAATATCCCTCTCCGGGATGCCGCCACGCAAATGGCCGTCTATATCCTGCAAATCCTCCGGCTCCGTACTATCAATATAACGCGGAAGGTTAAGGTTAAAGTCATTCTTCGAATCAGCAATCTCTGCCAGCGGCACCATTCGTGAGTAACGCGGAATCTCAGCCATACGGGCAAAGGCATCCACAATCTTATGAATGTCCTGAGCGCGAAGCCGATTTTTGCTTCCGTCCTTTATAAAGCCCTTGGAGGCGTCGATCATGAATATGCCTTTACGAGCAGCGGCGTTCTCCTTATCAAGTACAATGATGCAAGCTGGGATGCTTGTGCCATAAAAAAGGTTGGCTGGCAAGCCAATGATGCCTTTGATATAATGACGTTTCACGACCTCGCGACGAATAGTTGCCTCTGCCCCGCCACGAAACAACACGCCATGCGGTAGAATTACCGCGCCCTTGCCTGTACTCTTAAGTGATGCAAGGA
>CAISDH010000048.1 GCA_903884115.1 uncultured Microcaldota archaeon | reverse complement strand
TCTCTCCTTTCAGATAGTTTTAGATGGAATCGCTAGCTACAAAGATCGTAGTACCTCTTTATATCGGCTTCGATTTCTCTCCTTAGGAGTTTTGAATTGCCTTTTTCCCAGCCTGGGCGGCTTCGGATACATGATCCAATTGCTCAACCACCAGCGCTTGACCTTGGTGCAATAATTCTTGCGCTTTTTGGCGGCTGCCCATAGTGATTTTGTTCCTATTTAAACGCATCTGCGCCACTGCATCATCCATCATTCCGGTGGTTTGATCGCGTAGCTCAATGCCCCTCTCTCGGATTTGCATTCTGGTATCTTCTCCAGATTGCGGCGCCAGTAGCAGCATCGTAATAGCACCGGCCAAGGCGCCAATCAACAGACCGATGAAAACGCCTAAAATATTGTTATTATGATATTCGGGTACTTGATTCTCGTTGACCATTTTGTTTTCTCCTTATCGTTTGAATGTAGTGAGTGTCTTTTGTAATTGTCTTATTGAATACGCAAGCCAAATCACTTGGCTTGATCTTACTTGTCGCTTTGATCATCAATATAAATGCCGGCATCCTTTTGTTCTTCTTGAGTCATCTGAAAGAAACCAGCCAGCCATTTTTCGATGCGATCAAGTAACAGCAGGTTGCTGACTAAAAAGCTGTTCGGGCGTTGTACGTTAGACCCTTGTTCGACGCGTATCGAATTATCCATTCTTGCCTCCCTTCTTTTATGGTGTCGTACGGTGCTCGCTGGTCGTGGTTTGAGTGGTGCCCACCACAGGTCCATTCGGGCGGTAGAAGATCAACCAGACGGTTCTTTCTATAGCCCACGCAATCAGAGCATAGATCAGCATTGCGAACATGGACGAGAGTTCGAGTACCATGCTGCCGTATGTTGGTGAGCCGATTAATCCGGCAAAGGGGAACAGGAACAGGTAGGTAAACCCATAGATCAGGGCAACGATCGGGCTATCGGGATTGGCCCCAATCAGCTTCAGTCCGATGCGAAGCGCGATGAGCGCCTCAAGGATGCCGAACAACAGCCAGATCAATTGTGTGGCTTTAAAAGTAAAGATGCGTTGTTCGCGTTCCGGGTCTCGTTGTGAGGAGCTAACTTGTGTCGTTCTGTCGTTTGACATTTTGAACTTTCTTTCTAAGCATGGACCACATAGGAAAGGGACCATCCTCGCTAAGGTACATAAGCCGGTCGTTCAGCATAACTCTGCGAAAGAGTCGCGGTATCGCAACCGGCTTCGTTGTTATCTGGAGAAGTTTCCGATAACATGGTAAAGCTAACCGTTAGCGCGCGCGTCCTCGTTGGAACAAATTGACGATTGCCAGCAGGATGATGGCACCCAATAATGTGACCAGCATGGTGGGAATGGTGAAAGCACTGTTGATCGTCCCAACGTGAAAGATGGGGCTGAGGAAGTAGCCAGCCAGGAACGCGCCGATGACGGCGATAATGATGTTGAGCAGCAAGTTCGAATTGTCGTGCATGACCATCGTTGCGATCCAACCAATCACTGCCGCAACGATGAGGTATATAAGAATGTTCATTTTTATCTCCTTGACGAATGTTTGAGGTACACGGAATACCGTAAGTTTTTATTACTCCAACTCCTTCTGAAGGAGAAGGAGTTGGAGCACCGCTCCAATTATTTAACGTGGGCGGGTGCAGTCTTCTGCTTCAGGTTGGTTTCATACGCTGTCACGTGCTTATCGATTTCATCGGCTGCGCGCTGGCGGCTATAACCATACTTTTCCTGAAGCAAGCCAGCCAGTACCTCGAACTTACCGGCGGCCCGATCCAGATCATCGTCCGTGAGTTTGCCCCACCACCCTTTGGCCTCGCCTCGCATTTGTTTCCATTTGCCTTCCAATATATCCTTGTTCATAATTTGATCCTCCGATCATCTGAAAAAAGCTGTCCCAGTTTGCGCCGGCGCTTGGGACAGCACAGTGCGCCGGTTTTCCAGTCCTTCTGAATCAGCCAAGCGGCATCAAATAGAAATGCTTGCGGCGACGGTTCGCAAGCGTTCGGCCACACGCTCAGGCGTCTCACCTTTACTGATAAACGCATCGGCGCCTGCGGAGAGTGCAGCTTGCTGACGGGCGTCCAGATGGCTGATGAGGACAATGACCAGC
>CAISDH010000047.1 GCA_903884115.1 uncultured Microcaldota archaeon | reverse complement strand
GCTGTATGAGGCAGTAATTGCAGGGACAGATCCGCCATAGTTTATTGTTGGGGAATTTGCAGTAATCGTTAAAGGCACAGCGTTGACTGTCAGCGTGCCGGTGTTGTAAGCGATTGCGTAGTTGCCGTCTACTGCACCAGAGCACGTGGTAGTGTAGGTGCCTACAGCGTATGGACCACTAGCTACAGAACATGTTGGTGCGGTTGTCAATGACGATACAGAATCTCCGTTAACGAATCCGCTGTATGAGGCAGTAATTGCAGGGACAGATCCGCCATAGTTTATTGTTGGGGAATTTGCAGTAATCGTTAAAGGCACAGCGTTGACTGTCAGCGTGCCTGTGTTGTAAGTGATTGCGTAGTTGCCGTCTACTGCACCCGAGCACGTGGTAGTGTAGGTGCCTGCATTGGTTACGATGCCAGCAGAGCAGGTTGGCGCGGTTGTCAATGATGATGCAGATTCCCCGTTCACAAACCCGCTGTACGCTGCAGTGATTGCAGGGGCAGTACCGCCATATGTCATGGTTGGTGAACTTGCCGTTATAGTAAGAGGCGCGGGAGATACGGTTTCAACTAATGCAGAACTTGTACTGCTGGTGTAGTTCACAGATCCAGAGTATGTTGCGGTTATCGAATGGGATCCTGCTGAGAGCGCAGAGGTAGTGAGCGATGCGGCTCCGTTAGTCAAAGCCGCTGTGCCTATGGATGTTGCACCATCATAGAACGTCACTGTTCCGCCCTGAGCAGGAGCGCCCAAAGAAGTTACAGATGCCGTTAATGTAGCTGAAGCGCGGTATGTCGAAGGATTCTGATTAGAACCTAATGAAGTAATTGTTGAGGCATATGGTATGATTGATGCGTATTGTACAGCATTAGGCTCATGCCAGTTGCCGCCCATGCAGTAGATGTAGTTGTTTGCAGTAACGCAACTCGCGTCGCCAGTTGAGAAAACAAGTGCATTGGCTGTTTTGGTCCATGCATATGTAGAACCACCACTTAACGGAATCTGTGCAGATTGGACAGTGTTATTAGGGAATGCCGAACATGTCGAACAAGGCATGCTGTTTCCACCCATACAGAAGATGTTGTTGTTTATAGTGACGCAGCTCGTCTCATATTCGTTAACAGCAAGGTAATTGTTTTGAACATTTAACAAGGACGGTGTGTTGGGCAGGACCGGCGTGTAATGTATGTAGTAGCCGTCAGCGCTCAAATCACCACCCATACAATAGAGGTAGCCGTTTGCTGTGATGCAGCTAGCGCTGCTTTGCGTATCTAAGAATGGATAATATCGATATTCTGAGGTCCATGCAGAGGTTGGACCTCCGTTGTTCTGGATCGTTGCGTATTGGACTGCAACGCCAGGATAGCTACCATAGCAGTATATGTAGTTGTTTTCCGTGACGCAGCTCTGGCCAGAGCCTGCAAGGAAAAGCGTATCGCTTTGAGAGGTCCATGTGGAAGTGCCGCCGCCAGGCAGGATCTTTGCATATTGCACTGTGGCAAGGTTTGAGCCATCATATTCCGCAGAGTCGCCGCCAACGCAGTAGATGTAGCCATTAGCTGTGACGCAGCCCTCAGAGAGCGTCGGAACTGCAAGCGAATTGGTTGTGTGCCATGCATAAGTAGTGCCACCGCCTGATGGGATCTGTGCGTATTGAACCACATTAGCAGCATAACCATTTAGGTCGCCGTCACTGCCTCCCATGCAGTAGATGAAGTTGTTTGCCGTGATGCAGCTCTGATCTTGTATGCCAACAGTAAGCGTATTGGTGCTCTGAGAAGTCCATGCAGAGGTAGTCAAAGCCCTGGCTGACGCCAAAGGCGTCGTGGCGCTAAGAAAGAATAGCAAAGCCATTGCGAAGAGCGCGTAGTTGTTTCTCATGATACCCCTGATCTGGGCCTTTTCAACAGACACTTTGTCCGAATCTGCAGATTCGTAAACCTCTAGTTTACCCGCTGAAATATACCCACAGAGTGCATTCAGTACTTTGGCCAATGCACAAGGCAATTATCATCGTATTTATGAGTTTTAGGAGATATTTAAGGCTTTCTAGTGGATTTTTAAACCTTTGCATGCCCCCTTTGCGCAGGGATCACTGCCATCTTCTCTTTCGGGAGTTGTAGTATGTCAGGCCCACTGCTATCGCGACCGCGATGCCAACGGTCATGGGCACCGCTACAGGCAAAGAAGGATCAGCACGCTTGGCTATGGGCATTGATGGATCTGCACCCTGGGTTGGCAGTATTGTTGTTGTAGCATGCGCAGTTGAGGTCGCAGGAACGATGGTTGTTGATGGCTCAGGTATGACAGTCTCGGCAACTGCGTCACTTGTGCTTGTCGCATAGTTTGCATCGCCGGAGTATGATGCGGTTATCTGGTCGGTTCCGATAGGGAGAGCGGTTATGGAGAGCACGGCGACGCCTCCTGATGCATTCTTGGTTCCGATTCTGATACCGTTGTCATAGAACGTTACAGCCTCGCCTTTAGGGATTGTTGGAGATACAGTTGCAACAATAACAACCAGACTGCCGTATGTTGAGTTCTGTGTTGATAAAGTAACCGACGTTGATGTGGGCGCCCTGTCCACCTTCTCTGTGATTGAAGTGCTTGTTGTATGGTTGGCATCACCCACATATGATGCAGTAATCTGATCAGTACCTGACGGGAGCGCGGTTGTAGAGAGAGTGGCGACGCCCTCTGTCGTAGTGCCAGTTCCAAGGGGAACTCCGTTGTCATAGAACGTTACGGTCTCGCCATTAGGAACGGCAGGGGATACGGTCGCGGTGACTACGACTGAACTGCCGTATGTCGATGTGGGAGTGGATAGTGCGACTGATGTTGATGTGGGTGCGGATCTGACAGTCTCTGCAATCGCGGCAGTTGAGCTTGTCGCATAGTCTGCATCGCCTGCGTATGATGCGGTTATCTGGTCGGTCCCTGACGGAAGCATGTTTGTAGCGAGCGTGGCGACCCCGCCGGTTGTAACTCCTGTGCCAATTGGCGCGCCGTTCGCATAGAACTCCACAGTCTCGCCATTAGGTACGGTTGGAGACACTGTGGCGATAACAACGACAGGCACACCATACGTCGATGTAGAAGCCGACAGTGTAACTGATGTTGATGTGGGTGCAGGGCCTACGGCCTCTGCTATCGCGGCGCTTGTGCTTGTGGTATAGTATGCATCGCCTGCGTATGATGCGGTTATCTGGTCGGTCCCGACTGGGAGAGAGGTAGTGGTGAGTGCGGCACCTCCTCCGAGGGTAGTTCCAATCCCTATCGGGACGCCGTTGGCATAGAATGTTATGGTCTCACCATTGGGAACAGTCGGGGATACTGTTGCAATTATCACAACCAGACTGCCGTATGTCGATGTAGACGTCGATAATGCTATAGACGTTGCTGATGTGGTTGGGGATTGCGCACGGACCAGGCTTGATGGGGCAAGCAATGCCATGATCGCGAAGGACAATAGAACATGGCGGGCATAAGCTGATTTGTAGTTTTTCATTATATCAGCTCAGGCATCTGTTTAGCATTTTTGAAGCATCTCGAAGGCTTACGGATTCTGATGTGAAGAACACTTCGAAGACAACTTCATTTGGTCAAGCAGTTCGCATTCTTCAGGCTTATAACCCTTTCTTTTCGTTGCCGTTTGTTTGCGGAAGTTTGCGGAATTGTATACACGCGATACAGAGCAAGTGCTTATGTGAAGCAGACTGATTGCTAATAAACTGCAGGGGTTTTACACCGCAAGAGATAAAAAAGACAGTATGGGATATAGGAACATGCAGCTGGTGTACATACCAAAGGAGAGGTTGAAGCGTCTTGGCGAAAGCAAGACCATCGAAAGGATATGCAAAACCTGCAACTGCAGGCTCTTTATCGAGAACGGCGAGGCGGTTAGGATAGAGGGCAGCGCATACGACGAGTTCGTTGCAAGGAATGTTGTGCACGCCTTCGGCAGGGGCTTTGACATTGACATCGCGTGCAGGCTGGCAAACAGCGATTACTACTTCAGCGCGATAGACCTTGAGCAGATCTTCGGGAATGAGAAGCGCATAAAGCAGGTCAAGGCCAGGATCATCGGGGAGGAGGGCAGGACGAAGCGCTACATAGAGCAGGTCAGTTCCACAAGGATAAGCGTGTACGGAAACACAGTAGGGTTCATAGGGAAGGTCGAGAACATAAGAGAGGCGGAAGTGGCAGTCAACACGCTCATAGACGGAGGCACGCACAGGCTTGCGTACAAGAAGATGGAGACGGAGCACAGGAGGAACGTAAAGGGCGAGAAAGACGTAAGGTTTTGATTTATGGCAGAGATAAGCGCCGAAGAGATTTTCAAGGAGCTGAAGCAGCACTCCATAGCAGAGTTCTTCAAGAAGAACAGGCAGATGCTGGGCTATGCGGGGAAGGTCAGGTCGATGACGACCATTGTCCATGAATATCTGACCAACTCTCTTGATGCAACAGAAGAAGCGGGAATACTTCCAGAGATAGACGTCAACGTCAGCCAGGTCAGCGAGGACAGGTACAAGATAGGAGTCCTTGACAACGGCCCGGGAATACCGAAGAGCGTCATAGGGAAGGTGCTTGCGACAGTGCTTTCTGGCACGAAGTTCCACCGCTACATGCAGCAGAGGGGCCAGCAGGGCATAGGCGGCGCAGGCTGCACCATGTTCGCACAGACCACTACGGGCAAGCCCATATTCGTAAAAGCGTCTACAGGGGCAGGAAAGGCGTACTCCTGCAACCTCATGGTCGACACGATGCACAACAAGCCCATCATAAGCAACATGCAGGACGTTGATGAGAACTTCAGGGGCTTGTTCGTAGAGGGAGAGTTTGCAGATATCAAATATGAGAACAGCGAGCATGGGGTGTATGAGTACATAAAGAGGACAGCGCTGGCGAACCCCCATGCGCAGATCAAGCTCATGGATCCTGAAGGCAATGAGCATGTTTTCATGAGGGCAGTGGGCCAGGTGCCTGAGCGTCCAAGGCCAGCGCAGCCACACCCTCTTGGCCTGTCAGTGAACGACCTTCTCGAATTCGCGCATGCAAGCGACAGCAAGAAGGTGTCGTCGTTCCTTGTGGACAGCTTTGAAAGGGTGACGTCGAACAAGGTTAATGAGCTGAAAACCATAGCGACTGGCGTTGATTTCTCCAAGGAGCCGAAAGCGCTCATGTGGCCTGAGGCGGAAGAGCTCATCAAGGCTTTCAAGAGCGTGAAATGGATAGCGCCGGATGCGAGCAACGTGAAGACCATAGGAATAGACCAGATAACGCTTGCGCTGAAGAACGTGCTCAACCCAGAATTCATGAACGTGGTTGAAAGAAAGCCTTCAGTGTTCAGGGGAGGCGTGCCTTTCATAGTCGAGGCTGCTGTCGCATTCGGAGGCAATGCGGGCCGCAAGACAGAAGAGGGCTATGCCGGCAGCATACTGAGGTTCGCGAACAGGGTGCCCCTATTGTTCGACAGCGGCGTGTGCGCCATCACCGTTGCGACCAAGGACATAGCTTGGAAGCGCTACGGGATAGACATGGACACGCAGCCTGTCAGCGTGTTTGTGAACCTGTCGTCGGTTTACATACCTTATTCAGGAGTGGGCAAGGAAGCGGTCTCGCAGGAAGACGCCATAATCGAGGAGATAAAGCTTGCGATAATGGAGGCCGCAAGGGGCGTGCAGCACTACATTCACGGCAAGAAGCTGATAAGCAGCGAGGAGGGCAAGTACAAGACGATAATGCGCTATGCGAAGCAGCTCTCGCAGGACCTCGGAGAGATAACGGGAAAGGACCAGCAGAAGATAGAGAGGAGCGTGAACGAGCTTGTGCTCAAGCACTATCCCAAGCTCAAGCACGGCGAAGATAAGACAGATGAGAAGGATCCCTCATAGCCGCGTGTGGGAAGCGGGCGAATGACACGCAAATTAGGAGTTATGGGGGAATTTGAATAGATATACGGCGTGGCTGTGGGCTATTGGTCCGCCTCACCGACATGAAGTCCAGAACGCAGCTTTTCAAATAAGGCAGTCTGTCGCTTGCCCTTCTACCTTCTAGAGAATCTCAGCACTTACCAAGTCTTTGAAATCTGAATCTTTTGTGAGTATTCTCAAGTTATAGATTAGGCCTATAGCTAAGATGAAAGAGCCTAACATTCCCCACTTCTTACTTATTTTCTTTCTTTCAAAGTTCAACCTGCCTGCAAGAATTGCCACTTCTTCGTCTAACCTGATCACGAGCGAGGTTTTTCTTACTTTATCTATAAATGGGTCGGGCTCTAGTCTTTCTCTTAATGCCCAATTTGAAAGCTCAGATAGGGTTGAGATGCTTGTGTAGCACCTCTCTGCTGTCAAAACCCGTTCAACTTTCTTGCCTTTTTCAGTTCCAAGGAATAATTCTACCCAGGCAGAAGTGTCTAGCAAAATTGGCATAGTCATAACCTGTCTGCGTTCTCCCTTTTGAATGATCCTGCGCCTCTGGCCATTCCAAAAGCCTTTTCTATCAGATCGATTCTTTGTTTCTTTAGCAAAGCTATCTCTACCTTTTCGCCAAGCTTAAATTTGCTTCTTTTGATCAATCTGCTGGGTATTAGAACTCCAAATGAGGTTCCGACCTTTCTTAACTTGGCCTCGAATACCTGTTCTATTTCCTCCATCAGACCACATTATAATGTATTATAATAAGATATTAAAGCTTATCGGGTTAGCCAAGAAGGTCCGTGGGGTTGTCTGCATCCACCAGGTGGACGATGCCTGCAGAGAGATACGCCTTTAGTTCCTCGGTATCCGTGCTCACGGTCCTGTACATGCGGTTCCTGAACTCCTCAAGCTTGGACGAATTGAGGAACACCAGGTAGGTCTTGGAGCCGTTGAACACGGGCATGTTCCTGAACTTGCTCGTGTCAGAGTATATCACGATGTACTTGCGGTCACCGCGGAGCGTTGCAACGATATCGGCAGTGCCGCTCATATCCAGATCGGTGAACACATACGCATGAGTCACCAGGAACAGCCTTAGCTTCTTGAACGTTGAAAGGTATTCTATATCGTGCTTGCTGAGCTGTTCCCACTCTTTCGGCGCATAGAGATTGTCAGCACCCACCAGATAGTTTTTCACCGTGAGCTTGCTGAGCAGCGTCTCTATGTTTGAGTACGTCAGGCTCACCGGCATGTTGTTGTAGCGTATGTTCCCCATTATCGCCGCGTGCAGCTCAGGCAGCGACAGCGGCATGTAGCGCCAGTGATACGACACGTTGAGCTTGCCGAACACGGACATGACGTCATCAGGCTTGAGCTTTATAGAGGTCTTCTGTGGCGCGGGCAATGACGGCACGTCTATGAAGAAATCATCCCTGTTAGGCGCCCTGATCAACAGGACGATCATGATGGCTACGAGCGCATCGATGCCAAGCTCTATGTATTCCTTGTTTATGACTATGACTGTGGACTGTGCGGAATAGTTGTAGTGCATCGCCTGCCCCAGCATGCTGATTATGAAATCGATGCGGCCCTGCTGCGCAGGTGTTCCGCTGGGCAGCGCATAGGTCAGCGTGCCGTTGCTGAGCGTGCCGCTGCTAGGATACGCGCCGTCTATGCTCGCGCTGTAGCTTATTCCGGAGAGAGGGCTGCCTTGGGAGGTGACGCCGAACGTGAACACGCCCTTGCTGATGTCAGAGCTTATAAGCGATATCGATATCGGTGAGACGTTGAAGAGCGCAGAGGCATACTCCCCGTTTGTGAAGCTCCGCAGCGTTGCTATGTAGGTGCCAGGGCCTATGCCGAAGTTGATGTAGTCTATGAATGTAAAGTTGCCGCTTGCTGTGGTGAACGGCAGAGGTATGCTCCCCACGGCCACCATGTTGAGCGCGTATATTGTGATGTGGGGCTGCAGGCTTACCGGTGTGCTGCTGTGCGTGAATATTGTCATGGTCACAGGCACCGTGGAGCTGGGAAGTATCTGCTGCGGCGTGATTATCGTGCCGTTGGTGTTGAAGTGCGGCGTGACATAGAGGCGCTTGTAGATGGTGCCTGAACTGTTCTGTGAAGGGCTTGACGCCTTGATCGAGACCATCATGGTGCCGTTGTTTATGTCCGCAATCTCTCCGGGGATAAGCGTTAACGGCGAGAGCACAAGACCCATGACTCCGGCAGATGCGGCGCTAGTGGAATTTGTGCTTGCGGAGCCGCTGGAATATGTGTCCAGCCAGAAGAGCTGCTGTATGGCTTTTGCTATGTCGTACCCGGCGTCGCTCGGAGAGGCCCATGAGCTCGGCAGGTTCGGAAATGCCGCAATTGAGCCGCTGCCCACCTGCTCATACGTAAGCGCACCATAGCGCTTGCCTCCGTCAAATGAGAATGTGCTGCTGTTGAAATAATAGCCTTTGGCGGCGGCCAGCGCAGCGGGGGCGGACGTTGCAAGGAATGCAAGCGCAGTGATGTTTGATGGCACGACTATTGATCCGGGCAGAAGCGTGCGCGAGAAGTCCTCGCCTACGTACACTATGCTTGTGCCGCTGTTTAGCAGCGACTGAATCACAGGGATGCCGGTGCCGCCTGATGAGCTGAAGAACGCGCTTGGAAGAAGGCCGTTCAGCACGACAAGAAGCGCACCCGGCGGCAGCGTGTCCAGATTCGAGATATCCAGGTATCTTACCGAGCTCTGGTTGCTTATGATGTCGTATTTTAGCAGATTGGAGACTATCGCGGCATCTATGGCAGTGGTGTTGCCGCAGTCGAAGCATTCGTTGTTTGTGTTGAGCAGGTATATGCTTCTTGGCACTGCCGTTTTGAAGATGGAGACGTTCACGCTGAGCAGCGACGTGTTGAGCGCATTGTACGTTACGAGCATGTAGGGAGACACAATGCTGTTGCCGACGTAGAGCAGATCCTGCGATGATATGCTGGCGGATACGCCGGGCATGGATGTTTTTGAGGCGGAAGTGCGTACGGTGCCGATGGCCTTCGACAGCGAGTAGCTGATGTAGAACACGAAGATTATGGCTAACAGCGCAACTACGGCGATAGCAAGCAGCAGCGGCTTGCCGAGCAGCTTTTTACCTGGCATTGGCCCACTTTTGCATTGCAGGAGACGACTGGTCCTGCTTATTACCCGCAAACATGCGCATCAGGAACTTTGTCACGAAATTCTCATTGCCGTGGAGCTTCTTCAGCACAACGACCACGCGCATGTTCTTGACACGCCTGTTTATCGTGACAGCGTACTTCACAAGTATCAGCTCTTTATCTCAATGTAGCCCATTGAGACCATCTTGTTAAGGATCTGCTCCGCCCTTGCGGGCACGGTCTTGTAGTTGTTTGCGAACTCGTTGATGTCTATCGTGTTGCCGTGGGATTCTATCCAGTCCTCTACCATTGCCATCAGCGCGTCGTCAGAGTACGTCTCCAGCTCCTTAAGCCTTGTCTGCAGCTGCTTGTTCTCCTCGCTGATCTGCGACGCCTGCACGGCGAGATTCTTGTTCGACGCTGTCAGCTCTATGTTCAGGCGCTTTATCTCCCTGTACTCGTTGAACAGGGCATCGTAGTTGTTGAAGAGCGTGCTGTAGCTCTGCGAGAGAGAGTCCAGCAGATTGTCTATTGCGGAATCGGTGTGCTGGAACAGCTCCCTGTTGTCTGCAGTGTAGATGTCTGATATCAGCGACAGCGTGCTTAGCAGCGTCTTTATGACAGACAGCCTGCGCAGCTTGGGGCTCGTGTCCGGAGCTATCGTGTATTCGACTTTCGCAGTCTCCTTTCCAAGCGTGATCAGCATGAAGATGAACGGCCTTTTCTGTATGTCCCTGCTTTCCACTCTCAGCAGCGTGACGCCGTTGTCGGTCTCTTTGATTGAGAAGAACTCCAAGGATGAGAGCCGCGATATTACGTCCGAATAGCTCCCGACAAGCTTTGCCTTTACCTCAAGCACGTCGGTATTCGGCTCAATTGGCGCAGCTTCGGCAGGCACATTACCACAATCAGCGTTCTATATCAAACTTACTATAAAAATGTTTGTTTTTATTGGTATTTATGAAAATCGAGAATTGTTATTCAAAAAGGACAGCGTCACTAGCGCTGGCGCTAAAAGCGTAAAGATGTGACAAGCGCTAAGAACCCTTATGACTTACGGACGGATTGGCGATGAATATAGCCAAGCAGAAATGCTAAACCTGAAAATATCGATGGCGAATGCCTCCCTTACTCGTATGATGATAAAGAATTTGTGCTGAGTGATGAATACTCTGCGCAGTTTCACAGAAACTCCAATCTGTTTACGCACCTGTTGCTGAAGAAGAAAGGAAAGCGCACGATCATGAATTTCCTCAGAAACTACAGGAAGAACAGGACCAAGAAAATTTGCGATGCCTTATTTGAAAAGCTGCGTTCTGGACTCGGTATTTAACGTCAGAGAAAGGAGATGCAACGGAGGGTTTAAATATATGTTTAAACATATGTTTAAGTGAGAGTTATGGTCAAAACAATAACAATAAGGGAAGAGGTTTACAAAGACCTAATGAAAATAAAAAGTGCAGACGAAAGCTTCAGTGTGCTCTTTGAAAGATTGATCAAATCGGCGAGCCCAAGGGACGTACTTGCAAAAATTAGAGGAAGTGTGGAGTTCAAAAACAAAAAGAAGATGATTGCGGAGATTTACGCCAAAAGGGCAGAGGTGAGAGCGTGATAGTTATAGATACGGACATACTGATAGAGATATATGATAAACGATCCAGGTTGGGAAATGCGGCATTTGAAAAGATCATGAATAGTGGAGACATATTTTGTATAACTGCAATAAACCTCCACGAAATCTTGTACGGGCTTCTGAAATATGCAAAGCCTTCGGAATATCTGCTGCAATTGCCAGTATTGGACTACACTAAGGAAGATGCGAAGCTGGCGGCGGAAATGGAAGTCAGAGCAGAAGTGAGGGGCAGAAAGGCATTAAGAACTGATGTGATGATTGCAGCAATAACAATCAACAATAACGCTAAGCTGTACACAAACAACAAGAACCATTTCGAACATTTTGATGGCCTAGAGCTGGTTCGCTAGAGGCGGACATTCGTATGCAAAGGTCTAGTGACATCCTCCCACGGCTAAAGCCTGTGGGCTTCCCCCGCACTTGACATTATAAAACCAGATTTACTATAGAAATGTTTGCATGGCGCCGCATTCCAGTGCGGCATTTCGTGCTATAATGGCGGCGCTTTCTTCTCTGTTTTGGGCATGCGCAATGCAGGCATCCAGCTGAGCTGCGCTAGCAGGTACATGAAAACAATCACCGCTAAGCCGAAGATTGCGCCCCGTACGGGGTTGAAAGACACGAGCACGGCAGCGAAGAGGATGCCAAGCACCACGCATTCTATCTGCCGTCTCTGGTATCTCTGCCGCACCTTCCTGTATTTCTCAAAGCAGTCCCTGCACACGACAAGCCGGTAGTTCTTCTCGCTTCTTGTCAGGTGCTTGAACCATCTTATCAGGTTGATCATGTAGTCTGGAAGCACTTCCAGCCCGTCCCGCTCGTTGCCGCACATTATGCAGCGCGATTTCCTCGTCTTCATGTTGTCAACTCATGTCCAGGACCGCATCGTAGATCCTGCCTGTTTCGGCACTGACGCGCTGCTCGTCCAGCGTTTCGAACACCTCGTTTATCGTGAGGTCGTCCATGCCGAGCCTCCTGAATATGTCCGCGCTCTTGTCGCGGTCTATGCTTGATTTCTCCAGCGCAGCCGCAAACGACAGCGCGTTGATGTGCCTGTGGCTCTTCTCCATGCTGCTGAACAGCGCCTGTATTGCCTTCTCGCCCATGCCGAAGACCGTGAGCACCCTCCTCAGCTCGTTCCTTGCTATCGTGAATGTGTTTGCCTTAGCCATGCTCGACACCAGAGCTTGCTATTATCCTTGTTATCAGCGTATCCTCTATGCTCATGCTCTTCAGGAAAGAGACTATGTTTGAGATGCTCACGTTCATGCTGCTGAGGTTCCTGACAAGCTCCAGTATCTTCATGCTGCGCTGGTTGCGGTCCATGCTTGCGAACATGCCGTCGATGGCCTCGCTGCTGACGTTGTATTCTATCAGCTTGTTCTTGAGCTCGTCCTTTTCGAACTGGTATTCGCGCGTGAGGACGTTCGCCGCGATCTCGCTCTGCACGAGGATGTCCGACAGGTCTATTACGTACACGTACAGCGGCTCCTCGCCGTGTATGCGCTCAAGGATGAACGTCTCCGGGAAGCGCAGCGAGGTCTGGAACGCCATCTCCACTGCCGCCTGGCCCACTCCGAATTTGCTTATCTCGTTCCTTATGAAGTCTGAGAAGTTGAGCGATCCCTGTATGTAGTTCATGAAGCGCTCGAATTTTATCCTGAGTATGAAGTTTGTGCCCACGTTTGAGAATATGGCCTCGTTTATGTCCGTCGGGTTCTGCGATGCGACGATGAGGCCGAACTGGTACTTCCTGCCCTCCCGGACTATCGTTATCGCGTCGCTCTTCTCGTCGCTTGCCACCTTCCATGCCTCGTCAAGCACCACGATGGCCTTGAGGCCTTTTGTCTCGCTCCAGCCTTCCGATCGCATCTGCTCCTTGAGCGTCTGCAGTATGAACAGCGCAGCAAGCGCCCTGAAGCGCTCATCGGGCAGCGATGACAGGTCTATGTCGACAAGCCCGGATTCCACGAGCTTGCCCAGGTCAAGCGTGCTAGGCCTTGCGAAGTAGTCTTCGCCCTCCCTTGCGAACTGCCTGAGCCGGTATATCGCGTTCTCAAGCTCTGCGGGGTATTGGTACGTGCCCTCCTGGAGCTTGGTCTGGAGCAGGACTACGACATCGCTCAGCGTCGGCGCCCCGAGTCCCGAGGCAGGCTTCTCGGCAAGATCAAAGCCGGCTCCTGAATACGCATTCTCGATGGCCTCCTGCGTGAGCCTCTTCTGCTCGGGATACTGCGCTATGTCGGTAAGTATTTCCAATGAAGTTAGGATCTGCTTCGCCCTGTCGATGGGCCTCATGCCTGACAGGTCCATTATGTTGAGGTAGTCGCCCTTTCCGAGCGCAACTACCACGCCGCCTGTCTGCTTGACCCATGCCCGGTACTCGCCCGCCCAGTCGATTATCACTGCGTTGGTGTTCCACACGTAGCTTGCGCGTATCAGCAGAGTCTTGACGAAGTAGCTCTTGCCTGAACCTGTTATGCCCACCACTGCTATGTGCGGGTTAGTAAGGTTAAGGAAAGACCATGTGAACGGCACCTTGAATATCTTCGTCGTGCCTATGTAAATGGACTGGAACGGGTCGCTGAGAAGCACGCTGGCCGGAGGCTCAGGCGGCCTTGAAAGGAAGGAACGCTTTGCTATCTCGTTGCTCATTATGTGCTGCAGTTTGAGCATTGTCATATAGCAAGGCACTCATCCAAAGTATAAATACTTTCTCTTTGCGCAGAGGCGCAAGCAATCGCAGATGGACGAATGCGCCCAACATTGGCATGTTGAGCGCAGGATATGCAGTTTAGCTCTGCTGGTCGAACTGGGAGGCCAGATCGCCGAACGATGTGGGCATGGCGAAGTTGAACTGGAACAGCGTGTAGAGCTCCCTGCCGATCACCCTGACAAGGTCGACATCGAGGCCGCTAAGGGATATCTGCAATGAGTTCAATTGCGTTGAGAGCGCGTCAAGCGCAGCCTTCTCGCTGACGCCCACTGCAGTCGTCTCTATGTACATGAGCGTCGCTATCGGCTTCTCGCCCTGCGATATCCTGTCAATCTGAGACTGTATCACACTCACCTTCCTCCTCATGTCGGTTATGGCCAGCTCGCTGTTGGCGGAGTTGCTCTGCATCGCCCTTGAGAGCTGGAACTCCTGGAATGAACGCTTGCCTTCCAGTTCGTCGCGCACCTTCTGCACGTCCAGGCCCGCCGAGAGCACATGGTATTTGAACGGAAAGTCGAGATTCATCAGGGCGCGCTCCCAGTTCTCCGGGGCCTGCAGCATCTTTGCCTCATCGGCCTCCGTGCTGGTCTCTTCCTGCTTGAAATAATACGGAAACAGGTTCGCGGAGAGGTAGCCGGTCGCATAGTAAAGGCCTCTGACGCTCTTGATTATCGCGTCCTGGCCCTTGATTATCTTGTAGTTGAGCGCAGGCTGGAACGTTATGCCCAATATGCTTGTTGCAAACGAGAAGATGGTGTAGTCTATGAAGTTCATCAGCAGCACGATGCATATGCAGAAGAGCAGCAGCAGCAGCACCAGCAGGGAGAAGATGCCTTTTCCCAGAGCGGTAAGGTAGGCGAACGCGATTAGCGGCATGATCAAGCACATTACAAGATATGCGATGCCCTCCTGGTCCATCATATCACCTGCTCCTGTATGCCCCTGCTTATCTGCTCGCTCACTGTGGAGTACGGAATTAGGAATTCTGGCTCTATGAACGTCAGAAGGTCGTTGCCTGTCACTATGCTTGGCGATACGCCCAGCGTCGTGCCTATGCCTGCCATGAGCTCCCTGGCTTTCTGCTGCGCTATGGTGGCTGCCTCGAACTCCTTGCCTCCGACTGCCGAAATGGAAGCGAAGCTGACAAGTTCCAATGAGGTCGCGGAGCTCACGTGCTCAAGCATCTTCCGCCACATTGAGAGCTTGCCCCTGACGCGCTCGACGTCGGCCGGCGGCGCGGACGCCTGCACGAGCTTGCTCTCCTCGCCCTCTGCGTTGCTTATCGTGTCGCGCAGCTGCTGTATGTACGTGTCTTTGTTCATTATGTGGAACCCTGCGGAATACCTTGTGGGTTCCTTGCTGATGCCGACAAGCCTGCTGACTTGCCTTGTGAACGACACCTTCTCGGCGTCGCTCATCTCTGTGGACGAGCTGTAGAATGGAATGCTGACGTACACTGTTGCAGTGAACATGTCGCCATTCTGCCGCAGTATTGAGTCTGTGCTGCTTGAGAGCCTGTACGGCTCCTCGTTGCTCAGGACCACATCGCGCCTGCGCTGGCGCAGCAAGGGCAGTATGAGGTAGGAATAGTGTCTC
This sequence comes from uncultured Microcaldota archaeon, assembly GCA_903884115.1. Taxonomy (GTDB): domain Archaea; phylum Micrarchaeota; class Micrarchaeia; order Micrarchaeales; family Micrarchaeaceae; genus CAISDH01. The sequence goes on along the minus strand of CAISDH010000047.1, from coordinate 1,142 downwards.
GATGTGAATGCAGTCGTGTCCACAACCACCGCACAGAGCAGCAGAACAAGCTTGGCAAGGTAGATTAGCGCGCTGGTGCCGGGCAGGGCGATGGCAATCGCAAGAAAGACAAACGATGCGCCCAAGAGAGAAATGAATAAGAAGAGCTTGCTGTCCATGCCACTCGGAGCAGCATCTCAACCAAGATTTTTATGCCTTTGCGCGCAGGAGAATGCCCCGCTGCTTGCAGGGGGTTTGTGAAATCCGCAGGATTTGCAAATGCCCCGATGCTTGCCTGGAAGGCACTATACGAACGAGCGGAGCTTGCCTGCGTTCCCGTACGTGGCGCCCAGGAAGTTCGAGAGCTGCGTTATGGTAGCGTACACTATTCCGATTATCAGCGTGGGATAGAAGAGAACAAGAAGCCAGAACGACGCCATGGTAGACTGGACGTTCGAAAGCTGGAGTGCGAGAGGGCTCTGCGCCCCTGCCGCAGCGGCCGCAGCTGCAGAGCCGGTGCCAAATCTTGTGAGCTGCGTCGCCTCTGCTGCCATCGACGTCTGCACGGCGGGGCTTGTGAGGTAATACGCTATGGCAAATAGCGACGGAAGCACGAGGTAGAAAGCTATGCCTATGGCCATCATCACTCCGCCCAGCGACCTTGTGGGAAGGAACGTCCTGAATATCACGCCGGGCACTATGAACACAGGGATTGCCGCAATGGAGAAGAACACGATGAGGTAGTATTCGGACCAGAGCGCTATGATGCCGTCAGCAAGGAAGAAGGATATCGCCCTGGCAGGATCGAGATAGTAGAGGTTCAATGGCAATGTGAGGGCAGTCAAGGCAGTCTGTATGGGAAACGTGAAGGTGGGCGTAGTTATCGTAAGGGCCATGGTGGTGAGCCACTTCAACGAGTAGTATATGTAGAACATCGAGGAGAACATGCTCTCAGCGGTGCTTATTGTGCTTGTGATCAGATTCAGCGCAGTCGCGTATGGGTTTATCCCTCCCACCAGCACTCCGGGCGCCACGCCGAACGCCACCGCGCACACGTAGATGAATATGCCGACAATTATCGCGCTTGCGATTGCTTCATACATCTCGGCTATGCCGAAATTCCTTATTCTTTCGCTCTTGAACGCTATGCCCACCATGACTAT
>CAISDH010000046.1 GCA_903884115.1 uncultured Microcaldota archaeon | reverse complement strand
ATAGTCATTAAACAAAACACTTAAGTACTATTAGAGAATAGATGAAGCTATACTGTTGATAAGATGGAGAATAATAAAGCAACAAACACAAAGGATGCAAAAGGCACATCTGGCAAAAAGGAGTTTGTGGATATAACTGCCCTTTTTCGCAAAGAAGAGATCGAAAGTACGCAGGGTGTGGGTGCAATAAATCTCGTTTTCAAATTGTATGATGGAAATCTTTATGCGTTGCAGCTATGCACAGAGCTTTCTCTATATCATGACCGTTCAAATCCAGGGATGGACGAGACTCACCCGCTCAAAATTCTGATGCAGCAAAATCGAAAAGGCGCGGATATTGTGAAGTTCTTCAATGATCACAACCACGAAGGCGAAGTCCATGAAAAAGCCGTAGAGCGCATGTATCTTGCCCTTGTTGAGAACCAGGGAAATGCCTTCCCAATATTGCAAGATGGAGAAAAGCAAGAAACTGAAAAGTAGTGCAGAGCATAAATTATAAATATTGGCTGATAAAGAAAGGTAGTGATAATATGGCTTATGCGAAATTCACAGATAAAACGCCTGATAAGTTTAAGATGCCAGCTGATTTCCCGCAGCGTGATAGGGAGCGGAATAACGAGCTGCTGCGTCTGAACGATATCAAGAACATACCTATACGGCATCATTCGCATTAAGCAGGTATTTTTTCTTAGGTGCGTACTGCCTGCTGCAAGCTATCCTGCTTTTCATGGAATGTTGCATGCGCCGCAATCACCTGAACCTCTTCCTTACATCTGACATCATCGCCTCATAGCCCTTGTTGTACTCAAGCTCCTCAGGTATGAGCGTGGCCGGGTGCACGAAACCCTGTTCGCGCATGTACTCTGCCTTCTTGACTGCCTTGTTCCTGTAGTAATCCCAATCGGGCGTGTCAAAAGCGTCAATGTGCGCCGTGAACTTTCCCTCATGCATGCTGAACAGGACGCAGCTGACCATCGGTATGCAGAAATTGCTGCTTGCCGCAGTCCCTAACTTCACCGGCATTAGTGGCATGTGGTGGCTGCCTCTCGTGTCTCCTGCGACATAGTGTGCGGTCTTGAAAACAGAGCACGCCTCTTCCGTGGCTGGAAAGTCCTTTTGCAGCCTCATTATCGCAGCAGGATCATCCTTTCCTACGTACGTGCCGGCGATGTTGTGCAGTCTGTCTGTTGTGGCAGCAAGTATCTGGCCTGTCGAATTTCGCACAGAGTCTATGACATACCTGCCTGGATACATCAGCACTGCCGCTATCGCGAAATTGTCTTCAGGTACGTTGAACTCTGCCTTCTTGTTCTCCAATACATCCATGACTACCATCTTCACTCCTTGTGCAAGCTTCGGGTTTAGGATGAGTCCCGTGTTTGCTGAGGGCTCGCAGAACAGCCTGTAGATCGGGTAGTTGAACGCTCCTGGCTCTGTCTTGTCCATTGTAAACAGCGCAAACGCCTCATTCTGTCTCTCTTCAAACTCCATCTCGGCAACTCCCGGTCCTGCGCCCTTGACATTTCCTGAGAACGAGTCCTTCAACAAGTCCTGCCCTGCTCCGTACAAACCCTGCTGCTTTGCGGTGTCTGCGCCGGCCTTCAAAGCGTCCCACGCAAGCCTGTGCACGTCCTTGTTGTTGATTCCGTTAGTGTGCGATAGGAGCATGTGTATGTCGTCTCCGGTGTAGCCAAAATATGCGTCTATTATGCCTGCCTTCTTCCCGTTCTCTGCAACAAAGTCCTTGACGCTCTCAAACACCTCATTGCTGGGTCTCGTGTGCCCTCCAATGGAGCCCACATCCGCCTTTATCGCGGTTATTGTTATCTTCATACACACACCGATCTTTCTATGGAGATTGGCAGAGAAGTGCTTTATTCCTGCGCAATGCCTGCGGAATTAAACGCGTTTAATGCAACCATTATTTTTCAGAATAAACGTTCCACTATTCTAATCAAAAAACAGTGTTAACCTTATAAGCATTGTCTAATATGTTTAAACAGCGGATGGCTGGGTTCGGATCCAGTCGATGTCAGGGGAAAGTGGTGAAATTCCACTGCTGTGCCGCAACTGTAATCCCATCTTGATGGGTAAGCCAGGCTGCCTGCGTCCGATGCAAAGTCCACGAGCATGGTAGGTAGATTCCATATCAATAACTAAGCCTTTAGGAAACGCAGAAGACCGCGCCGCTACTCAGGCTGCAATCAGCGAACTCGGAAACCGTTTGGAGACCGCGGGCTGCGCAGGAAATGCCCGGATAGATCGCAAGTTGATGCAGTTCACGTTTGATGTCATAGATCGGTACGCAGAAGCGGTCATCAAAAAGAATGCACCAAGCGCAACGGATGCCGAGATAGCCGGGATAAAAGACCGCATAATGAATCTTGATACGATTGTTGCGGGCAACCTTCTCGTTGCAATTAACGCCACTTCCAATGTCAATGCGCTTGCCAATGACAGGTTCCTTGGCTCCATAGGCACACTAAGGCCTGACGTTCAGGATGCGCTTCTGTATGAGATAAAGCGGACTGAGAATATTGCCGCGCTCACAGACAACAGACTGTTTACGAACGGGGTTGTTGATGCCTTCAATAAATTAGGCCGTGAAGGCTCAAGCGTATGGTTCGATGCAATTGGCATTACAGGAAATGTCGACGCGCTGACGGACGAGCGTGCGCTGAGCGATAGAGTTCTTAACGTGCTGGGTGCAATGGACAAAGAGGGAAAACTTGCCAGCGAGTATTCCCTTGCACTGGGGTCAACGGGGAACGTGGCTGCCCTCACAAGTCAAGGATTCCTGGCATCTCTGAAGGGCATGAACGAATCTCTCCGTGCCGAGGTCCTATCAGGCGTATGGTACTCAAGAAACGCAGGATGGACAACTCCAGACGTTATGAGCAAGATAGGCAGTGGCGAACTAGATGTGTGGAGGGACATCGCCAGGGCGCCAGACAATGCAAACATGCCCCGAGTTGTTATCGTGGGCCTCAATGACGGGCATGATCGCGGCTCAAAATATGTTGCGCAGTCTATAAAGGATTCGGGCTTTGATGTCATCTATGTAGTAGGCAATGCCAAAAGCTCCGAAGAAATCGTCAGGATCGCCAGGAAGGAAGGTGCCAGTGCGATAGGCTTCAGCCTCATGGATGACTCATACCAGAGCATAGTTACTGACGTCCTAAGACAGATAAAGGTGCAAGGCGTCAGCGACGTTACCGTGTTCGGAGGTGGTGCAATCGGACAGAGTACTGCTAAAAGCCTGCAACAGGCCGGAGTGAAGATGTTCGGGAAAGACACTTCTCAAACCGTGGCAGAATTCCTGAACGATTCTGCATCGCGACGACCCCAACAATTATCCTATGCCCTGGTGAATGCCGTTGGTTCATCAATCAATGGCCGTGCTGGTGGTGGATCAAGCAGCGTGTATGCCCCTATTCCTGTTTCAACTGCATCGGGCGGTGTCCGATACGGGCAGGCACCATCGCCTGCGGCTTCGGTGTCAATCGGTGGCCCAAACACTATCAGTTCATATCTGCGTTCTGAACGAAGTGCTACAGCATCTGCCTCGTTTGATCTGGAGGAAGAGTTGAAGAGAAGCAAGAAATTCGCGTTTGCTTCTGATAGGAATGTGTATGTGAATCCAGACGGCAAGACGGCCGCATCAAGTACGATCGTTACCCGAACGCCACTCTCACAGGCAATGGTGATGCAGACAATGGCCCATGACGCTTTTTCGAAATCAAGGGGCGTGAGTGCCTCTGCAACTAATCAACCCGGCCTGCACATCAAATCAAGAATGATCGGGACCCTGGCGGTGCACACGTCAGTGGATGCGGCGCGTTACGCAGAAGTTCTGGCAGGCGCTCGCACATCAACGCCTTTGCTACTAACTACACGCGCAGATTCCTTGGATTTGAAACGCATAGATTCCAAGATGATGGCTTTCGCTGGAGGAATGATGTCCACCAATTTCCAACTATCCTCTTCCAGGATGTCGGGCCCTATCTTTGGAAGAAGTCAGGCAAAGCGCGCAGGGCGCATCCTCAGACCCATGGGGCTTTTCAAGAAGATCATTGGTAATTTCAGAAAATCCAGATAAATAATGTACCAAATGTAACACTCAGAAATCGGCGATGCATAACGACAATTCCACATCTTATTACCAAAAGATTTTTATACCTTGATATTTAATAGATGACTCGTCAATGACATAGGGACGGCTTTAACGCGTATTCTGTAAACCCTATTCTCATCCACCCGGGCGTATGCATGTGCATACGCCTATTTTTCTACCTAGCCGTGGCTAAGATTATCTTTCTCCTATGCACTTAGCTTGTAATCCGTAGGTCAAGGTTCAAATCCCTTAAATTGCTCCTTTTACAAAAGCACAAACTTCCGCAAACAAAATGTCAGAAAACTGAACGTATAAGTATCTCCTAAACCGCATTCTGTAGCGTGATTAAATGCAAAAAACATACCACGCCCCATCAGACGGCAAGATAGCAAGCATCGAAAGAAAGTTTGGAAGTATGAACACGCTAGAAGTAGTGGCGGCAACCCGCCATCTGGTGAAGGAAGACAGCGATACATTAGAAGCATGGGAATATGCCATTCTGAAATGTAAAGGAGTATTTATCGCGGGAATACTGCCTGCGCCTACAATTCGCATACTGTCTGCTCTTGTCAAAAACGAAGATTTGACAGCTGTTATAGGCAAAACTCCGGAAGAAGCCGAAAAGAATCTGTGCTTGACGCTTGATAGGGAGCTGGGCTTAACATCTGATGTAACGCATTTAGAGTGGGACCTCGTAGCTAGGACGGTATTCAGCTTCTCTAGAGAAGCGGAAAAGTTCAAGGACTACTGTATGGAGAACAACCTTATTGCTCTAGACCGTTTGAACGTGCCCCTAAAGAATACCTTAGGAGAAAGGCGCTGATCGTGATAAATCGGGAGTAACAAAAACAAAAGATATGGCCTTAGCGCAGGCCGAAATGAAGATTAAGACTTTTATGGCAAAAGCTTACTTCTGGGCAAAAGCCAGGTAAGCAGTGTGCCAGACTCCCTTCGTCGACGGGCGCATGCCCTCCTTCCTCACCAGCATGTCCCTTGCTATTATCTCGAGCACAATGACATTCCTGAAGTTGAACTTCTCTAGCTTCGAGACAAAGCTCTTCACCTGCTCCATGTGCGGCAGGTAGCCGCAGATGCATCCGCTTGGCTTCAGCGCCTTGTGCGCATTCTTCACCGCCTTATCGGAGCCTGCGAAGTCCAGGGTTACAAGGTCAACGTCCTTCTCATCGATCTTCTTTGTGACGTCGCCCAGCTTGAGTGTAAGGTTGTCCAGGCCCTCGTTGTGCATGTTCTTCTCCGCTATTTTCATGAAGTCCTCGCGCACGTCGTAGCTTGTAACGTGCTTTGACACCCTTGCCAATGACACCGCCAGCCATCCGCTTCCTGTGCCCGCATCAACGCAGGTGCTGTTCTTGTTCACGCCTGTGTATGCCATTATCACGCCGATATCCTTCGGCAGTATGACCTGCGGCCCCCTCTTCAATCGTCTATATGCTTCTGGTATGAACATTGCTCTCACTTTTGTTTGGTTTTTGCGCGCTTCTTCACCGTCTTTGCCTTGCCCTTTTTCTGCTTCGCTGCCTCGCTTCCTGTTGCGGGCGCTTCCTTACTCTTCGCAGCACTTTTTCCGGTTACAGGTGCTTCTTTCGCCTTCGCTATTTTGCTTACTGCCATGGGTGCCGTCTTATGGCTCGGACCGACAGTGGCGCTTCCTGTTGCAGGTGCTGCATTAGCTACCGGAGCAGTCGCTTCTTTCGCTTTTGCGCCTTTCTCTACAGCCTGCGCCGCCTTTATGGCTGCGCCGCTCTTTGCCTCTATCCTGCTCTTCCATCCCTTCTTGGTGATGCACTTCGAGTCAAGGCACATCTCAAAGACGCCCCTCGACCTTCTTATCACCTTGACTATGGGAGTGTGGCAATGCTCGCAGATCTTGTTTGTCGGCTCAATCTTTGCGTCCTGAGGCAGGGAGTATGTGACCGTGCACTTGGGGTAGTTCGCGCACGCTGCGAAGTTCTTGCCGATATGCGACCTCTTTATCACAAGGTCGCCGCCGTCGGCCGGGCACTTGCCGAGCACCACCTCGTCGCTCTGCAGCACCTTGCTCATCGCAAGCGCTATTGCCGCCTTGTTCTTGTCGAACACCTCCAGCGCGCTCAGCAGCATCTGCTTGCCCTTCTCTATGACCTCCGCGGAGCTCTTCTTTCCCTGGACTATGAGCTCCATGTCGTCCTCAAGCGCCTTCGTGGTGCTCTCATCGACTATCATCGGCGAGTATTCCTTCAGCGCGTTGAACACGCTCATGCCGAAATCCGTGACGTGTATGCTCGTGCCTTCGACGTAGCTGCGCTTGAAAAGCGTGTCTATTATCTGCGCGCGCGTGGCCTTCGTGCCGAGCTGCCTGCGCTCGAGCTCCGCTATGAGCATTGCCTTGCCGTAGCGCCTCGGCGCCTGCGTCATGAGTTCGTTGAGGTATGCCTTGGTGACTGCGACCTTGGATCCTTTCTGCAGTATGGGCAGCGTCTTCTCGTCAAGCCTTGCGAATTCGTAGAAGTCCAGCCAGCCCCTGTCAAGTATCATCGTGCCGTTCGCAACATACTTCTCGCTTCCTGCCGCAACGACCAGCTTGGTCCTTGAGAGTTTGGCGTACGCAGCGAAGCACGCAAGGAACCTTTTGGCTATCAGGTCGTAGAGCTTCTCCTCTTTCGGCAGCAGCCCTTTAGGCGTGACTCCTGTTGGATATATTGCGGGGTGCGCCTCGTCGCTCTTGAAGCCCTCGTTAGGCTTGAAGCGCTTCTCCTCGATGAGCCTGTTCGCGAGCTTTGTATATGCGGGATTCTTTGCCAGCTCCCCGATGACCTTTGTGAGCCCTAGGGTCGCCGGAAGCTTCTGCGACGATGTCCTCGGATATGAGATGTATGCCTTCTCGTAAAGCGACTGCGCAAGCGCGAGCGTGTCTGACGGGTCAAGCCTGAGTGCCCTGCTGGCCTCAAGCTGCAGCGTTGTCAGGTCGAACGGCGGATACGGCCTCAGCAGCTGCTCAGTAGATTCTGCGGACTCCACAAGCGCCTCTTCCGAGTGCGCCTTGGTGGCTTCGAGCGCATCATCGGCTATCTTGCGCTCAAAGATGTCTCCCCGTGTGTTTGCGAACTCGACTTCAGATATCAGCGCGGAGACACGCCAGAAAGGTTTCGGCACGAATTTGGCTATCTCCATTTCGCGCTGTGCAAGCATCGCAAGAGTAGGGCCCTGGACGCGGCCTATGCTAAGCGTCCGCTTGAACCTGCTTCCCTCCAAGGCGCTGGTTAGCGCCCTGCTGAGGTTTATGCCCCACAGCCAGTCCAGCGTGTGCCTCGCCTCTCCCGCATAGAAATTGTTCATGTCCATTGGCATGATGTTCTCGTACGCGTTGACCAGGTCGGGTATCGTGGTCGTGGAGAACTTCATGCGCCGAGCGTTTCCCATCCCGGAACAGAGGAATCTTATTATGTTGACGCCTATGACTGTGCCCTCCGTGTCGTAGTCGCATGCGTTGATGAACATGCTCGCCTTTGAGGCAAGCGCCTTGAACACATCGACATACTTCTTCGTATAGTCTGCTTCCTTGTTGACCTCATAAGACGCTGCCCAGGTCACGTCCAGCACAGGGTAGCCGTACTTCGTGCCCACCTGCCTTATCGTGAACAGGTGGCCTACAGCCGCCGCTATGTATATTTTTTCCTTGTCCCCGTCTATCTCGTAATAGCTGACGCCGTTCAGTATCAGCCGCTTTTGCCTGTTGTTGCCGAGTGCTATCGCTATGCGCAATGCGACGCTTGGTTTTTCTGCAATGATTAGAACGGCCATGTGCTACGCCGTCGACCAGCACCTCATGTGCCGCGTCTCCTTCTTGTGGCCCTTCTAGGTTGTGGTGCTGCTGTCTTCGCAGGCACGGCTGCGCCTGTCTTTGAAATGAGCCACGCATTTATGAAGCCTATTGCCAGCGCCATTGCCATTGTGACGTAGAAGGCAAGGCTTGCGCCATGATATATTATAAACATCACTATCGCTATTATCGCGAAAGCAATCGTGAGCAGAGAGAAGATGAACTCTGTAGCGTGTTGTATGTTCTGCATAGAATCGGTGTTGTCATGCGTATTGATTTGGTTATATTTATAACTCTTATCGCTGCACTTATCACTTCTTTCTCTCAGCTCCTGTTCAAGAAAGGCATCAAGAAACGTCTCAATTCCATGAAGGAGATGCTCGGCCTGATCAGGAACTGGCAGGTGGTCTTGGGAGTTTTCGGTTACTTTGCCGGGCTGGCAGTGTACCTTCTCGCGCTTTCGAATGCGCCGCTTTCAGTGGTGTACCCTATATTCGCGAGCACGTTCATCTTCGTGGCAGCGATATCGTTCGCGCTGCTCAAGGAAAAGGCATCCGCGCTTAGAATTGCAGGCGTGCTGGTGATCTTCTTCGGCATATTCCTGGTTTCTCTGACAATCTAGTGGTCGCATGAGCGAAAAATCAACCAACATATCGATGCTCGTGTTTTCCACGCTGCTGGGCGCGACAGGGCAGTTCTTCTTCAAATACGCGTTCCTGAGCAGTGCCATGTCTGCCGAACTGCTTGCCGTAGGCATCGCCGCCTACCTCGTCTCTACGGTCATCTACTTCTACGTTCTCAGCAGGGTGCACCTTAGTTTCGCATACAGCATGGGCGGCATTAGCTACATATTCGCGGTCATCCTTGCGGCTCTCTTCCTGAATGAGCCGGTTCCGCTGCTCAGGTGGATGGGCGTCATCACGATAGCGATAGGCGTGGTGCTCATAGGCCTGAGCTGACCCTCCAGAGAAACTGGCGCCTCAAAGACGGGCCAATGCTGCAATGTGCTGTTGATTCTGAGACCGCAGCTGCTTCTTGGTGAATTCCAATGTCATGGCTTGGCCGTTAGGAACCGGCGCATAGTCGCAGATTCTTTCGATTGGCGTGTCATGCCATATGCTCTGGATTGCGTTTATCACGCCTGCATGGCACACAAGAAGCACAGTCTTGCCTGCAAAATCCTCGTACAAGCGCTGCAGGAATCCATTTATCCTGGTTTGGAAGCGCTCTCTGCTTTCGCCCAAGTACTTGCCGACCAGCTCCGAGTTTCCGTTGCCGAGCGCTATTTCGAACACTGCCTTCATGCTTCCGAGCTCACGCCTTTCGCACAATCCGCCCTTTATCTCCCGTAGTTGCTGCGTATCCATGAAAAGAATATTCTCATTTTCATGGTACTTGTGTATTGCATTCGCGGTGTCTGCCGCTCTTGTAAGGTCGCTGTAAAATATCGCGTTGAAGTGCATATCCTTCAGCGTTTCCGCAATCTCCATCGCCTGGCGTTTTCCAAGATTTGTCAACCCGATACCTGGCGGATACCCGCCGCCATCGTACATACCGGTCAGATTCGCATATGTTTCGCCATGCCGTACCAGCACCAAGGTCATTGCATTTGCACTGCTTCCAATCTCGTGTGTTTTTGTCATTCAAGCACAGGTCTGTATGCAATTCAGGAAATATTTATATATTTCGAAGGCAAGGGCTTTGCATTCTAATACCGAAAATACCTTACCAAAAAGCGTAAATATCAGGATAAATACACCATTCCTACAATTGAATGCCCTGTTAGCTGATCAAAATGTCAATAAATAAAGCATTCCAAGAGAAAAAAACGAAAGAAGCGGAGATAATAGACGAGCTCAGGACAAAAGCGATAAAAGACGTAGCCGGAGACATCGCGGCGTTGGCGGCAGAGGCGGCGTCAGCAGCAAAAGCGCCTACAACAAAAGACTGCATAGCCAATGTGGTAGACGAGCTGGCCGAAGTCGTAGACCTGACGACCGGACTGGCTGCAAAGATGGCAATCGAAGAGAAGGCATCGGCACAAGAAACTGAAGAAGATATGCAGAAAGAGATGGAAGCTGCGCAGAAGGCGATGAAAGCGCTATTGAACCATATATCCGGACTGGCAGAGGATGTTCACCCGCTGGTGGCGTCCGTTTCTGTCTGGACTAACTTTGTCTCAGAAAATATACATAGAGCGAATGATGCCCAGCCCGCCCTGGTTCTCGCTACGATCTGTGCAATGGAGGCTTTTGCCGAAAACAAAACTGCGGCAGAGGTCAAAGCAGCCATAGAACAGGTTAAGGGACTAAAAGCCGGGCAGGATGTGCTTGCAGGTCAGAATGCAATCCGCCACTTCCACGATAAATACAGCCAGAGTTTGTTCTCATTCAAGCTCTCGCTTATACCTTAACCCTGACTGACTGGCGCAGTTGAAGCTTGGAGCTTCTTAGTCTTGTCCTCTACAGTCTCCACGGGCAGCTTCACCTCGAGCTTCCTGACCTCTATCTTGAAGAGTGGCGCGATGTGCTCTATCTTGTTGCCGAGCTCTGTCTGGAAATTGCCATCGACTACTGCTTTGACTATGGTGGCGAAATCGTTGTTCTTGCAGTACTCCGCGACAAAGCTGTTCATCTCCTTTCTGATGCCGAGAATCCTGCTGTGCGTGGTCCTCTGCCTTGTGACCGCCAGGAGCTTGACGACCAGCTGCGTGCCGTCCTTGCTTGCCGTTGGCAGCACCGAAGCGGCTATGCTCCTGTACCTTCGCACAAGCGACCTCACGTAGCTGTACAGCTCGAACATCTCGACCAGCTTGGTGTTTGCGTTCGTGCCTGTGACTTCCACTGTCTTGAATATGACGTTCGTGTATGCGTGCTGCGGGTTGTGCGTTATGGTGTCAAGTGCGACCGTTATGTTCCTGCCCATCGCTGCGCTCTCGTCGTTGGCAGGTATCTCGCCTATGATCACGTTGTTGAAGACGCTCGGCGCATGCACCGAGAACCACTTCTTGAGCTTCCATTTGTCGACTTTCTTCTGTGTGGGCATTCAAACACCTATAGCGATCCCTTTATGAGCAGAGCAGCCTCTTTCGGATCGTATTTCCAGTCCTTTGGCAGCACTCCCTCTTTTCTGTAGTACTTAGTAAGGCGCCATATCTTCGATTCCACCCTGTGGAGCGAAGTCTTGTTGTGCTGGTCCTGATGGTTGCGCTCTGCATGCTCGTGCATTTTCACTGCCTTTTTCATCAGTATCATCATGTCTGAAGGCACTGCCCCTTTGAAGCCTTTCCTGTCTAGGAATGCTGTGAGCCTCTCGCCGAGCATGTGCTTTATGTAAGGGACGTTGTGCTCCTTCTTCAGCTTCTCGCCTATCAGCGCAGGGTCCAATCCCTGCTTTGCATACTGCACAATAAGCGCCTCTATCTGCTCCTTTGTCGGAGCGTCGCTAGGGATGCTCACCGCTTCCAGCGGCGGCTTCCTCGACTTTGCCTTGCCATGCTTTTTGGAATATAGTCTTGCCATCCTAACACTCAGGTCTTTATCTCAACGGAGTATTCGCCCTTGCTTACCTGCACGTCCTTTGCCTTGCAGATCTGCATAAGTTCGTCTTTCGCTGCGATAGTTGTGTTATAGTATTCTTCTGGAACCTTTATAATTATTGATGCTATCTCCTTGTTGAGCGCCATCCTGTCCTTTGCCTTCGATTTCCTCACTTCCGTGATTATGCTGTTCAGTAATGTGCCCACTGTGCCTGTGTCTATGTCCTCTATCGCGCTCTTGAACACCACGCCGTTTATAATGTAGTCCGAACCATGCTCCTTCTCTGAGCACTGCGGGAAGTCATTGGCGAATATGCTGCTCTTGCCGAACATGGTGTTCAGCTCCTCTGCGATGTGCGGCATCACCGGCGCCAGCATCAGCAGCGATGTCCTGATCACGTGCAGCAGCGTGAACGCGGCTGCTCTCTTGCTGCCCTCCTTGCTCTTGTCTTCAGCGTGTATTCTGTATTTGACGTTCTCTATGTAGAAGTCCGCAAAATCGTGCCAGTGGAATGCTATGGCCTTGCTCATCGCCTCGTACAGGTCAAGCTTGTCGTAGCTGTCTCGCACGTCCTTCACTGCAGTGTTGAGCTTGTCGAGTATCCAGAGGTCGAATATGCCGAAATCCTTGTGCGGCGGCTCCTTCTCGAGGTGCATGCCTTCGACAGCGCCCTTGACGAAAATGATCGTGTTCTCTAGCTTTATCAGGAAGCTCTTGGCGTAGTCCATCTCTGGATATGAGAACGGCTTGTCCTTGCCTATGCCTCCGCTCAGTGCCACCCAAAGCCTTATCGCATCGACAGGATACTTCTTGAGCAGCAGCTCAGGAGAGATGCCGTTGCCTGCGCTCTTGTGCATCTCCTTGCCTTCCGTATCGAGTATCATGCCGTGCGTAAGCAGATTGTCAAACGGCTTGTTGCCAGTCAGCGCCCATGTCCTGAATGTCGTGTAGAATGCCCATGTCCTTATTATGTCAGTGCCCTGGATCCTCATGCTTGCAGGGAACGCCTTTGCGAACAGTGCTTTGTTGTCGGGCCATCCTGCTATGACCATCGGGGTTATTGATGAATCGATCCAGCAGTCGCAAGTATCTCTCTCGCCAACAAGCATTGAACTGCACTTCGGACATTTGTCTTTTGGGGCAGAAGCCATAGTGGGGTCTAGGGGCAGCGCTTCCTTCTTCGGCGCCACTATCTCGTTGCAGTTCTCGCAGTACCAGAATGGTATAGGCGTTCCGAAAACCCTGTGCCTTGATATGTTCCAGTCCCATTCGATGTAGTTGCTCCAGTCTATGAGCCTCTGCTTTGCTGCATCTGGGAGCCAGTTCATCGCCAGCGCAGATTCCTTTATGTTGTCTGCGAATTCCTTCGTCTTTATGAACCACTGCATTGCCACGAGAAGCTCTATTGGGTTGTGGCACCTGTCGTGCCGCTTCACCGCGTGCTCTAGCGGTTCCTGCTTCGTAAGCGACTTCTCCTTCTTAAGTTCCTCAATTACTGCGTCCCTTGCCTTGACTATGTGTGTGCCGTTGAACCTGCCCGCATTCTTGAGTATGCCTTTCTCGTCGATGGCCTCAACAAGGCCCAGCTTGTGCTTGAATACCAGCAACACGTCGTTCTTGTCTCCGAAGGTGCATATCATCTCCGCGCCTGTGCCGTATTCCATGTCTATTGACTCTTCGCCGATTATCTTCACACTGTTGCCGAATATTGGCACTTTCGCCGTCTTGCCTATGAGTTTCTTGTATTTTTTGTCAGCAGGATTGACTGCTATTGCCACTATCGCGTGCAGCATCTCTGGCCTTGTCGTGGCTATGGTCAGCTTGTCTTTCGTGCCTTCCAGCACAAATTCAATGTAATTCAGGCTGCTCTTCTCGTTCACCTCCTCCACCTCCTCCCTCGAGATGGAGCTCTCGCAGTGCGGGCACCACTCTATCGGGTGCTTAGCCCTGTATATCATGCCTTTGTCATACATCATCAGCAGCGACAGCTGGATCTTCCTCCTGTACTCGTCGGATGCCGTCATGTATTCGTAGCGTTCGTCGAAACTTGCGCCGAGGCTCAGCATCTGCGCCTTCATCTTCTTGATGTTCTCCTTTGCCAGTTCCGCGCACTTGCCGTAGAACTCTGCACGCGGCAGGCTTCTTCCGTACTTTTTCTCCACCGCGATCTCTATCGGGAAGCCCTGCATGTCCCACCCCTGCGGGTACAGGACGTTGAATCCGCGCATGCGCTTGTATCTTGCTATTGAATCGATGTAGCAAACCCAGAATGCCTGGCCTATGTGCAGGTCTCCTGTAGTGAACGGCGGCGGCGTGTCAATGGAAAACACCGGCTTGTTGCTCTTCTCGTCGAAGAGGAACTTGTGCTCCTGCCAGTATGCGTTCCATTTATCGTCTATGCTGTTATTGTACATTGCAACACTTGCTACAGCTAGCCATATGATATGTCAAAAAATAAAAAGGCAACTGCAAGGGTCGTAGGCCTCATCAGCCTATCATTTCCCCTACTGCGAACCTTGGCTTTACGTCCGTTACCCTGATCTTTATCGTATCGCCCATCCTGGCGCCCTTGACAAAGATCACGAAGCCGTCCTTCTTCGCTATGCCGTCGCCCCTCCTTGCCACCGCCTCGATCTTGACCTCCGTTTCGTCTCCGACCTTCACGGGCTTCGGCAGGAAATAGCTGGGCTTCACCTCGAAACCGCTCTTTTCATTCTTGAAACCCTCTGGGTTTTCTCTGCCCGCTCCTACGTCTTCCTCGTTTTCCATGTAATCCTTTCTCGTACTCAGAAAAGCTTTCGCTTTATCTCGTATCCGTGACACCATCATAGGAATTTATGCTTAAAAGGTTTTCTGCAGACGTATCGGAAAACTATCCGCACTTCTAAATACTTCAGAAGGAATCGTCATCCTCTGGCTCTTTTTCTTTTTCAGGCTCCTTTCTTAGTGTTATTTTTATGGGCTTTATCTGCTTCTGCTCCTGTTGTCTTGTTTCTGGCCGGATTAGGTGTATTTTTATTTCAAGCTCCTCCCTTCTTCTTTCCGCCTCTTCGTGCTCTCTTTGCCTCCGCTCCTGCGCATCTTGCGCTATTTCTTCCGGAGTCATCCTGCGTATTCTTATTCCCTGGTTGCGATTATCTCCTGGATCCTGATTATTTCTCGGGTCATGATTTGGCATATAAAACACCTTACCTCATGATATTTAGGAGATATTTATGCCTTACTTGTGGCTTTTCGGAGCTCAGGCGACATGTCTAACACTATATTAGCTTGATTCGGGCAATTGGATGACGTCTGTTGTGTTGCCGAAACCTGTCGACTGTGGCTACCGAAAGATATATATATCTATTTGTAGACAATAATATTGCTTCTTTTAGAAAGATTTAAAAGAGTTATCGTGTACGCTCGGTGTTTAATCGGTTGATGAAATGGCAAAAAAACCAGGAAATTCAGCAAAAAAAGTCGCACGCGAAGCGAAAGCTTCCACAGGCAAGGAAAGCAATGCAAGCTTAAATGAAAGGAGGCCTAGCACTGCAGAGATTGCGAGAGTCGCGGATGATGCGCAGAAGGAAAGTGCGCAATCAGAAGCGCCGGTGGCACAGCGCGCTGCTGCGCAGGCAAACATCTCACACGAGAAGAGATGCCCAAGCTGCGGTGGCGTGGATCTTATATTTGACAACGAGCGCGGCGAGCTCGTATGCAACAGCTGCGGACTCGTCATAGAGGAGAACTTCACAGACACAGGTCCTGAATGGCGTGCGTTCGACGCAGAGCAAAGGGCGTCAAGGGCAAGGACAGGGGCGCCCATGAAGTACACCAAGCCCAACAAGGGCCTTGTCACAGAGATAGACCTGTACAACAAGGACATACGCGGCGTCAGGATTCCTTCAAAGAGGCAGGCGCAGTTATACAGGATGAAGAAGTGGCACAAGCGCGCCAGCATAGCGAGCAGCAGCGAGAGGAACTACCTCATCGCATTGCCCGAGCTGAACAGAGTGTCCAGCTACCTGGGTCTTCCCGACAACATAAGGGAGAATGCCGCGCTGCTGTACAGGAAGTGCGTGCAGAACAACCTCATAAGGGGCAGGCCCATCGAGGTGGTGGTGCAGGCGGTCATATATGCCTCGTGCAGGCAGGCGGGAATGCCAAGGACGCTTGACGAGATAGCCAACATATCCGGTCTTGCGAAGAAGGACATAGGCAGGGCTTACAGAGTAATACTCCATGAGCTTAACCTGAAGGTGCCCCTGAGCGATCCAGTGAGCTATGTGCCGCGCTACGTGAACGCGCTCAAGCTCAGCGGAGAAGCGCAGGAGAAATCGATACAGCTTCTCAGAGAGGCCATGAGGCAGGGACTCGTCTCAGGCAGGAGCCCGACCGGAGTCAGCGCTGCAGCTGTATACATCGCTGGCGCGCTCGCAGGCGAGCGCAGGACCCAGAAAGAGGTTGCAGACGTCGCAGGCGTCACAGAAGTCACTATCAGGAACAGGTACCGCGAGCTCAAGGAGCAGCTCAAGATAGACGTCAACCTGTAAGCCTGACAGATGTTGCATGTACTGCCTAGCACACTTGGCTAGGCGTACAACAATCCACAATGAGGGACAGGTACAAGGAGCTATTGAGCATCTCGATACTGCTTTCCAGGTCTGGAAAATGCGCATGATATATATTGTGTTGGGCTTGGCGCTTCTGTCCTCTACTGTGCTCTCTAGCGGTGCATATCTTAACGGCGCGACAAACATCACAGCGGCGATAAACTCCACAAGGCAGTACCTGGACAGGATCAACGAGAGCGCTTACCTGGTATTCTACCCGAACCTGAACTACGCCTACAACGCCCTCAACGAATCCATGAATGTCTCGCACACAAACGTGACAAAGGCGTTCGCCCTATTGCAGCTTGCGACTGCGAGCGCTGCGAACGCGCAGAACCGCCTATACCAGTACTCTACCATGTCTTTCTACGTGCTCGCGATTGTCTCAGTTGCGCTCGCAATAATGCTTTACAGCCTCATGAAAAAATCAAATAAGAAACGCAGATGAATCATAACTGCCATGCGCGCTGTCCGGCATGTTAGCCACGTGTCTAACTTCTGATTTCCTGCAGAATAGCTTTAAGAATCTATTCGTCACCAATCACTTCGGGTGGGAAAGTGGATGACCTAATCGAAGGGAACGAATGCGAGCTGAAAGTAGAGGCTAAAGGCGCAAGGGGCGAGGGCATAGGCAAATACGGCGACCTCGTGGTCTTTGTAAAAGACGCGAAGACGCGCATAGGAAACAGCTACAAGGTAAAGGTCACGAAAGTGTACAGGACCTTTGCTTATGCAGAGATCGCCAACAGCAAACGGCAGTTCATCACGGGCAGCCTGATAGACCTCGGCTGAACGAAAGAGCCCGCCCTCGAAGGCTTTGGGCGGGCTGTGCCGTTTGGCATATGGAAAGAGATTAATACATAGTCAGTTCAGCATAGCACAGGACAATAACGTACTGCGTAGATGTACATGCCAAACAAGAAAAGAAGCGTCGGACTTGCCAGCAAAATACTGGGGTTGGCTTTCATATTCATAAGCCTGAGCGGATTCATAGGAGCTTATGACCAGAACATTATCAATAAGCACATAATCTTCAGCATCAACCTGACTCATCCGTACTATATTCTGGCGCTTTCTGATTTCAAAACATATCTTTCAATGCTTGGCAACATCCTTGTATTCATCATAGGCTTGCTGTTTTTGACAGGCGTACTTGATCTAAGTTTTGGATACCGGCTATTCGGATGATTTGTTCCTATAAATAGGTAGATATTGTTTAGCAAGAAAGCTTTGAAAACAGCACGTATCTCTTTCTGTGTCATGTTTTAGAATACAAAATCGCAAACTTTCACAAACAAATTGCCAAAACCAAGCATATAAATATCTCCTAAATTCCATAGCTAGTAGAACGGTGTTTGATGTGCCTTCAAGAAATCTGGACAATAAAACGGACGAAGCTATCAATAAAGATCAGAGAATGACAGAGGTAGCAAATTGTTTGAAGAACAATGAGAATATGGAGTGGGCCACCAGGACCTTCTTCTTGGAGCTCCAAGAAACAAAGTCCGACAATGAGGCGTTAATAAACAAGCTGGAGCATCTCATGGATGGCGTGCATTCCTATGAAGACGCTTGTCAGGCATTCGAGAATTTCTATTCGCACCGCCATGATTATGTGACCCAAGAGGAAGAAAGGCAACATCTGTGTGCGCTGATCAAACTAAGGAGAACCTCGGATGCGAACTAAATTGTCTTGCAAAATCTTTATGGGCTGTGATTATATGGTGCGAAAAAGTCTATCATCTCAAGAACGAAATCTTTATGGCTTCAATGCGATTCGTACCTATGAAGGCACAGAAGCGTATACTACGTGGCATGCAGACTATTTCATTCTGATCCGGCGCGATAATGACGATTTGATTCGTCATGCGGACAAGTGCAGGGACTACCATTATGCTGATAAAAAGGTTGATCTTGTTATTTGCAGGTGTAATGAGCGCGACATCAAAGAACTGCAACGAAAGCTTGGAACTTCTATGATCTATGACGTTTCAGAATGAGCATTGGATCTGATTATTCGCAAGTTGTTCCGTCTATGCTGTGAAAATCTTCGGCCAACTAAAGACTTATATAATTATGTTTTCCAAATGATGTGTTCTATACGACTTGTAGCTGTTGTTTTGGGCGCGACAGCTATTGAATTACAAATAGTCAATTGGCATTAATGCTGTATTGTATGGGTGCATGAATGGATTCTCAAGACTACAAGAAATACCTGAAAGGCACGACTACAGTCGGAATTATCTGCAGCGACGGAGTTGTGATCGGCGCAGACACGCGTGCCACAATGGACACCTTCATAGCAAGTTCAGAGGCAAGGAAGGTGTGGAAGATAGACGATTATCTTGCGATGACGATAGCTGGCGCTGTCGGTGATGCGCAGGAGCTCATAAGGGTGCTCAAGGCGCAGAACGAGATATACAAGATGAATGAGAACCGGCCGTTCTCTGCGAAGTCCGCGACATCGCTCCTTTCGATAATAATGCAGGACAACAAGATGATGCCGTACTACAACGAGCTCATAGTGGCAGGCATGGACGACGGCGTGCCAGGCCTGTACGTCATAGACCCGATAGGCGGCTATACCCAGGAGAGCATGTTCGCGGCAACAGGGTCAGGATCGCTCACGGCGCTGGGCTACATAGAGGAGATGTACAAGAAGGGCATGACTGTGAAAGAAGCAGTGAAGGGCACTGCCAAGGCACTCGCAATAGCGATGAGGCGCGATGCCGCCACCGGAGACAGCATGATAATTGCAACAATAACAAAGTCAGGTTATACAGAATACGCAGGCAAAGATCTTGAGAAGGTACTTGCAGGCAAGTGACTTTCGTACTTTTTGGCTGAGTCATCCCGAAAAAAAGGGGACATGACGAAAGCGTGATTTTTTGCAGGAACCAATAGGAGGAGCAGGCATACCAAAAGCGGGAGCAGAATCTCTTTTTGATAAGATAAAGGAGATGCTGCCAAGCGAAGCCGGTTTCGTAAAGGCGGAATTCGAAGGCCCGGACATCATCGTCTTCTTGAAGAACTCGAAGATCATATACGAGAACGAGACGATAATAAGGGGCATAGCATCCGCAATCAAGAAGAAGATCATTGTCAGGAGCGACAGCTCTGCATTGATGCCTCCCGAGGAGGCGAAGGCCCTTATAGAGAGCATTGTGCCCAAGGAGGCTGTCATAGCAAGCATAAGGTTTGTGCCTGAGTTCTCAGAGGTGTACATAGAGGCGCTCAAGCCCGGACTTGTGATCGGGAAGGGCGGCTCAACGCTCAAGAGCATAGGCTTCCAGACAAGATGGTCTCCCAAGATACTCCGCACCCCGACGATGAGCAGCGAGACGGTGTCAAAGGTAAGGCAGCTGTTCTTCGGCGAGTCAGATTTCAGGAAAAAGTTCCTGATAAACCTGGGCAAGAGCATAAGCAAGCCGCTTGGAAACAGCGAATGGTTCAAAGCCACTGCTCTTGGAGGCTACCGCGAAGTTGGCAGGAGCTCGCTGCTTCTGGGAACTCCGCATTCAAACATCATAATAGACTGCGGCCTGTCGCCCGAGCCTGCGATAAAAGGGCTTGATGCGAACAACGGCGACGTAAACAAGGCATTCCCGTACCTTGACAGCGCAAACATCTCGATAAACGAGCTTGACGCGGTCATACTGACGCACGCGCACATGGACCACATAGGGTTCGTGCCATACCTGTTCAAGTACGGGTACGAGGGCCCTGTGTACTGCACGCCACCGACAAAGGAGCTTGCCGCGCTTCTGCTCAACGATTACGTGAAGCTGGTGCAGCGCAGCGGAGGCACGCCCCTCTACGGAGAGAAGGACATACGCAGCATGCTGCTGCACATGGTCACGAGAGACTATGGCGAGGTCACAAACATAACGGACGAGCTGAAGCTTACATACCACAACGCAGGGCACATACTCGGCAGCGCCACCGTGCACCTGCATGTAGGGGAAGGAATGTACAACATCGTGCATTCCGGAGACATGAAATACGGGTTTACGCGCTTATACGATCCGGCAAGCACAAGGTATCCGCGAGTGGATTCCCTGTTCCTGGAGAGCACGTACGGAGGCCAGGGCGACATAACGCAAAACAGGGGCGTGGCCGAGCACGAGATCATGGAGACGATAAAATCAACAATACAGAACAACGGCAAGGTGCTCATTCCGCTGTTCGCCGTCGGAAGGGGCCAGGAGATACAGCTGGTGATGGAGAACTACATGGCCGCACAGGCGCAGTACAAGCTTGATGTTCCGGTGTATCTCGACGGCATGATACTCGAGGCAAGCGCCATACACACGGCATACCCTGAATACCTGAAGGAGAGCCTGCGCGACAGGATACTGAACAACAGGTCGCCGTTCGAGAGCGAGATATTCGAGGTCATAAAGGGCGAGCGCAGCGAGATCAACGAGCGCGGCCCCGCCATAATATTGGCAAGCGGAGGGATGCTCAACGGCGGAGCAAGCCTTGACTACTTCCGCATGCTTGCAGAGGACCCTAGGAATTCAATGATATTTGTGGGCTACAACAGCGTAAACTCTCTAGGAAGGAGAGTGCAGAACGGCATTCACGAAGTGCCCCTGCCTGATGAGGATGGCAAGCTGATGCCCGTAAAGGTCAACATGAACATCAAGACAGTCGAGGGCTTCTCTGGCCACAGCGACAGAAGGCAATTGATAAGCTTTGTGGAGAACCTCAAACCAAGGCCCAGAAACATATTCACTATGCACGGAGAGGAGCAGAAATGCGAGGACCTTGCAAGGACACTGGGCAGAATAATGCACTGTGACGCGAGGGCGCCCATGAACCTCGATTCCATAAGACTAAAGTAATTTGCCTGCGTAGTGCTTTGGCATATGGGATGGTCAAATGGCTGCAGAAGAATCAAAGCCCACTCACATAGTCGTGTCGTGGGAGCAGTATGGAGACATGATCGGCGAACTAAGTAGCAGGCTCAGATCTGTACAGACCTACAAGAAGTGGCAGTGCATCTCCGGAATTCCAAGGGGCGGCCTTGCACTCGCGATCTGTCTGTCTTACCATTTGGATTTGCCGTTAATCGCCCTGGAAAAACTATATTCGTCAAAGGGCCTCAAGATCCTTCTGGTTGACGACATCTCCGATACAGGGGATACGCTTATCAAACTGAAGAAGCACCTTGAGGTGAACAACCACAATGTCAATACGGCAACACTGTATGTCAACAACCACACGAAGTTCATTCCTGATGTGTACCTTGACAAGACTGACGTCTGGGTTTCTTTCCCCTATGAAAAAATTATCAGCAGCGCGCCAGATACAAAACGTGCATCCCAGGCCCATCTGTAATGCCTGCCGGTGTGATGAGACCAGGCTTTTGATTATAAAGTGACTGAATGATGGCAGAACATACAAAACCAGCGCACATAACCCTTACGTGGGACACTTATGGTGAACTGCTTCACGGACTGAGCGAGCAGCTGAAGCCGATTCAATCTGAAAAAGCTTGGGACTTCGTCTGTGGGATTCCACGTGGTGGCCTTACGGTGGCAGTCTACCTGTCCCACCAATTGGGCATCAAATATTCAGACCTAAAAGACCTGCCCTCGTCAGGAGGCTGCAAGGTCCTTCTGGTAGATGACATCTCAGACACTGGAGACACGCTTGCCAAACTGAAGGCAAAGCTTGAGGCGGGCAATCACGAAGTCTACACTGCAACATTGTACATAAACAGCAGCACGGAGTTTTTGCCCGACACGTATGTCGAAAAAACGGACATCTGGGTTCGGTTCCCTTATGAAAAATACGAAAATGAGGATGCCCTGTTCGATGTCTCCTGCCTGCGCCGTTGATCCCTTGTCAGAAGATACCGAAAATTCCAGATCCTTTCTTTGAATCTTCATCAGTGCCTGCGAGTTTCTTGACAAGCTCTTTCTGCTCCCTTGTAAGGTGCTTAGGGATGTCCACTATTATGTTGGCCGTCTCGTCCCCTGTGCCGCTGCCCCTGAAGCGGGGCATGCCTTCTCCCTTGATAACTACTTTTGCGTTGTTCTGGGTTCCTTCCTCTATGCTTATCGTCTTCTTTCCGTCAAGGGTCGGCACTTGAACGGTGCCGCCAAGCAGCGCAACTGTTAAAGGTATACGAATGTCCACTGCAAGATTGTCGCCTTCTCTCCTGAATGTCCGGTCTTTCTGTATTTCCACGTCGATGTACAGGTCTCCCGCTCCATCCCTGCCGTAGTCTCCCATATCCTTTAGCCTGAGCCGCATGCCATTGTCCACGCCCTTTGGTATCGTGACCTCAACATTGTCCTCCGCCTGGATGTACGCCCTGCCGTTGCATTTCTTGCAGAGGCTTTCGAACATCTTGCCCGTGCCCCTGCACTTCGGGCACACGCCTATCGTCTGGATCATGCCGAACGGCGTCCTCTGCGTTTCGCGGAGCTGGCCTGCGCCGTTGCACCTGTCACACTTCCGCACTCCTGTGCCTGGCTCATAGCCCTGCCCTTTGCATCTGTCGCACGGCTTGACGTGCCTTACTCGAAGCGTCTTCGTAGCGCTGTGTGCGGCCTCAGAGAGTGTGACGCTCATCTTTGCTAGAATGTCATTGCCGACCTCTCCTCTCCTGCCTGCCTGGTTGAAGCCAAACATGCTCGCGAAGTCCTGGTCTTCGAAGCCGAAATTGAATCCAAGGTCCTTGAATACCCTGTCGAAATCGAAGTTGCGGAATATGTCTTCTTGGGTGTAGCGCTGGCCGAACTGCTCAGAGCCGAACGTGTCGTACTGCTTGCGCTTATCAGGCTCGCCAAGGACTGCATACGCTTCGTTTATCTCCTTGAACTTCTCTTCTGCCTCTGTGCTCTTGTTCTTGTCAGGGTGAAATTTCAGCGCGAGATCCCTGTAGGCACTCTTTATCTCGTCATGGCTGGCTGTCTTCTTGACCCCGAGAATCTCATAATAGTCCCTTGGCATATGCGCTTCACCTGATTTCTATTGGTTCACTTGACCTTGAAGTCCGCATCGGTAGCGGCGGAATAATTGTCACCTCCGCCTCCTGCGCCGCCAGTGCCGCTGCCCGGGCCCGGCCCTCCTTCAGGGCCTTGGCCTGCTCCGCCCTGCTGGCCCTTGTACATGCTTGCGCCTATTTCTTCAAGGGCGCTCTTGAGCTTCTCTGTCACGCTCTTTATGTTTTCGAGGTCCTCGGTCTTCAGGGCATCCTCCACTGCCTTCTTGGCATCGTTGACCTTGTCGGCCACATCCTTCGGCACCTTGTCCTTGTACTCGTCCAGAGTGCGCTCTGCAGAGTAGACCAGCGATTCGGCACCGTTCCTGATGTCTATCTTCTCCCTTGTCTTCTTGTCCTGCTCCTCGTAGTGCTTTGACTCGTCTATCTTCTTGTCTATCTCTTCGCGGCTCATCTTGTGCGGCGCTACGATATCCATGCCTTGCGCCTTGCCCGTTGCCTTGTCCTTTGCGTTAACATGGAGTATGCCGTTGGAGTCTATGTCGAAGCTAACCTCTATCTGGGGCACGCCTCTCCTTGCCGGCGGCATGCCTGCAAGGGTGAACCTGCCCAGCGCTATGTTGTCCTTTGCCAGTGGCCTTTCGCCCTGCACGATGTTTATGTCGACGCTAGTCTGGAAGTCTTCGGCGGTGGTGAAGACCTGCGAACGCTTGACAGGTATTGTAGTGTTCCTGTCTATGAGCGGTGTCGCAACGCCTCCCAGTGTCTCTATGCTCAGCGTGAGCGGCGTAACGTCAAGCAGCACAATGTCCTTGACCTCTCCTGTCAGCACGCCTGCCTGTATTGCTGCGCCAAGGGCGACGCACTCCATGGGATCCACTCCCCTTTCGACTTTCTTGCCCAGGAGCTGCTCAACGTAGCGCTGCACTATCGGCATGCGCGTTGGCCCTCCTACGAGTATTATCTTGTCAAGATTGTTGGGTTCGAGCTTCGCGTCCTTCAGCGCCTGCATGACCGGCTTCGCGGAACGCTCTATTATCGGCACGACCAGGCTCTCTAGCTTAGCCCTTGTCATCTTGTATTCGAAGTTGACCGGCTTCCCTGCCTTGTCCTGCGAAAGGAACGGCAGGTTTATGTCCGTTGACAGCACAGTGGACAGCTCTATCTTTGCCCTTTCACCTGCCTCTCTCAGCCTCTGCATTGCCTGCGGGCTTTTTGTTATGTCTATTCCTGAAGCGTTTTTGAACTCGCTTGAAAGGAATTCCACTATGGTGTTGTCCATGTCCGTGCCGCCAAGCTGCGTGTCGCCGCTTGTGGACTTGACCTCAAAGACTCCCTTTCCGAATTCCATGATCGTGACATCGAGAGTGCCTCCTCCGAAGTCGTAAACCAGTATTCGCATCTCCTTGTCTGACTTGTCCAGGCCGTACGCAAGCGCTGCTGCTGTGGGCTCGTTGACAAGCCTCACAGCCTTCAAGCCTGCTATCTCTCCTGCATCCTTCGTTGCCTGCCTCTGGTTGTCGTTGAAATACGCAGGCACTGTTATCACTGCCTGAGTGACTTCCTCTCCAAGGAACGATTCCGCATCCTGCTTTATCTTCTGCAGCAGCATTGCGGACAGCTCCTGGGGCTTGTACTCCTTGTCATGCAGCCTGTACTTGTAGTCAGTGCCCATCTTTCTCTTAAATGCGCATACCGTGCCTTCCGGATTGGCGACTGCCTGTCTCCTCGCAGCTTCTCCGATGAGCCTCTGGCCGTCCTTGAGAAACGCCACGTAGCTTGGGAATGCCTTTCCGTAAAGCGATGTGCCCTCGCTGCTCGGTATTATCACCGGCCTTCCGCCTTCAAGCACGCCTGCCGCTGAATTAGATGTTCCTAGATCTATTCCTATTATTTTCATGATATCACCAAATATGATTGTTGCTTCGTTACTTCGCTGATTTTGCGTCCTTTGCGACTATGACTGACGCGGGCCTGAGCATCATGTCATCGAACATGTAACCCTTCTTCACAACTTCCAGTATCGTGCCCGGCTTCTTATCACTCTCCGCAACCATGATTATCTCGTGCTTGAACGGGTCGGCAATGCCATCAGCAGGCACTTCCCTCAATCCGCTTCTTTTCAGCGTGTCCGTGAGGTTCGAGTAAACCAGTTCTATGCCTTTCGAAACGCTCTTGTCGCTTGAGTTGCTCGCCGCGATCATCGCAAGCTCGAACTCGTCGAGTATCGGAAGCAGGCTCTTGGCGAGCTCCGCCTTTCCCATGCCCCTTGCCTTGTCCATGTCTGCCTTTGCTCGCTTCTTGTAATTGTCAAATTCGGCGGCGAGCCTGAGCATCTGCTCCTTGAGCTCCGCGTACTTGTCCTCTTTGGGCTGCTCCGCTTCCGCTGGCTTCGCATTCTCCGAAGTTTTCTTAGTCGCATCGTCATTCTTGTTGTTGTCAGACATTAGCTCACTTTCTCCTCTTGCCCCTGCTGCCTGCCTTGGAAAGCATCAGCCTGTCGTATTCCTTTGCAGTGTTAAGCATCCTGCTCATCTCCCTGTTGATGTCGTACTCTATCTCCTCTATCGCCTTGGAGAGCTCCGATGCCCTTAGGGAATACTTCCTTCCGTGCTTTACGAGGATCCCCGCCTCTATGAACCTGTTCAGGTGGTATATGACCGTGCTCCTGCTGAGCTCCGTGTCCAGCTTCAGCTCGGAGCTTGAAAGCCCTTTGTTCGTGTACGCCGCCTCTGCGAAGTTCTGGAATATCTGTTCCTCCAGATTGCCTCCAGACTCTGTGGCCAGCCCGAAGACCCTGCAGAACCATCGTATGATGCTTGTCGGGTCGCTAGGATCCGGCATCTCGACGAACCTGATCTCTATGCGCTCCATATGTGTATATTATGTGGCGATATGTTTAAATAATCTCCGTTTTGTGCTACTAATTATTGATATGTCAATAAATCTTGAAAAGCGATAACAGGACAGGCTACGTAAGAGAAATTGATATATATTTGAAAAATCCAGAACGTATCCGTATCGTTATGACTCAAAAGTCAGTACCTTCTGTTCATCCGGCTGACGCAGAAGTCTGGCTGTGCGGCATTGCATACACTCCCGAAGTATCCCGTCTGGAGCGCGCAGTACATGATGCATTTGTCCAGAAGGCAGAGGCGCTGTTCAAGACTGCACCGGACGTGCCAAACAGGGACGTCGAAGGCACCAGGGTCGCTCTTGAAAACAGTGAGCACGCATTCCAGACCGAGATAAGGCGTCTGGCCTACTCATCGATGCCCTCCGATCGCATGAAAAGAGGCAATGCCCAGGTCAACGGCGAGGAATTGAGCAGATTATTTGCCGATTTGGAGAACGAGACCATGGCTTTCAGGAATGCGTATATGGGTCTGCTCAAGAATTCAGAAGCCGCAGTAAACGCTGCAGGTGAAAAAGAGCAGTACAACGCCGCCCTGCACTATTATTTTGATGCGTCATGGGATCTGTTCAAAAAGATGAATGCCGCCGCGTCAAACATGGGGAAAAGATTGCTGGATGTTTTCCAGAGGCAGGATTCGACCGCCACGATCAAGGATGACAAGATATCTGATGGCGTGCCCACATCCCTTCGTCATATTCACAGATAGTTGCCGGGCTGCGGCGCCCTTGTGCACGATCTTAAGAGACAAAGGAATCGGCTATTTAAGCTCTTGTTCTGAATGTTGAATGTTCTGACATGTGAAATGCCCTGTACAAGTGAGCGGATGACAACTGCAAATGAGATAATTGCTGAACTTCGTGAGCTGTTCCCCGATACGCTGAGCAGGGAGTACGACACTACTCAGGGCCTGATTGCAGGCAACCCTTCCAAGAACATAAAAAAGGCAGTTCTGAGCCTGGAATTCCGGAAGAACATCCCAGGGAGACGGGCGGACATGATACTTCTGCATCATCCGCCTATTTTCGGGCCGAAGAGGGCAGTAACAAACCCTTTCTTTAAAAAATGGAAACGGAACGGCGAGGTCGTCTATGCAATACATTCAAGAATAGACCGGGCTGGATTTCAGAGCAGTGCAATAGCAGAAAGATTGTTCGGAAAAGCAGAATACAAGGCCGTTAGGACTCTTGATGACGGCACCGCAATAATCGAGTTGAAGAGAACGACGCCAATCAAAGAAATAATAAACAGGATAAAGCGCAGGCTGAAACTGAAAAGAGTCAACGCAATAATTAAGAAAAAGGCAGTCAAGAATATAGGGATACATGGCGGAGAGGGGTTCAATCGTGAGCATGTTGCCCTTGCGGCCAAGGAAGGCATAGATCTGTACCTTGCTGGCGACATCTCGCATCACCTTGCAGAGCACGCCCATTTCTTTGACATAAACTTCGTAGACATCGGGCACTTCAGCGAGCAGGAGGGCATGAGGAAACTGGCAGAGATATTGGAGAAAAGATTTCCGGACGTGCGTTTTGAGTACGTTGAGCAGAGGCTGCTTTGGTCCATAGAGTAGGTTTGCATCTGCAGCGAATCGGCATCAGGCCTGATCGTCCGAAGGCTGCTTGATCGATTTATATCTGCTCACAACCTCCTCTAAAGTCTCTTTTGTTTTCTTGCTTATGTGCGGGTTATGCTCTATTTCTTTCATGCTGGTGTCTAATCTCTCGATAAGGCTGACTTCATCCTTGAATTCCTTCCTTAGCTCTGGCGTCCTGTGTTGATTATTTTTCTGCATTTAATTACGTGACATACTACAAATTTCCAGATATTTATACTTTGCTTCGGCTTTGGGTTTGTCGGCCGCATGCCTCAGTTCGAATGACTGTCTTATTGCAAACGAAAATAAGAATCGCAATCTAATTAAGCAAAACTAATAAGATTTGCTGTTTATCCTTACTGTGCCTTCCATGTGCCTTGATATAGGAAACATAAGCGTTTATCACGGTATAAATTGGGTTGCTGACAGTATAAAGAATGTCCCGCAAGAGCGGGAAATTTCCTATAAGTATAAAGGCATGAATCCCAAGCTCAAAAATGCAGCCATATCTATGGCAGAAAATATGCAGAAGGCATTTCCAAATCTGACAAGACTGATGTTGGATGGCAATATGCATGATGTCATAGTTCACTCGAACGACGAAATCATAGTCGCAACGCCTCCAAGGCCCTATAAACAATGGATGTACGACTGCGCTAAATCAGACATCATCGTGTGCGGACCGGACTATCAGAAAAAAGAGATTCTTAAGAAATTCATAAACGAGAAGGAAGCCGCGTCACGGCGGAAATCAAGATT
>CAISDH010000045.1 GCA_903884115.1 uncultured Microcaldota archaeon | reverse complement strand
TTAAAATCCTATTTGCACTTTTAAATGGCGCACTTATGCGTCACAGTTTAAAAGCTTAGTCTGAGAAGTGATACATATGGCGAGTACAACATCAAAACCAAACATGACTAAGGTCGTGGGGATTTTGGCAGTTGCAATTGTGATCATTGCGGCAGTAGGCTTCTTTGTTGTCTCTAAGCCGATCACGCCTACTACGTCATCAACATCTTCGGCAATGACTACAATCACATCAACACCATCAAACCAAACAGCGATAACACAGAATCACAATTTGACCCTGGCAGCAGGGCAATCAGGGCAAGTGACTTTGCCAGTCAATCCCACAACTGGGACTTCATGGTGGGTTCAATCTGCATCGCAAGGCGTTAATATCACATCTTCTAGCGGAACCGACACTACAAAGAACTGTGGCCAATTGGTCGGATGTAGCAACCAGTTAACCATTTACTCCTTTAGAGCGAACGTACCAGGTAATTATACTGTCGAATTGCGTCTAGGCCATGCCTGGGCACATAGCGAATATTACGAGATCGATATGGTTTATCTGACCGTGCAAAACTCAACAACTCACTGACAAATGCATCGTCTCTCCTCGCGATTTTGCTCAAGAAATGCACATATATCAGAAAATCCAATATGCACGTGTGTCTGTTATGTCTCAAAAGTCAATAATATCCGGCAATCCGAATAGCAAAGAGGGCAACTCCGATGAGGAGACGGCACATGCAGATGAGCGAATCTGTGCTTTAAAGCGCGAAGACGCAGCGCATGTCTATCATCTAAAGCAAGACCACTACAGAAGAATAAGGGGTGGCACGGCAAAGCTGCTTAGCGTTCATTGCAAAGCATGTGGTGCAGAGGTTCTGGTCTACCAACAGGACGGTATTGACAAATTACGCAGGTTCTATCTTAACCGGATCTTCGATCCGCAGAAATATGAAGAGCTGCAGCATAGGCCTGATGTAGTAAGAGTAAAGGACGTGCCAAACCTTGTTTGTCCAGACTGCGGAAAAGAGCTTGGTAAGCCTCACAAGCACAAGGATGGGCGACTCTCATTGAAGCCAAGTCCCGATTGCACATATACTACAATAATCTGCCCTGGAAATTACTCTGATTAATGCAGATAAGTGCCATCTTTCCCGCGCAGTTCTCAGAACAGATGGGATAATAATTCTGCACTGCGAAATAAGGGTATGCCTGGTGCTGCGCCTCGTTTTCCTTTCAGGTTTGATAGGGCTCGTGTAGGACAGGACGCGATGATGTCTGACATACACGCTGCGCTTTCGGAAAGGAAGAGTATCTTCATAAACGCACCTACGGGAATAGGTAAGACTGATGCTGCGATATCTGCATGCCTTTCGTTTGCATCCGAAAATAAAATTCCGATATTCTTCCTCACTCCAAAGAATTCGCAGCACAAAGTTGCTGTTGATGTTCTTTCGGGACTGAGGCAGAAGTATGAAACTAGCATAAAGTATGTTGATATCGTTGGAAAAAGGAACATGTGCGTGAATCCGAACATCAACATGCTTGAGGGGGAACCCTTCTACAAAACATGCGAGCAGCTTGCGGAAAGGAAAAAATGCAGCTACCTGGACGGGGCAAGGGCCGTAGAATGCGTGGACTGCGCCCTGTTGGATGCCGGAATGAAGGGCCACAATGCCCTGTTTCGCGAGTCATACGAGCGAGGATTGTGCGCCTATGAGATCACGGCAAAGATCGCCAGAGAGTCCGATGTCATCATTGCAGATTATGCCCATGTGCTAAACCCTTTCACTCTCAAGGCATTCGCCAAGAAGATAGGGCACTCTATCAAAGGTTCAATACTCATATGGGATGAGGCCCACAACATAATGAATATTGCCTCATCGTACCTCAGCACATCCATCAGCACGCAGATGGTGGGCCGCGCTTCGAAGGAACTGGCTTCAATAGGCAGCAGCATCGATCTAGGATACTTGGACTATTTCCTGCATTCTATCTCGGAATCTAAGCTAAAGACCTCAAGCATCGCAGAAGCATTCTTCACCAGAAGCGACATACCGAAAATACTCTCTGGCGGAGCGGAGACTGATGCGATCTGCGCCCAGCTTGACAATGCGGGCATGGAGTACATAAACGCCTCAAAGGCAAAGCGGTCTTCGCTCATGCACATCTCGCGCTTCATAAGGTCGCTATCATCGCATGACGAAGCCAGCACTCTGATAGTATCAAAGTATGGGACAGGGATAAGGTTGTCCATGTCCTGCCTGTATCCTGCGGAAGCGATACTGGCAATGAAAGACGCGTACGCGAACGTCTTCATGAGCGGCACGCTTCTTCCATTGGGTATGCACAAGGAGCTGCTCCGCTTCCCTGAAGCGCTCGCTACGAATTATCAATCGCCGTTTCCAAAGGAGAACCGGCTGTGCCTGATCGACAGGGGCGTATCAACCGCATATGTGCACAGGAACCTGGAGCAATACAAGCTCATCGCGCAAAGGATCGGCGGCCTGATAGAAAATGTCAAGGGCAATGTTGCAGTGTTCTTTCCGAGCTTCGAGGTGCTCAATTCGGTCCGCAGATACATGCGCTACGAGGTGAAGTTCATTCAGAGGCGGGAAATGGCCAGCGTCCAAACGGAGCAGATGATCAACAGTTTCAAGGAGGGCGACAACAACCTGCTCTTCGCAGTGATGGGCGGAAGCCTGAGCGAGGGCATAGATTATGCGAACAACGCAATAAAGGGCATACTCATAGTGGGCATACCTCTTGAAAAGCCGAGTCTTGAACTTACCGCGAAGATAGAATATCTTGACAAGAGATTCAGCATGAAGGGACGCGAATATGCTTATCTGGTGCCTGGCGTCGTGAAGGCCGTCCAGGCTGCAGGAAGGGCTATAAGAAGCGAATCAGACAGGGCATTCATAGTGTTTATGGACAGCCGCTACTCATGGCGCATATACAAATCAGTGATATCTGACTTCATGCAGGTAGAGGTAAGCGATGATTGCGTGCGAAGGGTATCCTCTTTCATGAACGGTGCAGTCAAGGCCCCAAAGGCTGTGATGCGGTCGTAGATTGTCGTTCATCGACAAATCCGGATGGGTCTGGGGTTCAAGCGGCTGGAAGTTCGATTTACCAACGATCTTGTTTAATGTGTACTGGTATTGTCTGCTGCAGCTTTGCCCATAAAGGCGTAGTTTAAAGCGACAGGGATAATGCCCTAAAATCAGAAATAGAAGCAAATAAATATCTGGGAAAAACACAGTGTATGTAGTGATATCATGGAGATAGTTAAAAAAGCTAAAGAAGACAAACTCAATGAGTCAACCAAGCTAACTACGGCACTTGGCATAGAAAAGCAAAACGAGATAGCTGTTGAATACTCTGTGTCAGAAGCCGCGCAAGAGTTATGCCTCTCATCTAATGAACTTGCACAGGCACTTGAACTTCAGAGGCGTATTCCTGAAGAAGACAAAAAGAATGAAGAAGATTGATAAAGAATGACGCAGTCTTAGTGCGCCTTTTGTTCGAGAAGTAAAGAACAGTGGGCCTGAGGAGAATTGAACTCCTGGTCTTCACCTTGTGAAGGTGACGTCTTGCCACTCGACCACAGGCCCCGCAATAGCTATTAATTGTGATGTATTTATTATAAATTATGCGCTACTACACGGGCAAAGGGGACGAAGGCTATACTCACGTCATCGGGTCATGCCCGCTCAAGAAGGACGACCCGATAGTCCGTGCGATCGGCGACGTGGACGAACTCAACAGCGCCGTAGGCATCGCCTGCGCGAACATCACGGACGAACATCTGGAGGACATGCTGAAGGGCGTTCAGAACACGCTATTTGTTGTGGGGGCGGAGATAGCCTCTTCTGGAAAAGATTCTATAAAGAGCGAGACAATCAAGGGCAAGATAAAAGAACTGGAAGAAGCCATCGAGGAGCTCGGCGCAACGCTTCCTGAACTCAAGAAGTTCGTGCTGCCAAGGGGCTCAGTTGGCGCATCATGCCTGCACCTGTCAAGGGCAATATGCAGAAGGGCAGAGG
Source organism: uncultured Microcaldota archaeon (assembly GCA_903884115.1). Lineage (GTDB taxonomy): Archaea > Micrarchaeota > Micrarchaeia > Micrarchaeales > Micrarchaeaceae > CAISDH01. The sequence goes on along the minus strand of CAISDH010000045.1, from coordinate 5,169 downwards.
GGTCTGTTGCAACTCTGAATCTTTCCGACAAGACAATTGGAAGATATCTTAATCGGCTGTCATCATTCCTTTTCGTGGCCGCGTTGTACCTGAACAAGAAAGAGGGCGTTGAAGAGACAAATCCTGCCTATTAGTCACATGTTGAAGTACTCCCTGAACTTCTGCGTTGTCTCGATGCGCTTTGTCCTGCCTTTGCGCTGCGCTGTTATGAACTCCTTCTCTGACAGCTCCTTTATGTGGTCGTAGGTCGAGGTGCCGAACGCCTTGACTATGCTGTTCTGCATTATCGGCTCGTTCCTGCCTATGTATGCGAGTATTCTCAGCGCCGACTTTGATATCTCTGGCGCTCCGGCAAGTTCGCTCACCTTGCCTGCGTATTCCGCCTTTACCGCGAGGGCATACTTGTCCCCGATGTTCACCAGCGTCAGCGCGCTCGCGCCCTTCTCATAATCGTGCATCAGGTTGTCCATCATCCTCTTCACGTAGCCCATGGACGCAACGCCGAGCACCTTCGCGATCTCATCGACGCCCATTGCCCTTCCGGAGACGAACAGCGCGGCCTCCGCCAGCCTCATGTGCTCCGTCTCTCTCTGCTCAGGCATTTTCTCCCTCTGTTAGCTTTATGAATATGTCATCGAAGAAGCTTTCCTGCAGTATCATCACGGTCTTCCTGTGTGCAAGGAAGAGCATGGGCACAAACAGGTCGACCACTATTGAGGTTATTGAATCGAATCTTTTTGATATCTGAGCGAAGCTCACCATGCCTTCTCTGTCTGCGTTGCTCTTTATCACCATGTATGCGGCCGAGATTTTCTCGTCAATGTCCTCCTTTATTATGGGGAAGTTCATCGGCACCGCGCGCTCGCTTACTACCAATGCGCGTTTCTCGGTTATCTTCATCGCATCGTTAAGCGCATCCATGAGCTCCTGCAGCGTCACCTTCCTTCCAGGCTGCAGCCTGCTCCTTGGAACAAGCGCCTGAACCTCCGGGATTATACGGTCCGCCTGCATTGGCTCCTCCACGGCTTCCTGCGGCACCTCGAATATGCTAAGACTATCACTCTTCATGCGAAGCAGTATAGAAGCAGCAAGCATTATGTTCGCAGGCACGTGCAGGTCAAGCACGCGCATCTGCTTTACAACTGCGATGTAGCCGTCCACGATCTTTGCAAGGTCTATGGCCCACGGGTCTATCCTCTCCTTCTCCACGAGCTCCATCAGCAGTTCGCGCCATGTGGCGTTCTTCACAAGTTCCTCTAGGTTGAACTCCATTGCTCTCTGCTCTGTAGTCTGTATGCTGGCCATCTGGATACCTGGTCGGATATCAAGAACATAACGATTTGCTACAAGCGCATATAAATAGCTTGCCTGCGGCCGTGATCCTGTGGACTAATGCGCTTTTTATGACGCAATTACTGGCATATGGCGGACGCTGCGCAGTCCATAAATATCAGATGACTGCAAATACTGTGTGAGGGCGTGGCATTCAAAACAAAATCCGAAGATGCAACTGGCGAAAGCGCAGGCAAAGAGCGCGTATACTATGTTGATGCCATGAGCCATAATGTGCAGACCGGCATAGTTACTTACTACATCCTCGAACTTCCAAGGAAAGCGGCAGAACAAATAAGAGCACTGGCCGAAGAACTTGAGGCTGCGGCGAAGGCTTTCGACTATGATAAGAGACTGCAATACCTGCAGTCCGAAAGAATTGCGGATCCCAGGAAATACGGCGCAGCAATAAGAAAATTGAATATAGAATATCAGAAGGTGCGCTCTCCATTTTTACGCAAAAGAGAAATTCTGGAACAACGTCTCAACGGAGAAAAACAGGCAGTGTACATGCGCTTTACTGCAGTTGGAGAAGTTTATGCGCCACACAGCATAAATGAGATTGACGAATTCTGTATCGAGCCGGCAAAGTGACCATCGAAGCCTCACCTCTTTCTTAAATACTCTTCGATCAATCTGACGTCATTAAGATCCTTTTCCCTGCCAGCGGCTTTCTTCCATGCCAGGACCTCTTCAAGCCTGACCACAGGAATGCCTTCTATGCTGTCGGCTTCGTCAATCAGTCTCTGCGTGCCCGGCTTGTATTCTCTGCCCCACCCCCATTCAGGATATATCTCAACATTGTCCTTGACAAGGACCTTTGTGCCATCCGGCAACACATTCTCTTTCCAGCCTCGCATCGTCTTCAGTCTGTTGTACAGTTCAGGCGCAGCCACGACGTCTATGTCCCTGCATCCCCTGATTCCGTGTGCGGCCAGCGGCACAGAGCCAAAAAGAGCATATTCCCCTAATGGGAAATCCAATTTCTTTATCTTAGCTACAACTTCTGTGAAATTCATGGTCTTATCTTCTCCAAGTTTGCCTTTCACAGATGACGGCATTGATCACACGCTCAATACATCTGCTGCAGTTTTTTTATCCTCTCATCTATCGGCGGATGCGTAGAGAACAGGTTGGAGAAGCCGCCCTTGAGCGGGTTAGAGAAGTACAGGCTTGAAGTTATGTCGTTCGCATGCATGACAGGCCGCGACTGCGGGTTCTTCATGTAATCCCTTATCTTGGTCAGCGCGCTTGCAAGCGAGTGCGGATCCCTGATGAGCCTGGCGCCATTCGCATCAGCCATGTATTCTCTCCTTCTTGAGATTGCAAGCCTTAGCAACAAGGCAAAAAGCGGAGCCAGAAATCCTATGACCAGCGCAATAAGCATGATAAGGCCTCCGTCATTCCTCCTCCCTCCTCTGGCTTGGAATCCTCCGAACATGACGCTCATTCTTATCGATGATGCAATTAGCCCTATGGCGCCCGCGAACACCACTGCGATAAGCATGTACAGTATGTCGTTGTCTGCAACATGGGACATCTCGTGTGCTATGACGCCCTGCAGTTCCTTCTTGTCCATGATTGACAGCAGGCCTGTTGTCACCGCTATGTATGCGTGGTTTTTGTTCCTTCCTGTTGCGAACGCGTTGGGGTTCGGATCGTTTATTACGTATACTCCTGGCATCTTCACCTGTATGGCACTTGCGAGCCCCTCGATGATGTCGTACAGATAGTGGTACTGTTTCTGATCCGCTTCCTGTGCCCTTGAGATCTTGAGCACCATCTTGCCTCCCATGAAATAGGCGAACAGCGCGTACGCCGCCACGAGCACCGCACCCACGATCAGCCCGCCGAGCATCCCGACGCCCAGAACGTGTGCGAACAGGAGTATTATCCCTGTGAAGAACAGGAAGAACACGAACAGAAGCAGTGCCGATTTGAGCCTGTTCCTTGCTATCTCATCGAAAAAGCTAGTCATGGTGGTTCCTGGTGCTGCTTGACGCGCCCGTGCGTTCTACTGCGCCTAAGGTGCCTTCTTCTTTCCTTCTGCGCCTTTCTGCGACGCATCGGCATTGTTTGACATGTCGCTGAAATCGACCTTGACAGGCTGCTTCTCGGCCTCTGTGGCCACCTTGAAGTAATCGGTCGGTTTGAATCCGAACGCGTTTGCGAACAGGTTGCCTGGGAATTGCTGAAGCGCGTTGTTGTACTCAAGCACGTAATCGTTGTACGAAGTCCTCACGTACGATATCTTGTCCTCAGTGCCTTCCAGCTGTTCCTGCAGCTCCTTGAAGTTTTCAGATGCCTTGAGGTCGGGATAGTTCTCTGCCACTGCAAAAATTGACTTGAGCGCCTTGCTGAGCTGGTCGTTGGCCTTTAACTTGTCATCTGCGCTGCCGGTGACTATCGACGCCCTGAGCCTTGTGACATCGGTGAGTACGCTCTTCTCATACTTGGCGTAGCCCTTGACCGTCTCTATAAGGTTGGGGATGAGGTCGTATCTCCTCTTGAGCTGGACGTCTATCTGCGCCCAAGCGTCCTGCACCCTGTTCCTCTTTGAAACGAGCCCGTTGTAAATGAGCGCGATCGCCGCAAGTATCAGCACTATCGCGATAAGCGCGTCTGTAGCGAGCCCTGCAATTTGGAGTATGGCGAACAATAGGGGTATCACAATCTCACCTGATTACTGCTTGTAATTAAGGTATTTAATCCTTGTTGGTGCGCGGCAATCCTTACGTCTACAGACTTTCCAAGAAGCTATAAATATCTGGAACTACATATATGGTACGAGCGTGTTTATCAATATGTCCGCAATCACAAAAAGCCTGGTAAATATGGCTAATGCGCCGCTTGCCGCGAAAGACAAGGCCGAAAAGATGCTTGCCGATCATAAGGCGACCGATCCCGCAACGATCAGGAAGCTGGCAGAACGTGAAGCGAAGACAGGGCATCCCGGCATCGCAGCATGGATGTATGCAGCTGCAGGATCGAAGCAGGACTATGACAGTGCTACGCCGCTGTTCGAGAAAATACTGGCGTTTCCCGCTGCATTTGAGATGCGCATGAAAGCCGGAATGAAGCAGCAGGGTGCCGCCATGCTTGAGTCAAAGCTGTGCGAGAAAGCTGGGCAGTTTGAGCTTGCAGCAGTGATGCTCATGAAGGCCGGAGTCGCAGAAGATGTTGCGTGGGCAAAGGAGGCAAGGCTGCGCGCACATCTTGGAGACATTGAAGGTTCAGATAAGATGAGCGGCCACACATACAGGTCTGAATGGGTGGCTAAATTCTTCTGACGATGCCTAACAAACCGCCTTTTGCAAATGCATAAATATCTGGCTTTGTCTGTTAACGTAATTTATGTCGGAATACTCACAATTTTGTCTGAAAACTATTAATTAATATACGAGTGACCCTCAAAGTCATAGTTTTCTTATCATATTCAATGTGCTCTTGCCTTTTTGAGAAATCACATAGGAATTGTAATACTTGTCTTTAACGACCACACCTGTAGTTTTGATAAGACCGTATTTCCTTAACTTCGATAACTTTGCCGAGAGCGTTCTTCCGTTCTTTATCTTTGCCATTAGTTCACTAAAGCGTTTGGGCGTGTTCAGTAATGAAAGTATATCTAATGCATAGGGAGATAACATCAGTTTCAGAATGTCCTTCTTATCCTCTTCCATGAGAAAGTATCGGGGAAATGGTATATTTGGGCTACGAAAAGTATAACGCAATATATTTAGGTATATCTCATTATATTGTATTGGCATTACGATAGAATTCAAGCCCCAGTGAATAAATGAAAGAGGACATAGCTAACTGCCTAGAATATATCAAAGA
>CAISDH010000044.1 GCA_903884115.1 uncultured Microcaldota archaeon | reverse complement strand
TGTACCCATTAATGTTCTTGATTATGCCAGGATTGTCCATATTATTAACCGCTTCGCCCATTGCCCTTACAAAAGTCCTGCCTTTTTTGTGTTCTTCCAACAATACAGACACGACGCTCGCCTCTTCTGCACCCTGCTTAGTGATCAGGGGAAACAGCGCATCTTCTTCTTTACCATGATGGCATTTGTCAACTAAATTTTTGAGAACGTCGAAGACCTTCCCAAAGAATTCGGGGGATAGCGCTTGCCCGCTCTGCAGTTTTTTCGCAGAATCATTCAGAAGCGCAATCGTTATCACGATTATCCTGTGCTCCTCGAGCAAATTTTCAAGAGCGTCCACGCCACCACCAACTTATCTTATCATTAGGCAACCTATAAATTACCACTACTAGTTAGGTCAAAAGCCCATGATGCGGTGTGGCCCGCAACATCCATACCCTCTTCTGCTTTGATTGATAAATAATATGAGAAGAAGAAATTCAGCTACTTACAGATTTCAAGTGCCTAAACTGCAAAAGCAGTTAAAAATTTCAGAACTTTCCGTTATGAAACCTTTAGATTTGATTTGCTTTCTTCACTTAGTTTTAGGATAAGATTTATTTACTGCTGTACCTTACCTGAAACTTCTTCTTCTATAAACTATATGATTCTCTAGATATATATAGCTTCCGGTAGTGGTTCGTGGTCTGCTATTTCGTCGTAAACTGTGGCGCGTCTTTACAAAACCACGTTGCCGCCAGAGGCTTGCTGCAGGTCATAACCTATACTCGGAAGGATCCATCTTCTCCTCCAAAGCGTTTTCCGGGATCCTCCGCAAAAATCTCACGTACACGCCATGATTGGTTTTTCTTGACATAACGTCTTCCAAGGCATCGTTCCAGGCTTCAGTTTGAAGAAATCTACGTGAAGTGCAATCTGGTACCGCTCCTTGCAGGAAGTCATTCAAGGCTTTAGTCAGGGTTTCACTAAGAACTTTGCTCGAGGCGTCGTTCAGGTCTTTTGGTAGAGATTCCCACAAAGCGTCTTCTGAAACGTCTCCGCGTAAGAATCCCCGCAGAGCTTCCCTAGGAATTACCCCTAGCAAAATTTCCTCAGGTGATTCGGGCCTTCTTTTGTCCCCAGAAGCAGTAAAATCACCTCTTTTAACAGCAAAAGGGTTGTTATCGCTTGGAGTGGCGATAAAAATTGCGGAAGAATTATCTGAAAACGGAGGGCACATGCCGGTAACGGTGAAAATTGCGGAGCGGCTCTTCAAAGCGTCTATTCTTTTTTCATCTTCAATTATTTGTTCTTCCTGAGTCTTTAATTTTGGCACTGCAACCATTGCACATTCTACTTGTGCGTTTGCTTTTTTCTCTACAGCCGCCATTGCATCACCAACAACATCAGTGTACTTGGCCTTCTGCAGTCTTCACAGTCTGTCCAGAGGACTCTTCGTCTTAATGATATGGCACTCCCCCTAGCCACCAGTTCCTCTGCCTGTTCCGTGTTCATTGTTACTTAACACTAAAGAGTTAAAAAGCATCGCAAAGCCCTCTTTGTAGTGCGTCTACCTATCATGTTTTTGCAAGCCCACAGCCACACCTGCCTTGGCACGTCACGTTATCCTGAGCTTGGTTTCCAGCTTTCGTGACAGGCTATCGAGATCCTGCACTGTGTAGAAGAATGCCATCCACGACCACTTGCCCCACCTGCGCATGCCTTCTTTCTTTATCCGTTCTATTGATGCCCTGCCATTCCTGGGCTCCCTTCCATAGAACAGCTTGCCGAAGATGTCTGCTGACCACACGTCTATGGGAAAGCCTCCGTGAGGATTTACTATGTCAGCGGAATAGTCTCCTATGCCTGGAAGTTCAAGGAGAAGCGCCTTGGCCCCTTCAGGCGGCAGCGCCTCAAGTTCTTCAGTTGTGGGAAATCCCTCTTTCACGAGCGTCCTTGCAAGGTTTACAACGTGCTTAGCCCTGTAGCCTAGCTTGCATGCCCTTGCCAGCTCTGCTGCGCTGTGCCGGACCATCCTTTCCGGAGTCGGCCACACCCTTATTCGCTTGCCGTCAAACTCTGCCATCTCGCCGTACTTGCCTATCAGGCACGACATCATCTCGTTGCTGCGCTTCATCGTGGTCATCTGCAACAGTATTGCAAGCAGCGCATCTGGGAAGATGGTGCTTGATTCGGTGTTGTGCATGCCATACAGGTCGTCGACGGTGTGCTTCAGTATGCTGTCTTTCCTGGCCAAACGGTAGAAAGAGGAGATATCCTCATCGGCGCCGAGGTTGTGGCCGAGCTCTTTCTTCATGCGGCCCAGAAGCACCTGCCCTGGCGGGATCCTAAGGAACAGTTTTGCCACTATCCTAGGCTTGCCCGTAGTCCCCGTAGAGCTGAGCTTCAGGCCAGCAAGAACGCCCTGCAGGTGCGTGGCAGTCCATACTGTGCGTTTATCATAAACTTCAAACGGTGTGAAAAGAGACCACCCTGCAGGCTTCCTTACGGTCAGGCCGAAGCTGTAGGGAGCCACTGGCCTGATGTCATAATTGAATGAGCATGAGAGCTTTGTCATCGGATATGCCTCTATCCAACTTTGCTGCGAATTGCTTCGTTTGTTCGGATATTTGCTTCTATGAACGCCACTGCAGCGTCAAGGTTCCTGAAGATTTTACCGCCAGACTTTTCTATTGCTGCCTCGACCTGAAGGTTCACGAGCAGATCCTTGCATTCTCCGGCAATCCTTGTATCTGTCCTGTAACCGACTACGAGCTTTCCGGCTCTGCAGGCATAGCCAATCTCTATGCAGGTTCCGCTGTCCGGATCTGGACCGTTAAGGCACGCAAGCACGATGTCCGCCTTGTCTATAAGGTTGAAGTTGTGCCAGCCATACCCCATCGCGTCGTCGTACCTGAGAGTAAGGGCGATGTCCCCTATCCTTTTTTCATCCATTCCCAATACGGCCTGCCATGGATCGAGATTCTCTATGTCCTTTAGTTTTTCGAGCGCAGGCAGAAGCCTGTCACGAATGTACAGCCGGCCCTCCTCTGTAAAGCCCAGCGGACTCGCAAGGTATACCTTAACCTGTTTGTGTCCGTTGCCCTCTACCACTCGAAACACCAAGCTCCACTTCGCACTGTTTTATGTTGCCTTCCTTATTTAGCTGTGCAGCCTAGACCTAAAACTGTTTCTCTGCGAGCATTCACCACGACAAGTTCAAAGCAATTATGGCAAAGATTTATAAACTTATTCAATTAGGCTTAAATATTTCCTAAGCAGCAAATCTATACGGGGTGTGGTGGATATGAAACAAAACGAGGAAGCGAATAAGCAGAAGGAAATCGAAGAGCTCGTGGGAAGGGGGGAGATAGACAACGCATATGTCGTGGCCTCGCGTTCGGGGCTTCCGGATGAGAAAGTAAAAGAGGCAGTGATAGAGGCAGTTTCAGAGCTTCTGGAAGCAGAAAGGAGAGGCGAGGCCTACGGCGCATTCTGGCGTTTTGAGCTTCCCGCAGAGGATGCCGAGATTGTAGGCAAAGAGCTTGTGGAGAGAGGGCACTGGAGCGAGGCAGACGCCTCAAGAGCAGCCGAAGACCTAAGAGAGGTTATCGAAGTCCTCGAACTGTCTCTCGCAACTCGGACCCTGTGAGAAGATCCAAATGGTTTGTGGAGTGAAGGGACATAGGGCAGCCAGGGCAGGTGCCGTCAGTGCATCAATTTCCTGGCCCTATAAGCGCAGAGGCCCTTCGCTTTGCTCCAGTGCTTTGCTGCTAGCGGAAGTTCCTTCTCCTCCCTCTTTCATTGAAAAATAGCAACGTATAAAGCACTGCGCATTGATTAGGTATCATGGCAAGAATAACAAAAGCAGCAGTATCTCGGGGAGAGATATTATGGATGTCTGTAATTTCAATACTGATACCTGCAATGCTTCTAATCGGTTCTCTTATCTATGTGGCGTTCTACGCTGCCGGATACGGCATTTTTCAGAAGATAGTGATCATCATAGTCGCTTTTATTGTTATAGGGGTAGCCGAAGCCCTGCTTTGGATGATCTGGGCTGGAAGAAAGGGTTTGATGTCCTGGTCGCAGCCCAAATACTGATGCCTGTGTGATTGGGTGCCAAAACAAATAAAAAAACTGTACAGGTCTGGAAAAGACAGGATATTGGGCGGAGTATGCGGAGGCCTTGGAGAGTACTTCGGCATCGATTCGATAATCATAAGGCTGTTGTGGATCGGATTTTCCTTGATGTATGGCGCAGGCATCATAACATACATAATCGCATGGATAATCGTTCCGAGAAACCCGAACCATAAGTGGTAGGGTTGACCTAGATGAAAGAGATGGCTCTTAATAAAGCCAACCTGCTTGCGATACTGGTTCTAGCAGCGATATTGGTTGCAGCTGTCGTGTTTTTCTGGCATACTGGACTTTCTGGCGTTTCGATCGTAAAACTGCCTGAAAATGTTTCCTTAGTAGTAGGGGTTGGAACGCATGGCAATTCTAGCTCCGAGACAAGAGCGCTGATGAGCGGAGTAAAATACTACCGGACAGACATTAACCTAAGCAGCGTCCAGGCAAACCAGATAATGTCAGAAAATCAGCAATTCAGTGCCCAGTACCTTGGGATACTCGACTACGAGACGCTAGCGGGCATCGGTGCGAACGGCAACTGGAACCTGAGCTCTTGGAATGCAAGCGTCTCGAATGCTTTGCAGGAATACCCCGAGATACGCACCTGGGAGATATGGAATGAGCCGCTGGTGCCGCAGTTCCAAACAGGCTACATGAACGGCAGCGCGTACAACTACTACCGGATAATACGGAGCGCATATGAGATAATAAAGGCCAAGGAACCCAACGCCACTGTGGTCTGCTTCGGCGGAGCGCCGATATCTGAAGCTCCGGCATCTGACTACTATGCATTCGAGTGGTACTCCCGGGTCTGGAGCTATGGTGCCGCAGATTACTGCGATGCCGTATCCATTCACGCTTATGCCGAAGGCGCTGCACTCTTGAACCAGTCAGGCAAAACCCCGTACTGGACAGAAGTGCTGTCTGCATACTGGAACCTGACGCACAAGCAGGTATGGATAACAGAGACAGGAATGCCCGCATACTCGTACGCATACCCTTCCGTGTACAGCCAGCAGGTGCAAAACGCTTTCCTGGCGCAGAACATAGGCTTCTTCAACAGCTTCTCATACGTCAAGAGGGTGTACTGGTATGACCTATGGGGCCTGTCTGACGGATCCGTTGGAAACGATTTCGGGCTCCTGAACCTGTCAGAACCCTATTCAGGAACGCCAAACGTGGCGTGGCACTCCTTCCTTTCGATATACAACAGCAGCGCATCTGACAGATAGCGTGCATGTGACAGTCCCCGTGAAGCTTTGAATTTTTCTGAGCGATTGATAGAAACCAGGTTAATTCCTAAATAATCTGCTAGAACTTTCCAAGAAAGCACGTTTTGAGTACGGCGTAAAAGGCTTTATATCTGAAAAATAAATGCATACGAATATGGATAAAGACATCAAGCATCAAGAAGGAGTAGATGAACAAGTACTAGAAGAAGTTCTAGGCAGTAAAATGATTTGGAAAGTGTTGGAATTAATTCCTTCTGATAGTTTCGATGTGGCTAAAAAACTCATGAACCTGTTGAGAGAGGTTCCAGAGGCGTATAAAGATAAGGTCTGTGAGATTCTGAAAAAGATTCCGGAAGATAAAATCTCAAAAGATATGGAGGTCTGGACGGAACTCTCAAGGATGTTGAAGAACGTTCCTGATGATACAAAGCTCAGGATGATGGAGGTCCTATTCATAGAGATACCCGAGCAGTTCTCCTATCTGTTCTATGTAGACAAAGCGTCAGTGGACGTAGCAGAAGAAACTGCATGGATTGCTGCACAGAACGCAGGATTGGGTCAGGCGTGGCTTATGTTGAATGGTGCGGTAAATTTAGCAATACGAAGTGTGACAAAGCATTCGGATGCGGCTGCATTCGTAGGGGATGCCGCAACAATGTTTTTAGAAGCCTTATTGGTTGAGAAGCTAGAAGAGTTCGAAGGCAGGCAGGAATTTATTGCAGGTGCGCATAAGCTCTGGGAAGAATTGCGAAAGGGCAATAGAACTGCGGCAGGTCTAAGAGAATAAGGGAACTCTTGCTTCCTGAGGGCCAAAATGCCAGTTAGTCTGATACTTCTCTGAAAGCAAAGCTTTAAGTACTGCGTAAAAGGCTTTATATCTGAAAAAGCGCATACATGTTGGTGTGATGTAGTGAATAGAGGGGCAGCCCATACGGATGCATCAACAAGAAGAGCCTTAACAGCCGAAGAAGCCGCCAGACTCCGGTTGGAGGGTGCCTTGAATGCCCGTTGCGACAATGTAAAGCCGGTTTCGTGGGACAGTCAAAGAGACATAGAAGACTACATATGCGATTACATAAAACTGTTGCCGATCCTGCAGTATGATCGTGACCAGAAAACAGAGGGGGCAGCAATATTCTCTGAAAAAACAGTGGCCCTGGCACATGATGAGGTGCTTGAAAAGGCGTCAGAAGCTGCATGGAAGGACGCATTGCACATCGCACGGCAGGCAGTAGGCGAAGCGTGGACTGATGATCTGGCCAGGGCATTTGGCATAGCGTGGGCCCCTTTAATGAACGAAGCGCACCGTATAACACGCAGTGAAGTTGACGAAGCGCATGGCGAAATACTACGGAGCATGAAATTCTGCGAGGCGTTAACCACTGCAAATGCGGCGCTGGACGCAGCTACGGAAAATCTGAGCAAATTGACGGTAACAGCCGCGGCATATGCAGCAGGAGAAGAAACGCTTGAAAATCTGCGCAGGATAGAAAAAACAAACCACAACGCAACAGAAGGCCGCAAAGTGGAAACGGCATGGGGCTCTGCGGAAACAGACCCTGCATGGCTTGTGGTGATCGGCGCAGCGTTAGACTTATTCAAGGACAAACCACTGCTCGCAACACTCGATGCGATAGAGCGCGCAGGACGCGGGGCGATGGCACGTGCGATAATCAGAGAAACACGGACCGAAATACTTCACACCGCGATGGATGTGGTAGTAAGTGGCAAACTGCCTAAAAGCGCAGTACTGAATGAGACCTTGGGCCCGACAGATGCGTTATTGGATGTCTCATATTCGGCGTGTCTGGTTGCACTATATATGCTGGTAGAGGATCTGGACTTCCCTGAGAAAGATGCTTTCTTCGAAACTTCGCGTATAGGCTTGAACATACTACAGAGCGGATGCGCTCTGTTCGCCATTATCCATGACAGGCCATTCGGCTGTACTCAGGCACCAGAAACAGCAGTGAGTTCTGCAGAAAGGTGGAGAGCAATGCTGCATAAGCATATCGAGTGATAGAATGCCAAAGCAGACTAAAACGCCAAAATCGGAAGCGACGGACCATCTGGTGGATGAGATGTTGAAAGAAATCCCTGCTTCTAATCTGAAAATAGAGAATACGTTCAAAAAGGGTGCAGAGATACTTCGTAAGGTAATGAAAGAGAACAACACTGATGCGGCAGATAAGCTTTGCAGGATGTTGGAGAAAAACGCCTCGGTAAAGGAATGTCAAGCGATGCATAACGGCTATTCAAGAGGCAGGGGCAACCCCCAGCTCTGGAAGATGCTGGAAGAAGAACCAGAGGCCAGAGCGCTCCATAAGCTCTTTAATAAAATTCCAGAGGAGAATAAGATTTCATTGAAAAGGGAGTATGAGATACTCAAGCTGATATCGGGAATACCAAGAATGCCCTTCTTGCAGTTGAAAGAAGGCCTAGATCCAGAGTTGAGACCAGACTGGGTGGTATTCAAGCAGGCGCTCCCGAACGATACACTGAACTCATTGCGTGAAAGAGCATTGGACTGCGCACGGAGCAACGGCACTGTCGAAGCGTCGAATGACGCATCAATAAAAGACGATGCACTGAAAACCACATCACGAGACAAAGCTTGGCATAAAGGGAGATATAAAGTATTTGATGCCGTATTGTGCGCCGTGGGGCACGCCGTAGACGCAACTGCTGCAAAGGCAGGCGTCGACGCAATAAGCAAAGCAGCACAGACAGAGCCATGGGATGCGCACAATGCAGCGTGGAAGCAGATAGAGCGTGCAAATATAGTAACGGCAATAACATCGTATGCAAAGCGGGACATCGTCAGGCTGGCATGCAGGCTAATGACAGAGGACATAGATTCTGAGGAGGCAGCACTCCTAATGCAGGCGAAAAGGCTCTTCAGGGTATGGCAAGCTGGCTGCGAGCCGGTCTGCGAGGTCAATGGCAAGATATACGTCGTCGTGCCCCCGAAAGCCAGAATGCCAGTAAGTCTGAGAAAGGAAGAACCGCAGGCAGAAACAGACCAGGATGCGACAGCCTAAGGGATCCAGGCGCTTTAGAAAGCAATGCCAAAGGAATACGGCCATGAGTTTTTGGAAATCTGCGTTTTAAGGTGCTCCGGAAAGCACCGCAGGCCATAACTAGTCTCTTTTGTAATCGCTTTACAAAATCACAAACTTCAGCAAATAAAATGCCGGAAAACCGAGAATATAAGTATCTCCTAAGGACATACTTTATAGAGAGAAAAAATAGGAAATGCGAAAGCACTCACAAGGCGGTAAGATGTCACATGATAAAAGATTCACCCCAGAGGACAAAAAAGAGGAGAGGGCCAAATTTGCGGAAGCATTCAGGCCAAACAACCTGCAAGAAACAAGCACAGAAATCAGAGAGAGAATCCCATTTGGACGTTCGACGGATGCGATAAAAACAGAGCTCGAGAACACGCTGATAAGATTGCAGTTACCAGACGAAAATATCAAAAATATATTGAATTTCATAGATTACGTGCAGGATCTCTGCAAGGAGAATGTGTCGAACATAATACTCTTCAAACCGGATCAGGATCCTGCTCGCATGGCAGAGGAAGTTGAAGGGATAATGAAAGTATATGGCGCAACGTGGTTCTCTGCACTGACTGCGGCACGGCACAAAATAGAAGAGTTAGTAAAACCTGAAATAAAAGACTGGGGAGGCGGACTGGGCTTCAAAGACACGCAGTGGGAAGCAACGATGGACAAAGAAGCAAGAGAGAAAGCTGAAAACATAGCAAAAGGCGCAGGAAGAGAGGAAGCGATGGAGGCGGTACGTGCAGCAGTACAAAAAACAGTACTAGAGGCAGTAGTTGAGCCCGTACAGAAGTCAACAATTGGAGAGGACAGGGTTGCTAAAATATGGTGGGAGTCCTTCATATTTATTGCGGCTGCAAAGGAAGCGGCGTGGATGGCAGAGCAGTTTGTGATAGAGGATATAGACTTCCCTGATAAGTCAGAGTATCTGGAGCATATGCGTTTGCGCTGGGATGAAATATGGCTGATGGGCTACGTGCCTGCCGGAGAGTTTTACGACAGGAACACAGAAAGGAAAATAATAGTCGCAATTGCCATAAAGCCCGATCAGGCCAATTCATATACCGCAGAGAAGTCAATAGGCAGGACATAACTGCAATGCCGGTTTGTAAGACAACGCCATGACACGGCACAAAAAGCTTTTATATTTGAAAAATGCGACAATCGAAGCGAGTCCAATGGAGAAATTTTCAAGGCCAGCTGATGAGATAGAAACCCTGCTGGTAAATACGCTGGATGGACTTCCAAGAGATAATCAGGAAAAGATACGGGCATTCTTAGGGCATTTATCGAAGATCTTCGGGTCAGAGGAGGGTTTTAACACAGAATTGACTCTTCTTCACAACAAATTGTTCTGTGATGACGCATCAGCGCCCTTAGATGAAGCCCGATTTCAGGAAATTGCAACGGATGCCAGACGGGGAGACGTATATAATGCAGTAGGCAAAGCGGCATGGAACATAGTGGAGAAAGCGGCAGCACTGGGCAGAATAAATGAAGCGCTGGACATAGCGCGTGCTGCATCACAGCTTGTACAAGGCCTGGTTGTTCTGGATAAATTAGACGTTAAAGACAAGGCACTACTCGTAAAGCACATGGAACCATGGGATGCGGTAAGAAAGTCGCCAAAGCTAAGAAAAGAAGAAACGCCGCCAAATGAGACGGACATGAAGCCACCGGGCTACTACTGTGGTTAGTAGTGCAAAACCAGAGCAGAAAGGAGTCGTGCATCTTCTGAACTTTGATTGCCTGAACCTGTTTTGTCAGGAGAATGCCATTAGGTTTCCTTTCTAACACTCTATTAGTAAAAAGACATATATATCTCAGAAAACCAAGATAAGCAGGATAACATGTCAGTCGTAAAAACAGAACATCAAAAATCTGACCAAGAAAATGCTGTGACAAAAGCAGCTATGGACGTTGCAGACAAGATTGCAGAACAATGTGGTCTATTCAATGTTTATGCTCCCCAGAACGTAAAATATTTCCCGCTCTTGCATAGC
Source organism: uncultured Microcaldota archaeon (assembly GCA_903884115.1). Taxonomy (GTDB): domain Archaea; phylum Micrarchaeota; class Micrarchaeia; order Micrarchaeales; family Micrarchaeaceae; genus CAISDH01. Next base: position 6,004 of record CAISDH010000044.1, on the reverse strand, counting down.
AGTCCTGTGCAGAGAATAATGCAATTGCCTCAAATGCAAGCTTTGATGAACAAATTTGCGGATGCAATGCTGCTCAGGCATGAGCTTCCAGAACAGTTCAAGAAATACGCACACCAACCATTGATAATGCTTGAGATTTCTGATGGCAAGCATTTCTACCTCATGCAACTCACAAGCGAGAAGAAGCAGGAACCGCTAGGCTTCAACTGCGTTACCGGTCACAACGGCTTCATAGACAAGGATGGCAATTTTTCAGAAAAGATGGCGGAAGGCAGCAGGCCCGAGACGTGCCTCGAAGCCGCAATTCGCGAGCTAAAAGAAGAAACAGGAATAGACCTGAAGGCACTCCTGAAGGGTGCACAGCCTGGATCGCTCTCGACGGTACTTGAAGGCAAGGGGGCGTTCAACTACACGGCATATGTTGATATGGCCGAACTCAAGAAAGGCGGAGTACTGAGACAGTATCTGGTACACGCATATGGTGAGAGTTTCACACTGCACCTAGACAAGCTAGAGGCAATCGTAGGCCACGCCATAGAGATCGTACCTGACACTGAAGAACACGAGAAGACAGCAGATGGCACTGCCAGAGTCATCAAGCTGAGGGAAGACCAGCTTATGCGCCTGCAGCGCCTGATACCTCCTGACTATGATTTCTTCAGGATGCACCACGAGAACGCCCTGCAACGCTTTATACGGACTCATGGCAGGAAAGAGGGGCCTTAATAACGGAGTGAAAAAGTTTTTATATCTGGAAAAAAGACAATATATTTTGAAGTGATGATGTGTCAACTAGATCCATAGATGCACCGAACTCCCAGATTGCAGAGATATTGAAGAAAAGTCCAGAGGCTGCAGAGCTGTGGAATGCATTGAAAAGAATCAACCCCAACAATAGGCTAGAGATAGTGAATCTTGCATTTAAGGATACACAAGATACGCAATGGTTCAAGCAGAATATCAATAAGGAGAATGGATTGAAAGTGGTCTATGAAAGTGCTGTGCGCATGTTCCATGGGAAAACGTGGGAAGACGCACAGGACTTTGCAGATACACTCACGATATGGGGCGCACCAGAGGGCGCGCAGATAGACATAGGAAGACAGACGGCATGGAACACTATATTGGATACTGCGAATAAAACACACAGAAGCAAAGCGCTGGAAGCGGCAGTGCGCACAGCAGGAGACGCGACGGAGAATGCAGTAAGCAAGGCCGCACTGAATGTAGGCCTGGGCTCCGCGGCAAAAAAGGCAGTATCTCGTGCCATAGAGGATGCAAAGCTGTATGCGGCATTTCTGGTGGTTGAAGATAAATTACAAAAGGAAGCAGGCAAGGAGGTGAAAGATCAGATTCAGAAATATGTGCTGTCGTGCAAGGATGCCTGGAATGCAGGAATGGCGGTGCTCTGTGACGTTGACTGGGCAATAAGCCTCTATTCTAAGGACGGCAATACCTATTATTATGAGAGCGGCACTGAGGAAAAAATTTCGCAAATAGCGAATCTGAAGAGGGATGAACCTAAGGAAGACACAGACAAGCCATTCCTCTGGGATTAAGGCCTCATGAAAGTTCCAATCAAGTCGTAGATCCAAAAGCGATGGAATGGTGTATGATCGGTCAGAACCGCATACCATATCTGCAGCGGAAAGAAAGGCCCAGTTAGAGACGGCAATCGGCAGGCTCAATCCCAACTCAGTCCAAAAAGTAAGCGAGTTCGTATTCAGCAGGATTCCAAGCACATACTTCCTGAGCCTGGATGGCTACCTGTTCAACTTCTACACAGATGCGGACAGAATAAAAGCCATTACGAAAACAATATACGAAGCTGCAGGAGAGAGTGGAAAAGAAGCGTTTGCAATAGCTAAGGAGGTACAGCATGCAGTGTCTGAGAGATCCGGCTTCTGCATGGCAAATGCGAAAGAGATAGGTGGGCAAGTGGCAGAGTATGCAGCAGCTAACGCGGCAATGCAGGCGATGCCGCTTGCAATAGTATGGGCGGAGTATCTGGCTTTTGGGCATTTGGTGCACCTCAGAGGCGAGAATTCCAGATTCATAAAGCGCGTGAGGGAGTACTGGGGCTATGACGAAGACGAAAGAAAAACCCTGCTTAGGCAGGAAAGTGGCAGGCGGCATTCTTCGACGCTCTGAGAAGCGGCACAAAAAGCGTTTATATTTGAAAATACAACTGCATACGAGTGATGAAACGATACTCCTGACCAAAGCCGCAACAGAGGAAAAAGAGAAAAGAAACGACAAGCTCATAGAGATAGTGAAAGAAAACACAGATGCCGGCAGGCTTTGGGCGAAATTGGAAGGAATCCTAGACGACAATATGAAGTACAGGATAATAGAGTTCATATTCGTTGAAATGCCGAATACGAGATTCTTCCATCCCAGAGGGTCCCTGAAAGAAGAATGGAAAGTATTCTATGGAAATTCGTTTGGCGACGCACGACGCGAAGCGAGGCGCGGAACAGCCGGCATGCCACGAGACAGGGCATGGCGCACAGCAGGAGACGCAATACTGGATGCGGCGAGGATAAAAGGACAGCCGGATGCATTTGAGGCAGTACTTGAAGCGGCGATGGACGCAACTGAAGAAGTGGCAGGATGGGATGCGCTGCTGGAGGCAAGAGGTGACGTGACTCCTGAAGTGATAAAGGACGCTGCATGGGACTCGGCTCTGATAGCAGGATATCTTTTGGTAGAGGACGTATTGGACTTCAACATATACAAAGAGAATATCGGCAGGTACGTGATGGCGTGCAAGGAAATTTGGCAGAAAGGCCACGTACGGCTATGCGATGTTGGTGGCACGCCTGACAATCCTTTTGGTGGCATGCAATGCATCTGCGCCAGAACACCGGCAGGCCTGAGAACGTAGAACGACCTGATTCTAAATAAGAGTAGAAAACAGCACGTAGTGCCTAGAGCATTATTAGAGAAGGGTTTTACAAAATTGCAAACTTTAGCAAACAAACAGCCAGAAAACCAAACACATAAGTATCTCCTAAATGGCTATAGGCTGATAGCATGACCGATGTAGAAGCAACTCGGACTAAAACCTCAGAGAAAGTGAATGCTCAGCCCATTCTAACGGATCTAGAGAAAAACCCAGAGGTTATGGCGCTCAAAGGGAAGCTTAATGGACTGCTTGAGAGCGAAAAGGGCCTGATAATTAAGACCATATTCTACGATACACAGAGAACTCCATTCTTCCATCAAAATGGCCATCTGAACGGTACATGGAAAGTGTCCAAAGGACATAATTTAGGCGAGGCAGAGTGTGCGGCGCAGAACGTTGCGCGACTCGCAGAACTTGACGGAGCACCGAACCCGCTAAGGGACATAGAAAGGGTATTGCACAAAGTAGCAGTTAATAGCGGTTGCACAGAGATGCTGGAGGCTGTAGAGAAAGCTGCGTATTATTCGACATGGAATGCGGCATGGGCGGCAGTATCAAGCGAGGCATGGTCTGAACGGGCACCGAATGCAGCAGGGGATGCTGCACAGAAAGCAACATCTGGTGGAGCGTGGTCGGAAAGGGCAATGACTGCAGTTGAGGATGTATCACGGTACGAGGCGTTGTTGGCAGGGTATATGGTTATGAAGGATAAGTTGGACCCTGAATATAGAAAAGAGGCCTGGCCTTTGTTGAAAGAGTGCAGTGAGGTTTTGCAGAATGGCTTCGGGTTGGCAGGCGTTAGATACGACAAAGAGCGTGGCGAATACGTATTATATGTCTTTGCCAAAATACCAGCAGACCTGAGAACGTAGAACGACGGAAAAAGCAGGTATAAGTATCTGGATAACCCGAATATTTATCGTACCGAAACGGCAAAAGAAAACATTGAGAAGTGAGATACGTTCCCGCTAAAAATAAAAAAGAAAGTACGCCAAAAGCACCAGATGAGTACGTCATGGAATTCGTCAATCAAAGCGGACCGCGCACCTCTGTAACACATGATGTTTGTGAAATAACTGGAAGGCTGGCGCAGGATACAGGTTTGTCAATACGCAGAGGTCCATCATGCTTACTACTTGTTTCAGAACGTCCAGGAGATAAGCCATGGTCGATCTTTGAAATAAGCGAAGAGGAGGGCAGAGGCGTGGTCGTCTTATTCTTTGGTTGTAGAAGCCTGCTTGCTACCGACCAGAGAACCATTATTCAAAATGTTGAAAATGCGCTAGAGTATTTCAGTGCGGATTTTGAAATAACCGGGAAAGCGGACAGCATAACCGTCCTAAAGCGAAAATGAGCAAGATAATGACACGTGAAAACATGGCAGAAGATAATGGTTGGACTAAGTCTAAGTCGCCAGTTACGATTCAGAGGATTTGAAGGCCGATAAATAATCAGATCAGTGAATTTTGCATGAGTCTCTTTTTGGTCTTTAAGTCCATATGCTTGTTTTGCAGATCCTTATAGAAACTCTTTTAGAATATCTAGGATAGTATCAGAATAAGCGAGCGTATATTATAAAGTTGCTAAGAACGGCACGAAAAGCACTTATATGCGAAATATACAAGCTTCCAATGTGGTCGCATGGAACACAATATCTGGCATGATGAGATGGGGCCTTTGCTTCCAATGCCTAAGACGTCCCAAAGTGAAAGCTCGTTAGTAAAACAGACCGTAGTTAAGTTCCAGGAACTTTTGGATACAATATCGGAAGAAGGCAGGTGCGAGCTATACCAAATTCTGAAAACCAGCAACAGAGCATCGCCGCTGGCAGCAATACAAGAGGATATTAAGCTCAAGAAGCTTCTTGATTACGAACAGGAAAGGAATCCTAAACATCTTTCTGGCCTTCAGGTGATAGTGTCTGAAGTGATAAGCGATAAATACAGGTATTTGTTGATAAAAGCATTAGAGACTGATGTGGCGATCGATAAGTTGAGAGAAAAGGTGCTTCTTCGTGGTTCGTCAGGAAACTTCAACAAAGAATTACACGATGCCGCAACTAATAAGCAAAGCCGCGAAGAAGAGGACGAATAAACTTAGTCTAGAATAACAGAAGATTCGATATGGTAACCGATTGTTACCGTTTTGGCACTACATTCCACAACAATGGAATTTGATTTGCATTGGCACTGCATAAGCGAGATTCCATAACAACGGAATGAAAATTCAATCTTGCAAAAGCATATGTTCCGTTTTTTTGGAAAACAGGGCCTGGGGGTGACACAAGCTATATTGAGCGCCAAACAGGCCAAAAGATCTTAGCGTTTCCTCGATGGGCGTTTTTTAGCTCAATTTCATGGAACGTGCATGCCTTGCTTCCATGATTTCGGAACGCAATCTCATTATGCTGAAATATACGCCGATAGACCGTTCCCTCGACAAAAAGGGCCCTTGTTTTGCGCTCTGCACGCACCATTTTCAGCAATAGGGCATTTGTATGGTAAAAGAAATCGTGCAGCGCAGCGCAACCAGCGCGCAAAACGTGTTTTTCTCAAACTTGGTTGGAATTGCTAAGAGAGTTTAGGATATTGCTGCTCTGAAGCTGGCATAAAGCCAGCATCGGCGGCATCATTCCTCTTTTGTCCTTCTAAGACTGAAGAGGTCTAGAAACACCTTCTCAGCCATTTCTGCATACAAACTCTCTTCTGTGTCTGTGCGTTTTAATGCTTCTATAGCTTGCGCTGCATCTGAAGACTTTTCAGCAATCGCATTCGGTTCTGCTGCAGCTTTCGTTGAAATTTCTCTCAATTCGTCCGTAGCGAATTTCATCATGCCAGTTTTCTGCAATAGGTCGCTGAACTCCTTATCAGACATTGCATTTAGTGCGTCTGCTTCTGTGAATTTGAATACCTCTAAAACCTTAGCATAGGTCATAATGTCTGGATCCGCTTTATCTGCTAGCTTCAAATACTCATTTCCTTCATTGAACAATGCCGCTGCAGCCTCTGTATCTATTTGATTTTTCTCTGTTGGCTTTTCCTTTCCTACCATTTTATCACAATATTATTTTATTTTAGAAGATACTTATATGCTTGG
>CAISDH010000043.1 GCA_903884115.1 uncultured Microcaldota archaeon | reverse complement strand
CATCGTTGAGATATGTATTAAGATCAATCCCGGATGGCGGCATAGGCGTCACCTGCGCCGTCAGATTAATCAAACTGCCTAAAGAGCCAATAGGCACTAGTAGAGCGTTCTCTAAATAACATTACAATAAAAGATAATTATACAAGCTCTTCTTCGAGCTTGTAACGCCATTGGAAAACCACTGGAGAGGCATTCACCTCATCCAGGAACAGTTCGATCCGGTTCTTCAATTCAGTTTTTGATTTAACACGGATGCCCCGTAGGAAGGATCTAGCCATCTTGCTAAAGAAAATTTCGATGAGATTAAGCCAGGACGCATGCTTTGGGGTAAAGACAAAGGTAAATCTGTTAGGATGATCTTTGAGCCACTGCATCGTCTCTTTTGACACATGCGCTGAATGATTATCCAATATGATGCGCAGGTTCCAATCGTCCGGATAATTATCATCGACCTTCGTAAGGAATTCGATGAATTCCTTACTGCGATGCTTATCACGCACCAGGCCGATGATATGACCGTTATGGAGATCGATGCCAGCGAGCAAGGAGAGGGTGCCGTGGCGTTTGTATTCATAATCACGGGCTATGGTCGCGTGCTGCCCTGGTATAGGAAGGAGATCCGGAGCAATGTTGCTGATGGCCTGGATCCCAGGCTTCTCGTCATATGAGAGGTCGGCATGTTGGCGTACTTCGGCCAGGTCGGGGTTCGCGGCTTCCAGTGCATTCTCGTGCTGGACTTCCCGATAGACCACCAGAACCTGCGCCATTTTAGTGTCGAACTCGGGGTCGCGGCGTTCAAGATAATAGGTCAGCCGTTGAGGATGGATGGGATGCTCCTGGAGAATCTTATGGATGGTACTTCGGCTGGCTTCGCGCAAACAAGGATAGCCGGCCGCATCAGCCTTCGTGCGAATATGTTGTTCCAGTTGGCTGTAAGTCCAAATTTCCGCGGCATAGCCGTAGGCTGTAGGTTTGTTGCAGGCAAATTGCACCACCCAGGCTTTGGCGTCATCGGTAATGGTCACTGGATGCCCAGGACGTGGAAGATCGTCAAGAGCGAGGGCAATACCGCCGGCAATGGCCTTCGCAAGGCAGTTTTCGACGGTCGGACGTGTCACCTTTTCCTGCCGGGCAATGGCGCTCACCGAGTCGCCGGCGGCATAGGCGAGAAGGATGCGAGCGCGTTGCGCCCGCGCAACTGAAGCGGTCCGGGCTGTTGCCAGACGTTCGAGATCACGCTGGTCGTTCGGTTCGAGGACCAATGGGCGACGACGAGACTTAAATGGCATGGTACCTCCCAATATAAGACACCATGGATTATACTACATAAATGATGTTGTTGCATAGTTATTTAATCCCTGATTGCCCTGGGTTGCATCGCAAGTAATAGTAACAGTTGAAGAAGTATCAGTAATAAAAGACGGAGACCAACTTAATAGTTGGGCATTGCCGGATACAGCAAGCATGAAGCAAACTATAAAGCAAAAAATTCTCATAAATGGCATGGCTACGATTCCGCAATCGATTGTTATATGTGTACAACATACACAT
>CAISDH010000042.1 GCA_903884115.1 uncultured Microcaldota archaeon | reverse complement strand
GCTTTGATGCGTAAAGCGAGGCCCATGCGTTTAACTTGTTCTTCACCAGAAAGGTTGTCATCACGCCTTCTTGAAAGCAAGGCGTTTTCGCAGACATACGCCAGTGTCAAAGGAGGCTGGCCTTCGATTTCGGTATTAACAACTGGCTTGTCGTCCAGATTTAAAATGGGTTGGTTTAGATTTTTTTTCACGTTGTCTCCTGTTGTAATGTTATTCAGTTTTCGTTATCACGATAACCGAATTTATTTCAGTTCCTCGATCTTGACCACATTGTTTATATAAAACATGTTTTCAATCGCGGAAACAGCAACATACTTTTCGCGACCGTCGCTCCACACTTGCAGGGGATTCATTCGTATATCGGGCTGTATGCAAAACGGGACAGGCGGAGTAACCGTTAAGACGAACAGCGTGAAATATCCGTGTTTCCACAATCCACTTGCTATGGAAAGAGTTGGCCCGCACGTGAATGCAGCTCGTTTTACAATCTTGCCTACAAAACCAACATCAGGAAATAGGTTGATGATGACAAGATCGCAGGAAGGTGCTTTAGTGTTAATGGTTGCGTAACGATAACGCACGATGGTTGGGTCGTCATGGTATACCGGCGAGAATTTGGTGAACAGCGTGCATGTTGATGGTTTGGTTTCATACGCCCTCGCCAGCACGGGAGCCGGGAACAAAATACATACGACCAAAATCGCCAAGAGAAAAACCTTTTTCATGAGTATCCTTTCTATGCTACGGCCACGTATCGCCACGTTGCGCCCATGCGGACGCCGAGCTTATATGTTGTGCCGTTATTAATTGCTACAAGGCAAGCCGGTGTGTTTCCTGCCAGCGCGTCGGTTGCGGTCGTTTGGGATGTTATGTATGGGATAACCAGCGATCCCACGGAGCCCGGGGCAACGTTTGAGCCAGATCCAATTGCAATGGCAGTTGGCGTATAAATCACTCCAGACGATCGGTAGATGACGAGCACGCTTCGCAGAAAAACGCCGCTATCATCGTAGTTATTGATCGACATATTGGAGCCAACATTCGCTCCATTCTCTGCTGTGCCATTTGCGCCAACGATAGCGTTGCGCACCGATCCGTTTGTGTCGAAAAAGATTGCCCTGGCTGATCCCGCTGATCCGTTAATAACTTCTGATGCTGAACCAGACCCACTTCCAACTTGCAGAGAGCCAGCCACAGTCGCATTTCCAGCCACACTTAAGGCGTTGTCAACTGTAAGGCTTCCATTGAATTCTGCTGTGTAGGTAGCAGGCGAATTAGTGGCAGTTATCGTCAACGACGATATTCCATAAAGTCCATCGGCAGCGAGGTAGATTTGAGATGCTTTTTGTCCACTGTTCGCCATTGGAGCTGTAATATTTACAGATGCCACGTAGCCAAGGAGAGGTATCGAAGGGGCTGATCCCCAGATATAACCAATGTAATTGGCATACCCGGTATCAAACCATGTAACTGCATTTGGACCCGGGTTCAGACCACTCGTGAACAAAATGCCACTACTATTCAGTTTCAGCGCACCGGCTCCAGCAACAATCGATCCGTCTGTGTCGACATACGCTTGCACAGTCGTGCCTCCCCTAAACTCCAGCATTCCAGCCACGGAGTTCCAGTGCATATTAGCCTTGCCGATTGTGTTGTCTCCAAACAACACATCTCCGCCCGCTAAAGTTTCTCCGTTATAAATCAGCGAAGAACCCGTAACCAAGAGTGACGTGGTGGCCGGTTTGCTGATGTCCGATCCAAGCAAAAAAGTCGATGTGATGTTATCGATCCCCATGGTCTGGAGACCATTTTGGAAATTGAAGTTGTTGTAAATCATCCCGGAAGAATTCGTGACAATTCCCGGGTTGCACATTCCGACGCCGGAAGCTTGCGTGTTCACGGCGTCCATTGGGTCGCCTGTACCGTACCAGGCGCCCTCGTTTTGGCCGAAGGCAAATGGAAACCCGGTGTTCATTAATACGTTCCGCTTTCTACGACATAACTAAACGCAGTGCCATTCTGCGTTGCTACGCCCAAAGAATATCCGGCAGGCAGAACCAAAGCATTCTCTCCCTGCAATAAAAGCTGGTAACCCCAGCCGGCCACGGTAGCAGAAACTGTCACAGCCGTGACTGGAACCTCCATCCATAAACGCCATCCACTTCCATCGTTGGCAAAGAAGCGGATCATGCCGGCAGTTGTGGTGGTCAGCGCCCGGATGGTGATCTTTTTGACGCGGGTGCCGTTTGTCGCTCCAGTTACCATGGATTGAATAGTGCCCGTACCATCACGATTGGAATTTGCCGTATTGAACGTCCCGATATTCAAAGCAGGCATTAGAACGAAAACAGGAGTAATGTTAGGGGCCATAGTTTTTCCTTAAACGTAGGTTTGAGCCATGATCCACTTGATGGCGGGTTGAATGCCAGTGGCATAATTGTCTGCATATTGCTTGTTGACTGCGTCCGTCGGATTGACGGGAGCAGCGAGATTGATGATCCGGAAATTGCCCAGGTCCACATTGCCTGTGGTGGGAGCGCCCGTGGGATTGGCAAGTTCATTATTGGCGACCACTGGAGATGAAGCCGCGGCGCTGTCAACGATATGCGCGGTGGGGATGCCGTTATCCCAGGTAATGGTCACGGGCTGGCCGATATAGGTCGCGGTGCCGATGGTCTGCACGTGACGCATGACGAACGAATGCGCCTTGACGTACACATCCACAAATGCGCCGTCGATGGAGAAGACCGTGCCTTTGGTGGGACGGTTCTTGTCTTGAAGATCTGCGAACTTCTTTAGCTTTGAATAGGTATCCTTCATGCGGCAAATCCTTGAACAACAGACGAAATGTCGAATGTGTCACCGGTAAAACCCAGGTTGAGTTGGGTGCTCATGATGCCGATGCTGACTGGAGACCCGGCTTCGCCGGCGATTGGAACATTCACGAGGTCGCCAGGCTGAAGAGCCGGGTGAAATACAGTGTCCAGAGTCCAGATCTCTGACCGCTGCCTTGAGGAGTTGAGGTAATACTGGGCTTCGCCGGTTTCATCCAACGTTGTGTTGGAATAATACGAACTCTCATCCTCGAAGATGTTTCCGACGGCGGAAAGTCCATTGAAGTCGGCCACCTCGACTACCTGCAACCCTTCCAGGCGCATGCGGGTAACCCGAGAGTCGTCGTATTCGTGCTGGGCGGTGACTACAATGTCTGGAAGCGTCCCGCCGGAGATGGGCATCTTCCAGAAG
>CAISDH010000041.1 GCA_903884115.1 uncultured Microcaldota archaeon | reverse complement strand
TTTTCATTTGTCCACTCCTAGTTTTTTCTGTAATTCTTCAATTTCTTTTTGCTGTTCTTTAATCGCCTGCAGAAGCACAGCGGTGAATTTCATGTAATCAATCGATAAATAGTCCTTTTTAGACCCTACGACCAGTTCCGGATAAACCTTTTGCATCTCCTGGGCGATCATACCGATGGCTTTTTCTCCCTCTTTATGCCCCGTAGAAGCGGCCAAATGATTCCATTCAAAAGAAACCCCACGCAATTGGTCAAGTTTGGACAATGTGCCTGTCAGGGGTTTAATATTTTGTTTTAAACGCCGGTCAGATTGTGCAGTAATAGTGCCTACAGCCGTAATATTACCACCATTAGTGATATTGACAGCGGCGGAGCCATTAACTATCCCGATGACCACACCGCCCGAAGAATTGCAGTTTCCTGAATTATTACCCGAGCAAATAGAGCCATAAGAATAAAAGCTCTCATCCACGGCCATACTGGAAGCGCCTATGGCGTAAGCGGCGTTGTTAGAAGCACCGGTTGTTCCATAACCCCCACCTTGAACAAACAACTTTGCCGATGGATTCGTCGTCCCGATGCCGAGGTTGCTTCTAAAATAGCTTCCGCCATAACCATTGTCCTGGCGGAAACGCGCAATTTCCGTGGCAGTAGTTGAATAAGTGCCGTTTACGTTATAACTATCGTAGAAGGATATTCCTCCATACCCGCTATGGGCGGCAAGACGAAGCCCTGTCCAGTTATGGATCACATAGTGAGGGTATGGCAAACCCTCCGGTGTCCCTCCTCCCCATGTACCGGCTTCCCGTTCAAATGCCCCGTACCATCCCATCCCATCGGACATTTGACCGTTAGTAGCCTGAATACCGGTAACTGAAGTATTGCCGCTAATTTCCGGTAGATAGATAATTGAATTATTATTAGGAAGATTAATATTACCCCGGACGTCTAATACCTGGCCGGGAGACGTCGTCCCTATACCCACGTTGCCGTTGTTTTTAATGTTCACGAGATTGCTCCAAGATGAACCATTCCAGTTATAGAATCCTAAATCAGAATTACTTGTGCTATCATCTTCAATAAGCCATTGCATTGTTCCTGACTTTGAAAATGCTAAAGCTGCTCCAGCAGCCCTGTCCAACTGAAGAGTGTTTCCACCGTTAAGGGTATTAACAACTTCCAGCGTGGCCTGTGGACTCGTTACCCCGATGCCCACGTTGCCGTTCGGGGCATATATGGAAAGACGAACAACTTCACTCGTGCTTCCTCCGTATTGCGTATCTTTCTGGGTAATCTGAAAGGAGCCAGCATTTATATTCTCGCGGCCCAGAGTCCAATAATAGTTGCTCGTATCCTGGCCAAGAAGCAGTTGCCCGTTATTCCCGCCACCGTTCGTCACTGAAAGAGTGCGGAACGGACTCGTCGTCCCGATTCCCACGTTGCCAGCCTGGTCGATGCGCATTTTCTCGTAAGGGCCGCTAGGGCCGGTGGCCGATGCGGTGAAGAACACCAGCGCGCCGCCGTTCCAGTTGTTCGAGTCGTACGATCCCGTACGTTCCCCGCCGATGGCGGCATAAGCTGAGTCCAATCCTCCTCCAGGCGCCTTACCCGAAAAGCTGATGAACGGCGCGAAGGTCTGATCGGTCGAGGCGGCGTTGGACAAATCCAAACCCACCGTCGCCTGCGAGGAATTCGAGGCGTTGCTCGAGGAGATTTCGACCAGCGGTGTCGGCCAGGCCGGAAAAGTACCGTTCGTGAACAGGAAGGTTAAACCGTTCGCCACGGTACCGACATGGAGCTTGGCGTTCGGCGTCGTCGTGCCAATACCGACGTTGCCGCTTTGTCCCTGTATTCTCATTACCTCGCGCATAGCGATGCCCTGGCCGGATGCCCAAAAAGTCGTATCCGCAGCGTTAGAACCATTCGTGGTTGAGACGGTGTTATAAATGCCTATTTTTCTATCTGCGACATTTGTTTGTCCTGAAATGGTTAGGCCTATACGGTCACCTGCGACACCGCTTGCACTCCAATTATTATTCGTGAGAGCCAATAGATCTTGAACAGCACTGCCACTGCCCATAGCAGTAGATCCGTTAACCTGCAAGAGATCATTTGCCCCTGTCGTGCCGATGCCCACGTTGCCGTTGGCTGTGCCGTTGGATGTGAAGGCGAAGCCGTTGGTAGGATCAACCTTGAAACCCGCGTAGTCAGAATCGTCTCCACTCTTCGAACTCTGGATGCGGAATCTATCGCTCCCACCAGTAGCTGCGTTACCTTGTTGCTCAATGTACGAGCCGGTGTCGTTGCCGGTGTACCAGTAATTGTAGGTGGTCGCCGTAGTCCCGGTACCAAAACGTGCCAAACCGCCTGTCCCGTTCACGTGGAATTCCTGCTGTGGACTCGTCGTGCCGATGCCCACGTTGC
>CAISDH010000040.1 GCA_903884115.1 uncultured Microcaldota archaeon | reverse complement strand
TCCATCACATCCCCAAGAAATATTATTTTGGTTTTGAAGATATTAAATATGGCAATATAACCGTGCCAGTTTCGGATCCTGAGAAGACAATCACAGACCTTTTTTATTATAAGGATAGGCTGTCGCTACAGGATTATGCAGAGATACTGAAGCAGATAAAGCTGCGTAAATTAAGGGATTATCTTAAAGTATACGACAACCATACAAGAAAGTCGGTACTAAACTTTGTCAAGAAATATAAAAAACTCGCAGATTTAGGGAAGCTCGACAATCAATATTAAGAATATAGCCTCCGGCGAGGATTGAACTCGCGACCTTGTGCTTACCATGCACACGCTCTACCACTGAGCTACAGAGGCACAATACTGCTTTTGCGCAGAAATATATAAATTGCACCACATAGTTAAAGGACTGATACTGTGGACGTTGGAATGCTTGGTGAGAGGAAGCTGATAAACCTCATACGCTCAATGTACAGCTACAGATGGCCGGACAGCGATTCTGCCTACATTGATGTGGGAGACAGGAGAATCCTCATAACCAACGACTCGATAACGCGCTCTACGCACCTGCCGAGCGGTGCTAGCATGCGCGAAATAGGCTATTTCTTCGCAGCTATAAACTTGAGCGACATAGCGGCCATGGGCGGCACACCAAAGTATTTCATGTGCTCCCTGATCCTGCCCTCCAACACAGATTACAAAGATCTCGTCGCGCTAGAAGCAGGCATGAGCAAGTGTCTTGGCAAGTACGGTGTAAGGATAATCGGCGGTGATCTGAAGAAAGGCAAGGAGCTTGCAATGACAGGCATAGCAATAGGCGAGGTAAAGAAATCAATGATGATGCAGAGGCTTAGGATGCGGAAGGGCGAGGCGCTCTGCGTGACTGGCATGCTCGGAGGCAATGCAGCAGGATACTACCTGTGGAAGAAAGGTTCACGTAATGGCGCAAGCAAGCTCGTGGACGTTGAACCAAGGATAAAGGAAGGAATATTCCTGTCGCGAAACGGGGTCCGCGCAGCCATGGACCTTTCGGACGGCGTCTATTCATCGATCCACCAGCTCAAGGAAGCGACAGGTCTGGGATTCGAAATATATTATGACAAGCTGCCTGCGGCGCCTCTGGCAAAGTCTGTTAATAGGAAGCTTGGCGTAGGGATCGAGCAGCTCTGCCTCAACTTCGGCGGTGAATATGAGCTGCTTTTCTCTGTCAGCGAGTCCAGATTCAAGGAGCTTAGGGAAAAGGCTGCGCGTAGGAAGATAAGAATAAGCAGAATAGGCAAGGTTACCGGAGGCAGGAACTGCCTAGTGAAGTGGAAGAAAAGGATAAATATCAGGAAATATGGTTATGAGCACTTCATAACCAATTGATTTGCAGGATGACGTAGTGTCACAAGCGCTTATAAATCACTTACAATTAGGTAATATTCATGGATAAGCTAAAGCAGCGAAGCTCTGGCACAGGCAAGGAGTACGTAAACAGCCTCAAGGACATCATGCATTCTGTGAAGGTGATTCCAAAAGGCTTCTACGGCGTAACCTCAGACCATTTTGCTGAACAGGGGTGGGACCACGTCAAGTGCGCAGAGCTGCTTTTGAATTCTGGCATAAGGATTGTGCAGTGCCTCTTTGACACTTTTATTGAGCATGATAAAGCGTTGGGCTATGCGAAAAGGATAAGAGAGCTGTGCGATGCGAAGGATGCGCTGCTCATAGTGGACGTGCACTTCCATCCACGAATGTCCCTCGCCATAGCCGATGCAGTTGGCGCCGACGGGATACACTACGGCAGCAGGAGAGGGCGTGCCGAGCTGCCGTTCGAGGAGGGAAGAGGGCTGTTGGAGGACAAAGCCATGGGAATAACTGTCCGGGACGTTGCCGAGGCGAAGGCTGCCGAAGCCGGCGGTGCTGACTATGTGGGCACCGATCCTGTGTTCTCATCCCCAATTAGACCTGATGATAAACCGATGGGTCTCGATGGATTGAAGTCCATAGTGGATGCTGTGAACATACCTGTGATTGCCGCCGGAGGCATAATGCCGTGGCATGTTCCCAAGATAAAGGAACTAGGCGCCCACGGATTTTTTGCGATATCCCCCATATACAAACACGGACCAGGTAAAGCCTCGGAATTAGCACTTGAAGAGTACATCGATGAATGGAAGAGGAACCCGCTGAAACACGCATTACCGAAGCGATAACCAACATTTTTTAAGTTTAAGCCCAAATAATAATCGGAGGTATAATTATGATAGACCTTATTACAGGCATTGTGATCGGAATTGTCGTAATACTGTTGCTTGCCATCGTGGTAATATTCAACAGTTTCGTGACGAAGAGGAACAGGGTGCAGACCGCATGGGCGCAGATAGACGTGCAACTCAAAAGGAGATTCGACCTGATACCAAACCT
>CAISDH010000039.1 GCA_903884115.1 uncultured Microcaldota archaeon | reverse complement strand
AGCACCCGCAAGCACATCAATCCCCGTTGGGCTTCTTCACTCTGTTCCGATAACCCTCACCAACACTCAGGGCACCGCCTTTACAGCAAACTCCCCGATAACGGTGCCCGTCAATTCCCTGAAATACCAAACATACGAGGCAGGGAACCTGGACAACGTGGAGTTCTTCTTTGTGAACGGCACAATCATACCTTCCTGGCTTGAGGGTTCGATAAGCAACGTTGGGCTGAACACAGCAGGCAATACAGGGCTCTCGGGCTCCACGAACACCATCTACTGGCTCCGCATAGCCAATAGCATCAATTTCCTCTGCGCCTCTTGTTCGAACACGATCTACATAGGCTTCGCTTCCACCGCGACGAACCTGTTCACCGCGACAACCGGAGAGGCGCCGGAGCTGTCAAGCGCCTATGCGACATATGACAACGGAGCAAGCATCTTCGGCTATTATAATGACTTCACTTCTGCAGGTTCTCTAAGCGGGTGGTCTACGCAATCGGGCATATCCTTGACTGCAAGCAGCGGACTTACACTCACATCCTCAGGCTCAAACATCGGAACCGAATCCACTAACTCTCTCACTCCTCCTTTCATTTATGAGGCATATGGAGAAGCCAAAGTGGCTTCAGGATGTATCTATTTCGGGCTTGATGATGCAACATGCACTAATACTGCTGGTGGCTGCAATCTTGGCGGTCCTTGGTACTGGGGATGCTCTGTCACCTGGGAAGGCCTTGAAGCTGGAGGCAACAGAGATCTTTCTTCCAATCCTGCCGGAAACTTAAACACTTTCTATTTGCTAGGTCAGACAGTATCAACTACGAATGTCTATTGGTATGTGAATTATGGTCAGCTACCTACAAGCTATGCTTGGACTCCTGCCGTAGGCAAAGCCGGATTCTGGACAGACTCTGGCGTAAACCAGTTCTATTACTGGATGCGCACCCGCACATACCCGCCAAACAATGCCCAGCCAACAGTGGCATTCGGGGTATTTTCATAGCCATATCCTGCACGTCCGCCGCGTCTGATCATGGTGCTGCGTGAAACTGCTGTGAAACCTGCATGATCGACGCGGATATCCTAGCAGCGTCCCGATACCTTCCAGATACTTATACTTTATCTTTCATATCCTTCCGGCCTTATTATGAGTGGAGATGTAAGCATTCCGGACACGCTGGTAACGAAAACCATGTCCTTCGACTGCAAGACGCCTGTATCTAAGGTGTTGCCTTCGCTGGACAAGTACAACGCAGTGATAATAAACAAGCGCAAAGCCTACTATGGCATCATCGACTCGCATGCGCTGTACAATGCGGGGCACGGCTTGAAGCTATCAACGGGCGAGAGCGTGGAGAAGTACGCAGTCAAGGTCCCGAAGATAACGAACAGCACTTCGATAGACGACGCGGTGTATTATTTTTACAGCTCAAGGGTCAGGGCCCTGCCATTCCTGTACGGCGAGAAGATAGGGGGAATACTGGAGCGCAAGACCCTGCTGAAGATGCTGCTGTCTCTTGGCATACTGGAGAGCATGCAGATCCGCGAGGTAATGACGACCCCTGTGCTTTCGATAGACGCAAGCGCAAACATCTCCGAAGCAATCTCCGCGATGCGCATGCACAATGTCAAGAGGCTGGCCGTATTGCAGGACGGAAAGTTCTCGGGGCTCGTGACCGGCCATGACATAATGTACAAATTTGCAATACCTTCAGACCGCCTGCCCGATATGAAGTCAAAGCCGTCTTCGCCATCCAATGTCCCTGTGAGCAGCGTCATGGTGTCCAATGTCGTATCGATATCGCAGGATCGCGGCATATCCGATGCTGTGCGCCAGTTTGTCGAGCACAACATATCGTCATTGGTCGTTACAAAGAAGGGCATGCCTGTCGGAATGCTCACGGTCTTCGATGTTCTTGAGAGCATCATCGCGAGGAGGCACATACAGGAAAGGAGGGTGTACATCTCCGGTTTTGATTCGTATACCTACCAGTACCAGGACGATCTCAGGGAAGAGCTCAACAAGTTCATGACTGATGTCGAAAGGCTACACGGGATGCACATAGACTACATAACGCTGCGCATAAAGGGCAAGCAGCATGCATACCAGTTCTACGTGCGGCTTTCATTGAACAGAAGAGGGATAATAAGCCTGCACGTCATGGATTACAGGTTCGAGACTGCCTTCAGGGAACTGCTCAAAAAGCTAAAGGCGCAGGTCTTAAATGAGAAGGACTACATGCTGACGATGAGAAAGGTCAATCCCCCAGAGAGGTAGAAACTCCGTGAATGTGCCGCATAGAATTCCTGCAAGGTCGCAGTCCAGCCTGGAGCTCCTCATAACTCTAGGTTTCGGCCTGATGATACTCATACCTGTCCTGATACTGGCATTCATGCAAGTGTCAACTTCCACTTCTTCGCTCTCTGTAAGCTCTGCACAAAGCGCCGTCTCGGAGCTCGCGAGCGTTGCAACGGCTGTTGGCTCCCAGGGCTATTCGGCGATGCAAACGGTGCTAATCCAGGTCCCGCCAAATGTCTACAAAATCTATGTCGGCACGCAGAACAACCTCATAGGGCACGAAATCATATTTGCGGTAAAGACAAGCGCCGGCATTACCTACGTGACTGCATACACGCCCGTCAACGTCAGCGGCTACCTTGAGCAGATATCCAGCCCTGGCACATATCTTGTCAACGTGAATGCGACGAGTTCCTGCCTCACGGCTCCAAACCAGCCGTGCGTATATCTCTCAGCAGCGTCGCTACTGGTGACGCCATCCACAACAGTATCTACGACCTCAACTTCAACTTCAACAACTACTACAGCATCTCCTGGTGGGGTTGTATATGAGGTTCCAATTCCCCTCACCAACACACAAGCCTCTGCATTCCCCGCCAACGCGCAGATAATGGTGCCCATCAATTCCGTAAAATATCAGGCATACGAGGCAGGAAACCTTGACAATGTGGAGTTCTTCTATGCTAACGGCACGGTCATACCTTCCTGGCTCGAGGGCTCGTCAAGCAACGCGCTGCTGAACTATGCAGCAAATGCAGTATATCTCTCTACGTTGTCCACGAACACCATCT
>CAISDH010000038.1 GCA_903884115.1 uncultured Microcaldota archaeon | reverse complement strand
GGCAGCACACCAGAAGCCGTCGACTGCCATGGCCTATATTCAGAAGGCCCCGTATTCTATTGTGAAGCCTTACCACAAGGGCGACCTGACACGGATGGGCAGGCTCTTCGACTGGCTCTATCCGCGGATCGTCGACGCAGGCATGGGAGAGGCATACGACCGCGAGCGACGGCTGATGCCGATCCTGCTGCGAAATGCCCGCCAAGGTATGCGGATTGATGCGGCCGGCCTAGAGCGCGACATACCTCTCCTGCGCAAGGGCATGGATAAAGCGGACGCATGGCTGCGGAAGCGCCTTGGAGACATCAACCTCAATTCGGATAAGCAACTTGGCGACGCGCTTTATGAGAAAGGTGTCGTTAAAAACTTTAAGCTGACACCTAAGGGGCAGCGTGGTGTGGGCAAGAAACAACTGACGATTGATATGTTCACTGATAAAAAAGTGTATCAAGTCATGACGTATAAATCGCAAGGATCAACATGCCTTGATACTTTTATGGTTCCTTGGCTAGAACTTGCTGGAAATGGCGATGTCATTCACCCGTCTTGGTCATCTGTTCGATCAGCAAAGGGTGACACAAAGGATACAAAAGGGGCTAGGTCAGGTCGCATTATTTGCAGTAAGCCTAACCTATTAAATCTCCCAAAAAAATGGGCTAAGAGTAAAGGTTTAGGTTATGTACACCCTGCATGGCTTAAGGTTCCAGAACTACCATTTATTAGGACTTATGCACTGCCATCAAAAGGAAAGCAGTGGGGCCGAAGAGACCTTAACCAACAGGAATTAAGGCTCTTTGGGTTTTTTGAGGAAGGCCCTGTTATGGAGGGCTTCCTTAATGATCCGAATTATGACATTCATGAAATAGTTAGGGCAGAGATAGAGCGGCAATTACGTGAGGCCGGCCTACGAGATAGTTTTGAGAGAGACCTTGCCAAAGGTGTTGTGTTCGCTAGGTTATATGGCCAAGGAATTACGGGTCTCATGGAGTTACTCAAGTTGTCTGAGGATGAGCGGCCCATTGCTCAACTTGTTCAACGAGCTTTAAATGCCGCTATACCTAGTATTAAGGAACTTGACAATGCTTTGAAGGACCTGAGCCGGACAGGGGCGCCGATAAGAACATGGGGTGGACGGCTCTACTATGTAGAAGAGCCAAAATATGTAGAAAAGTTTAACCGTAATATGACATTTGAATATAAATTAACTAACTATCTTTGTCAAGGTAGTGGCGCTGACGTTACGAAAGAAATTCTTTGCAGATATGAGGAACATCCGAAAAGGCAGGAAGAGTTCATAACATCGGTTTATGATGAGATTGACATTAACTTACCAATGTCAGATAAAGGTGCTCGACAAGAAATGAATGTATTAAAGGAGTGCATGCTATCTATCGATGTGAAACCGATGGAGATGAAATCAAATGGTGAAGTTGGTCCGAACTGGGGTGCTTTGAAAGAGTTTTCTATATGAAACGAAAACTCACAGATGAGGAGTGCAAAACAAATAGGGCTAAGTCAATGAAGCTTTGGCTTATTAGAAACCGTGAGCAAGAACGGATTCGCACAAAGAAACGTAGACTAGAAAACCCAGAAGAGCATAACAGACTTAACAAAGCTTTTCTTATACGGAATCCTGGATATGGAGGAAGATTGTATATAAATCGACAGGAGAAACTAGCCGGGCGGAAAAAGCCAAAGCGATGTGATGTCTGCAAAAAACCCGGCAAAAT
>CAISDH010000037.1 GCA_903884115.1 uncultured Microcaldota archaeon | reverse complement strand
TCTTAGACCTTAGACCTGGGTTGTTGTATTGTCCAGTCTTGTCCTCAAAATGAATTCAATTCACCGCTTTATCGTTCAGTAAGATGATGCGCTCTATCTCTTTATCGCACCTGTCCTGACCAAGATGGAAGTAATCTGGCGCAGTAGAGGTTAACTGTCGAGCGTCCGTATATTCCGAATGGAATGTATCGCACCTCATAACCGTCCGCCCCTGCCGGGATTTGAACCCGGATTACAGGCTCCGGAAGCCCGCGTTCTATCCAAATTATACTACGGGGGCACTACGATAGATTGAGAGCCGAGCTCTTATTAAAAGGTTCTCTGCCGTGTCTAGTTTACCCCTAGTGGCATTTTACAAAATCACAAATCCGCGCAAACAATCTGCAATAAAAGATAAAACATATATATTAGGAAAATCACAACATATACGTGATCAAATGCCGCAGAAAACAGAAGTGTGCTCACAACTAACCGACGCACAAATATTAGGCGCCATAAAAGAAGAACTCAAGCATATGCCTATTCCATTTCCAAATAGAATACAGAGAGTCACGATAGACAGCGAGGCTTATGTGATTCTAGAATACCCTAAAAATGAAGGTCCAGACGCGCCAGGAACAAGGTATACGCAACACCTGTTGAAAAAAATCATGGGCGTGCCCATTAGCATGCTCACGTCTGATGATGCGCCCAAGATAGCAGAGACCATCGTGGCGCTTGAGCCTGGACAATTGGGCTATATCTACAATCCGGAAGCAGGGGAAAGGGCTTCGGCTGTGCTTACTGCTATCAACTCCAAAACAGGACAGATTGAGGTATCCATCTCTAATGACCTTTTTCCTTTAGATGCCGCTTCTATGGTGCTTTCGAAGTGTGTCGACTCAGAAGTGGTCGAGCATACCATAACCGAGCTCAGATCGCACATTAGGAAATCCACAACAGCTCAGAACTCAACAATAAATACGACAACGAGATGGCATCCCTGGCCAGATAAGACCTTAGACTCAAGTCTGCAGCATCTGTATTGGGGTCGTTGGGGGTATTAGTATGCACTTCTTGGAAAGTCCAACAGTTCTGGACTTTCTAAAGATGTCTTTCTAACGGCCGTACTTACAAAACCGCAAACTTCCGCAAACAAACAGCTCAGAAACCGAGCATATAAGTATCTCCAAGGTTTTATGCTATTCGCCGTGATAAGATGCCAGTGCAGAAGAGTAAAACCGAACACAACCCAACGTCTGAAAGGGCATCCTCTGCCGAAATCTATCGCAATCTCAACAGGAACGAGGAAGCCTTGGACTGCGTGCTTCAGGAACTATTCGTAAATGCGTCTAAATTGGCAACAAATGAGACAGGCAAGCATAAACCAGACCTAACCAAAACTGCCGAAGCAATGTTTCGCAGCATATCAAAGCTCTCGCAGGCTTTGTGCGAAAGCCTGGATGGCCGCTCAAAAACAGTGGCAGAGTCTAACGCTGCGCTGAGCAGGGTGGATCTTGAGATTGCTCACAAAATAGATGAGGGCGACGAGAAGCTAGCAAAAACATTAACGAATATCCTGGGTGCTCGCTATGGTATGGACATCTGGATAAGGGACGATACGACCGCAGCATTGGACGAAGTAAAAGCTTACATTGCAAATGGCCAATATGCGTTCGCTTTAGACTGCCTGCTGGTGGGCTTCACTGAGCTGTTTAATAAACTATCAAAAGAGATGTCCAGGCCTGACGAAGATTGGCTAAGAACCACTACCGTGCGCCAGCAAGCCTCTGTGTACACTGCAGTCAGCATCCTGGAAAAAAGGTCTGCCGCATTGGAAGGTTCGGAGATGGTGCAGGAGCAGGAACTGCGCGAATTTGATATCAGTTCGATTGAAAGGATAGAGCGAATAGCAATAAGAGAGAAAATAAACGGCCTCGTGGCGCTCCTGAAGGCAAAGGATGCATGTGAGTGCGACGTCGCAGAAGTCCGTGCCTCAATCGGACAGCCGCGCGAGTGGGTGATATCAGAGGTGCTGGCAAAAGCAAAGGAAATTGCTAGGGACGCCGATAAAGGAACTTTGAACTCCGCAGCAGAATTAGTCGCAAAATTAACAGGGACTTTCACATTGCAGAAACAGGAAGTGCTCGAATATTTTTTGAACGGAAGAATCAGAAAAAACAAGGCCTTAAAGGCAGTAAGTCGGATACCTGACTCGCCATGACGGAGCATACGCCTTCGGACTGCCTAAACATCTCCTAATTTATGTATTTTACAAAAACGCAAACCCGCGCAAACAAACTGCTCTGAACCAAATATATAAGTATCTCCTGAAATTGATAATCCAGTGTGATAAGATGCCAACAAAAGTAGCACCAATCGAAGATTACACACCAAAAGAAAACAGGGCAAACCTTGCAACTATCCTAGAAAGAACAGCATACTTCGCAGAGAAAATTAAAATGCCTGAAAAAGCAGAGCTATTGAGGGTAAATGCTAAGAGGATACGAGAAGCCCCAGATAGCGATGTAACGTCTGACCTACGGTTCTAAGCAACCAGATCGCTCTGAAAGCATGCGTCTTCTTGACGAGATTATGCTATTTTTATATTACGCGCGCCAAGCCGTAAGGAAACACGATAGGCTTAAATATCTCCTGTGTCGCATTATTCAACAGATGGGTGTTGTTATGCCAACTATGAATAAGGAAACAGAACAAAATAAAGCCGAAGTTGAAAAGCTTGTGAGTGGCGGCAGGATAAGCAAGGCTGCAGATTTAATCGAAAAAACAGGAATTAGGCCCGAGGCCGTAGAACGCCTAAAATTAAAAGCAGCAGATCACATCGCGTTTGGTGCAAAAGAGCTATACGAAGCGGCAGGTATCCGAGAAAGTCGCTGGGATCTGGAAAGAGAAAAGGTCGCAAAAGAGGTCAAGGCATTCGGAATAAAAAGAATGGATGTAGTTCTAGCATTAATGGACAGGGATGTGACTCATACCGAAGCCCTAAATATAGCCAACACTCTAAAATTGGGCGTACCTTCCCTGGTGAACGAAGAGAAAAAAGCAGAGTATTTGCAAGTTGTAAGCCTTCTTGCTGAGGGCAAAACGTTAAAAGCCAGAGCCGAAATTCATGCATTAGGCCTATCTAAACAAGCAATAGCCGTGCATTGTGAGGCTGAGATTAAAAAAACAGTTGTAGCTCTTGTGGAGCGTGGAGGTATGGCCAATCTGGAAAAAGCCAGTAACATAGCAGGGTTCTTCATAGAAGAGCTTCCACTAACAGTTGCTGACCTGACTCGCGGATTCAAGAGTAAGGAGGCAGAAGACTTTAGATCTAAGTTGATTACAGAACTTGGAAAGATCTACAAGAAGGAGCACGGCAAGTCAGAAGAGGCAGGCAGAAATTACAACCCCGAAGGCATGCGCGTACCTTCGACAAGTGCTGTGATTTCACTTTTCGACATACCTAAAGCCGATGTGGCTAAGCTGTACAAAAATCTTGAGTCTTCCGAAGCATCCGCTTAAATTCACATCAAGAGACTGAAATGCGCGTATTCAGAGAGAAATACGGCATTCCCACATCTGGCGGCTACTGGTATCTGGTTGTCTTGTACTCGCTTCGCACTTTGATTCTAGACCTTCCTGTTTGCTACAGAGCACGTCTCTTACTACTGCCCGCTGCTCTGTCAGTATTACTTAAATATTCTATCAGTATTACTTAAATATCTTATAAATAACATGTTAAATTGCAGGTGATGCCTACGAAACGCGTGCACAACAAGAACCGAACAGTGCAAGAAATGCCAAAAAATGAACCCGGAATCTTGAGTAAACATCTGGATGCGGTAAAAAACTGTTTCGAAACACCGCTGGAAAGGGAGCTGCGCCTCAACGGACTAACAGGCGAGAACGCAAAACAAGGCGAACCTCATACAGGTACGCACCAGGCCAGCAAACATCTCCGCAAGTAATGGCACTTAATGCCTCTCAACAGGCTTAAATATCTCCTAAGCAGTATATCATATGGGTAATTTCTATGACGAGTGCTAAAGACAGAACCTCGACGGAAACAAAAGACAGAATGGAGCAACTGGATACGATCATAACCTTTCTTAATAAAGGGGCACTTCACGAAGCGGCAGGCGCATTCAGGCGTTCATATCTGACACCAACAGAGAACAGAAACTTTCTAAAACCAAAGGTGTTGGAGGTGATGAGGGTGCTTTTGGATCGCGGAGAAATAGTCGAGGCTGCAAACGCCGTCTTTGATTTTGATCTCAAAGATCTGACATTCGACGAAATGGCATCATTCAAGCCTGGCATGATAAAGGCAGTGGGAAAGCTTCTGGAAGAAGAAAGTCTAGATAAGGCTACAAACATAATCTTGGGTTTCGGAATAAAAAGAGAGGAACTGGAAGCGTCGCTAATACAGAAAGTGGTAAGCGAGATAGATAAACTTATGGATGGTGCTGTTCTGGAAAGCGGGGATGAAGGCTTCGGAATTGCCTGTACCGCAGCTGCAGCTTTCAGGCTAACAAAAGAGGACATATCTGGACTGGGCCCAGACAAAATCGAGATATTGCTTTCTGTGCTCAATCTGCCGAGCAAAGAAGCAGAGCCCAAGGAACAAAGCGGTTTGCAGAGTCTGAGACGGCAGGATGAGCATACTCCGTTTAAGGCTAAGCATCAGACACAGAATTCCTAGCACAAAAACCTGTCTGCCTCAGCTTTATATGTGGCTCTCTCACAGTCCTTTTTCTAGATGTTGTCTTGCAAAAATGCAAACTGCAGATTATCTGCAATGAAAAGAAATGTATAAATATTATGGAAATTGCAGCATTTGTGTGATTAAATGTCAGAGCAGACAAGAACAGTAACACTTCCGACAGAACACGCCAAAACCACAATTTTCACAGCAGAATCAAATGGCAAGACGTATAAAATCATAAGTTTTCCCGAAGAAAAAGTGCTGACGCTTGCACGAGTAATCACTATGGCAGAGTCGGATCGCTCGGTACTGCTCTCGTGCGAGAAAGGGGGAGATATAGACGAGTTTTGGAATAATCTCGAATTAAGGAGAACATTTGAAAAATACGTCAATCCGGGAGAAGGCACATTTATCAGATATCCGCCATCAGAAGCAAAATCCTGTGCGGCTACGCTCTCCCGCGCCAACAGTAAGGATGGTGAGTGGATGGTGAGCCTAGACACCAGTGCATGCAAAGCTTCCAACGTGCTTATTCTGAGATGCCCTGGCCACAAAGCGGCAGAGCCAAAATTAGATCCAGTAACAATCAGGAGAGAGACATAAACCCTGCTAAATAGGATACTTGTTCCTCTCTTCCATTTCTCGTCTGTAGCTTCTACGGTATGTTTACAAAATAACAAACTTTAGCAAATAAACTGCCAGAAAACTAAACATATAAGTATTTCCAGAACCAGATGTTTTATGTGATTAAATGCCAGAGCAAACAAAAACAGTAACGCAACCGCAAGAATCAACTAGCATGGTTCTCTTCACCGCGAGAGCACATGGTGCGAAGTACCAGATTGCAGTCACGAGCAGAGACGTGGCCATTGCTACAATACTGCGCGGATATCAGATTGCAGCTCACGACGACAAGGCGCGGAAAGACGCATTCAAATAATGTTTATAACGCTATCCAGCAAGGCGTTTAACTGTGGCTACTAAAAACATAATAGTTGAAGGGTTCCTATGAGGCACGCGACAGGCAAATTGACTCCAGAAACAAGCAGGACAGAAGGCGAATGGGCTCTTGGCTATCTCGAGAAGCGCGGAATAAAAGAAGAAATGGGCCGATCAGAAGTCAAAAAGTTTTTGGAGCTGGGCTACCCTCGCATTGCATGCGACGCGATCTCTGCTTTTGGTCTTAACGACAAGGTGGGCTCTTTCAAACCAGACGTGATAAAGGCCGTGAAAGCGCTTTTGGATAAAAGAGCGTTATACCGTGCTGCAGATGCAGTCTCGCTTTTCAAACTGACAGAAGAGGAAGTGGCGTCTTTCAGATCAGAGGCGATGACGCAGCTTCCCGAATTTGTTGAGAAAGCAAGAACAGAATTGAAGGAAGGGTGGGCGGATGCTGTCAACTACGTAGCAGGGGCATTCAGAATACCTGGAGATAAAGTCATTGCAATAACAAACCATGCGCTTCTCCGCACAGATATATCTACACTCTAGCAGTAAATTATCTTTTAGCAACCACAAACAAGTCTGAAGAAACCCCTGTTTTTATCCTGTTTTCACCGAATGAAAAAATATAAATATCTGGAAAACGCAGCATATTACGTGATTAAATGCCAAGCAAGGAAATGCCAAATAAGGAGAAAGACGTCACTCTAAAAGAGGATACAAAGAACGCTGCACAGCTTGCTGAAGAAGAAAACAAACAGCAAGAGGAATTTCTGGTATTATGCGAGATAGACCAGGAAAACGAGATAGATAAACTCGCCCAAAAAATATGCGAAACAAATCAGGAAGACGATATAGCTAAGCTTG
Source organism: uncultured Microcaldota archaeon (assembly GCA_903884115.1). Lineage (GTDB taxonomy): Archaea > Micrarchaeota > Micrarchaeia > Micrarchaeales > Micrarchaeaceae > CAISDH01. The sequence goes on along the minus strand of CAISDH010000037.1, from coordinate 2,139 downwards.
TTGACAGCAAAGAAGCGCAGGAGCTATTGAAACTAGAACGCAAGGACGAAAAAGAGTGATTTTGGGGCTTGAGCATCTGGCACATACTCTATTGTGATAACATGCCAAATAGACATATCAGACCGCCATACATGTCGCACTGGCCAATGGCTGACAGACTGTCATATCTTGGCACGCCATACATAAAGCAAGATGAAGCTTGTAAAGAGGAATGGCGTGCATTTGTTAAAAATTGCGTGAAGAACTATGAGGGCGGCATCGAGATGGTCCGTGCAATTATAGGCATTATGAGGGAACTGTCAGAATTGCCAAAAGAACGTCAAGTACAGATAACTGGCAGTATGGCAGATAGATACGACTTCCTGGATCTTGGACAGGGCGACCTTGTAACAAGTGCCGTGGCATATTTCCATGAACGTGGCGCAGAGTATCTGCAGGCATCAAAGGACTTTAATTCCGAAACTAAGGAACTTGCAATTGCGGCAAAAATGCGTGGCAGTTCGCGGGAAGTCTTCAGTGCGCACAGGTATGCTTCTGACGGGCACATCTCCTCAGAGGGCGTTCTAGGAGGACAGGACGAGAAAGAGGTTCGATTAGACCGCTTGCGCAGAGAGCAGTAAGCTGCTTCTCCGACTGTCTTGGCAATTCCAGACACATTTGAAGAACTTGCTTAATGCGTGCATATTCCAGAATCCATATTTTTTGTGAAGGGTTTCAATGCCTATTTCAAAACAACTGACGCAAGATGACGCAAAAGACAGGGAAGATGGCGCTGCGTTGTCAATGCTCAAGCTGCCTGCCCTGAACGGGCCCATAGACGTAGACGCAGGCATAGCAGACCTTGTGCGTGCTTTGAACTATTGTCACTTTGAGACTGCCTATTCCTGTGAAGGCCATCGCGATGGAGATCGCTGCAGCCATCCTTGGGTGATACTCAAAAAAGGGGCAGACATGGACGCAAGTTTCATAGACGAATTCAACGGGACCAGCAAGATAAAATGGACCCTTCTCGATAAAGAGGACCGTCAGAAACTGCTGCCATTGACAAACTGGTTCAGATGCAAGGATTGCCTCTTCGACTTCCTTCTCGACGTCGGATATTCCGTTCGCACGGCTTTCGACATCTTGTTGCTGCGGATTGAACAGCCTCCTGCAATCAAACATGAGAGGCTTGAACCATACATAAAAGCAGGGTATCTGCAAGCATACTCTGATTTTGATTCTTTATTCACAGAATTCAGACAATTCAAGCACACAACAAAGGAAGAACTAAATGAACTGCAAGAGAGTGCAGAAGAGATGGCGTTGTTCCTGTATAGAAAGGCTAAAAGATGAAGGCCGCACAAACATCATGTATATGAGAGGATTCTAGTGGTTACTAAAGACAAAACAGAGCAAATCGAAGATGCGGAACAAAAACAGCTAGGTTACCTTAGGGCTCTTGCGAATGGGGGCGATCTTGACGGTGCCACATATGCGGCTCGGCGTTCCAGGCCAACTGCCATTGAATTAGAGCTCATCAGGTCAGACATATTGGAAGCGATAGGCGCAAAGCTTCGGGATGCAGAAGATGTTGGTGCGGCCGCTAACGAAGTGGCAGACGCCGTAGTAACTCTGATCCCTGATTTAACGCCTGGAGAAGCTGCTCCATTAAAACCAAGGTTGCTAGAAGCTGTAGAGTTGCTTCTGGATAATGTAGAGCTTATAAAAGCCTTGAATGTGCTCACTGCTTTCGGGCTGGAAGACGAAGCAAAAGCCTTCAAGCCGAAGGCCATACGGGCTGTGGGAAAAGCACTTATGGCCGAGGGCGAGGATGGCACGGCTGCCGTTCTGACTGCTGTTTCCATATTCAAACTAAAAAGGAAGGCAATTGTTGAAGAGCTTACGAAAGAACAGGCGACAGAGGCTGCATTCTTAAGGAAGACTGAGGTCTTCGAACTGCTGTACGGCAAGTAAAACGGTTAATCCTAAAACTATCTTAGCAATTCTAAGCAAGTTTGAGAAAAATACGCTTTGCGCGCCGTTTGCACGCGCTATGCGCAGCTATCTCATCCTGTTTGTCGACGTCAGTTTTACAAAATCACAAACTTCCGCAAACAGATTGCCTTAAAACCAAGCATATAAGTATCTTCTAAAATA
>CAISDH010000036.1 GCA_903884115.1 uncultured Microcaldota archaeon | reverse complement strand
TGAAGGCTGCGCTAACTTCTAAACGTATTAACTATATGGTCCTATGCGCATTCTTCTTACTTGCAATTGTCGAATTTATGATATTGGGAGTTCATGAGACCACATTCGACCAAACCAGATATGGCTATTTCCTATTCGCTTCGATCGGTCTTCTGTTTGCCAGTATGATAAATACGAAGGCCATGGATAAAAAAGAAAAAAAGAAATACAGAGCAGTGCCAACTTACATACTCTTTGCTTTTTCTGCCATATCTATGCTGGCCATATTCGGAGCGTACGGCTCTAGCTTTCTCGGAATATCTCCGGGAAGCAGCAACCCTGTCTTTGTTGATGGTGCGAATGTCATAAAAGCGCTTAATCTCAGCAATTGTAATTTTGTCTCAAATGACTGGGTTTATCTGAGATATTACAATATCAGCGCATTCTCCCCGTTTGAGTATAACGAAACAATAAGCAGCTACCCGTCTATCCTATTCTACAGCATAGGCCCAAACTCGACTGCGGTCAAGGCGTATAATACTGGAACTAACTATGCATACGGAAATTTCAGTATTCATGTGCCCGCTAGTTATGTATGTCGGCAGCCCTAACAAGCCACTCCGTCCCTTTTTTCTTTGTAAACCTTACCTTCCATGAGCACGAAAGCAGGATCACTGTTTTCTTTTGACATTGAAGCCTAACAGGTCATGGGCATGGATGTACGTCCATATGGCCCCCAAAACAAGCGCAAAGACCCCGGATAGGGCAATAATGCTATACGCTGTAAGTCTTGTTAGGCTCACCAGCAATAAGGAACCAAAAATGAACGCGATCACGAAGCTCATGATGAATTCAGCTAGAGAATACTCGTATTCAAACAACTTCCAAGTCAATTTTGCCATGCATTTTATTGCATGTACGCTTTTATATAGGCAGATGTTTCCGATTCGATATACCTATTGGGCACTTGCCTCTAGACCTGCCTTGGTTCGTCAGTAGCACCGGTAAGCATCTTTCTTCTTGCCTTGCCGCGCAGCACCACTGTCACGCCGTTGTTCCTCCGTGCCACTTCGGCGATATGGTCCTTGTAGAACTTGAGAGCCTCCTTGTTCCCTTTTGTTATCTCCCTTTTGTATATTGCGCACACGCTGCACGTGTGCGGCCTTTTTTCTTCTGAGGTCTTTGCATCAAATACCTTCAGGATTATCTTTTCAGAATCAGATTCTAGCATGCGCACACTCTGATTTTTACTTTTGAAACTGTGTAATTTTTTACTCAAGAACCCATTCTCGACATCAGTCAGGCAGTATATCGTCTTGGGAGATATTTATACCTTCTTAGACGCTCTTGCATTTTGCTGATTGGAATGCATTTATAGTTATCCAGCACACCATATCCTTTACTGGAGGTCATGATATGAATGCAATCCTATTGCTAGGCCTTGTGGCTGGAACGCTGACTACAATCTCATATATTCCACAGGCGCTCAAGATATTGCAAACCCATTCTAGTAAGGATGTGTCTCGCACAATGTATGTGATAATTAGCACTGGCTTGTTACTCTGGGCAATCTATGGAGAGTATGTGGGATCGCTGCCTCTGATAATCACGAGCATCGTTTCGCTGGCCCTGGCACTTGCGATACTGGCTCTGAAGCAGAAATACCATTGACCTGAAGGCACGAACTGGTATCTAAGCCCTCAAATATCACTGCGATTCATCCCTTGAAGAATTGGCTGAAGAAGCAAGGTATTGATTAAATACGAAATCCATTATCGGCTTAAACACCTCCTCGGTTAATTCGTCGGAGTTTATTCCAAAATCCAAGGCGATTCTTGAAGCTTCATCAAAATTTCCTTCGGTCCTGAGTGCTACAACCTTATTTATTACCCTGGGCATTACAAGCCCCAGTTCCTCTCTTTCCAGTTGGAAATAATAAACTGCGTCTGCTACAGAAGCAAGGTCCCCCCTAAACACCGACTCTTTGACTTTAATTATAACAGCCGGTATTATATCCGTGAAGTCATTGCGTTTAAGGTGAAAAGTTTCGATCAATCCCGCAGCAAGGGACAGATCGCCTGCATTAACTGACTCCCTGACTTTGTTCATCACGCACAGCACGATGGATTCTGAAAAGTCATTACGGAATAGTCCTAAAGTGTGGAAGTGCTTTGCCACAAATTGAAACGCCCCCTCATCCACAAGTTCTACGATCTGTTTTATCGCCACTTGTGTAAAGGCCGCACCTAGATCCCTGCTTTCTAATTTGAGATACATGATTGCATCACAGAAGTTAGTCTGGCTGCCGTTTTGCACTAAAGACTGAAGCAGTTCAACTACGTTTGGTTTTACTTTCTGATCTGATAGTTCGAAAGCGTCGGCAATTTCTTTGGCAGCACTGTAATGGCCCGAATACAGGAGATTGATAAACACGAGCAACGCTCCTTGTTTCACTGTTTCGCTTGGTGAGCCAAAATACCTGGCAGCTCCCAAGACAAGGGACATCACCTGGTTGCTCTGAACTTCTTCCAGCATTGCAAGTTCCACTTCATCTTTTAGTCCGAAATCCATGGCTACCTTTATCGAGTCTTGGTCTATGGCATGTGCCATCACGTAGGTAGTAAGCACCTTTATGGCTTCTGATGCGAAGCGGGACAGGAAGCCGTCATCTCTGCCTTCCAGGGACGCTTTAGCCAGAGCAAGCGTACTTGTACTTACGCGCTCGCTGCCCAGGGTATGGGTTCTGGACAGGATATTCCAGGCCAAGTCGTAGTTTATTGCGACAGTGAGAAGCCTCTTGACAACGTCCGGTTGTGCATACTTGGCAAACATGTCAGCCAGAGTATATCCCTCAGGGCTTACAACAACAGCCAAGGCAACAGGTCGTGCCAGATAGTGCTCTAAAAGCTCTCGGCCATACGTTTCGAATAAAGAAGATGCGATATCCCCACACGCCTCATCAGCGTACATCACATTCAACATACGGTCTATAATCATAATCGCTTGATTTCCTTCTTGGCGGAGAAGCCGTTCATTGTTTATTTTCTGCTCTATTGCCGAGACTTTGTCCTGCGCTATTTTGAAATACGAGACCAATTCTGCTGCTCTGGTATCTGCTTCTGCGGCCTCCGCCTCTGATCCTGCGGTCCGGGACATCTCTGCGCCTTCCAAAATCGGCACCAGCTCCCCCTCAACATCATGTTTGAAGAGCCGTAGCGTACTGCTTGGCGGTATCAGCTTAAGGGCCAGAACGGCCTTTATGGCGTCGTTTATCCGCTCGCCCCTTGATGCATGCTGTATATGGATAAGCTGCCTTACCATTGGTTTGAGGAGTTCTGCTTCGCTTGTAGATCCGAAAAAGCGGCCTACACTGGCGTATGCCTGCCTTATGGCCGAAAGCTGTTCCATTGCATCGTCATCGTATCCTTTCCTCCAGAGCGCGTCAACCTTCTCCAGCTCCCTTATTATCGGCTTTGAGTCTGCAAAGATATAATCGTTTAATTGCGATGCGAGTTGGTCCGCCTCCTTTTTTATCCCCAAGTGGCGTTCCACATTCGCGTCACCCAGTTTGAAGGCTTCGAGCAGCCCGGCAGCAGTGTCATACCAGCCTTCATCAAAAAGCGCTTTCACTTCAGTTAGCACTGGCGAGATCGTGAAGCTGCCAAAATAGCGCACTATGTCCTTGCTTGTGAACCCAAAAGTCATGAGCGCCTCGGGCACGTCGGCCATGCATTTTTCAGTTGTAACGAAATGCGCGACCAGGTAACTCACGGTTCCTTTGAAATTTTCTGGATCCGCGTCTGTTGATTTGAATAGGATAGACGCCAGTTTTGATGCGAGATGCAACTCTTCTTCATTCAGAAGATCAATAATCAGGGATTCTGCCAACGCCTTGGAAGGTTCCAGGTCCTCGCTTGTCGGTTCCAGAGAAGCGAGCACGTCCAAGACAGAGCCCATTTCTTTTCTTTCATTTACCTGCTCAATCACATTCATACCGGCTCTTCTCCCCAAAAACGCATCGATATTTGTCATAGCTTCGGCTATCTGTGTTGCCTTATCAAGGAAACTTCCGAAACCATTGCCCTCCGAATTTGCAGTCGGGCGGAGTATATCTCTTGGGATTTTATCACTTACAGTCATTGGGCGTTTCCAGATATTTATAGCTGTCTTTTGTTGCAGTTTACGTGTGGAAATCTGTGCTTTTGTAAACTTGCGGGTGCCAGGAGGGATTTCGCAAGGCATATAAGTCTCGCTTTCCAATATACTGTTGTTATTGCTTGCATAGAAAGCCAGACTTAATCGCTTGAGATGTTATATTGAAACAATTTTCTGAAATGCCGCTAAAGCCGGAGCTGCTGAACGCGTTGCGTGCAATCGGATTTACCGCTGCAACCGAGGTCCAGGAGCAGGCCATGCCAGTCGTTCTCTCAGGAAAGGACGTGATAGTCAGAGCAAAGACAGGCACCGGCAAGACCGGCACTTTCATGATTCCGATAATGCAGAACATGCCGCACACAAATGCGGTCAGCGCGCTTGTCGTCGTGCCAACGCGAGAGCTCGCACTGCAGGTCACAAGCTTCGCGGAGAGCATCGGCAGGCGCTTGCACATACGCACAGCGACGGTTTACGGCGGCGCTTCGATGAACGTGCAGGTCAGCGCACTGAGGGCAGGCGTGGACATCGTTGTCGGCACGCCGGGAAGGCTCATTGACCTGATGGATCGCGGGGTGCTCAGGCTAGAGCACGTGAAGTTTGTCGTGCTTGACGAAGCGGACCGCATGCTTGACATGGGCTTCATCGAGGACGTGGATTACATACTGGCTAAGACGCCGGCGCACAGGCAGACTATGCTGTTCTCGGCGACGATGCCGGGTGCGATAGTCACGATCGCGCGCCACCACATGAAGAACGATTTCGCAACCCTGAGCATAGGGGGCGAGGAGACGCTCATCGTAGAGACCATAGCGCACGGCTACACGTTCGCAAGCGGGCGCATGAAGTTCGCAGCTCTGCTCGCATACATAGACCAGGTATCCCCGAAGAAGTGCATAATATTTCTCAATACGCAGCGAGAGGCGGAACTGGTGCACAGTGTTCTCATGGAGAAGGGATTCAACGCCATACTCATGCACGGCGGGCTCACCCAGGCAAGAAGGGAGCATTCGCTGCACAGCTTCAAGGAGGGCGCAAGGTTCCTGATCGCCACCAACATAGCGGCAAGGGGTCTGGACATCGAGAACGTCACAGACATAATAAACTTCGACGCGCCTGACACTTCCGAGAACTACGTGCACAGGGTAGGACGTTCCGCAAGGATGGGCAAGGCTGGCCGCGCATTCACCATACTGACGCGCGACGAACGCTGGCTGCTTAACGCAATACAGAACGGGATGAACATCAGGATGGAGGAGCTGCGCTTGAATCTTGACAAGTACACTAACTTTGAGCTCCCGCAACGCAACAGGGAGAGGTTCAGCAGGGGCGGTGGCGAGCACGCCGGCAGAAGGACGACGAGCTGGAACAGGCAGCACGACACGGGCGCGCGTCAGTATGAGAGACATGACACTGGTGCTCGCCCGCATGGAGGTAACCACGGCTGGGGCGGAGACAACAGGAACAGAAGAAGGTACCATCCCTAATTACAGTTTGCAGGAAGCAGTAAGTCTTGTCCTCAGGTAAAAATGCATTTGTCAGTCAGCTGACAAGCCTTTCCCCGTTCGGCAATTCTATGGCAGTGTCGTATTTGTAGTCTATCCCCAGCTTGATGCACATCTCCGCCTTTGCGAGCTCTGATCCTATGAACACGGCATGATCTATCCTGGAGATGATGCCGAAATGCTTTATTTTGTATAGCAATTCGCGGGCAGTCTTCCCGTCCAGTTCAAGCAGGATTTCGCCTGTATTCGGATTCTGCAGCTTGAGCTTTATGATGCCATCCAAGACAACGATGTTCACGATGCCCCTTGGATCTGTGTCCTTCTCAGGACTGAAGTACATGTCTATTGGGGCGTCTCCGATCCTTTCCTTGATCAGTTTCTCGACAGTCTGCCAATCCTGCCGGTATATGTGCGCGGATTCCGATTCAATTGTTATGCGCCCCGGACGCTTGTTCGACTCTTTTGCAACTTTTCCGAGCAGCTTCGCTATGCCGTAAAAATTGAAGAACCAGGCCTGGCAGATGTCATGGCTCCTTGCGAACACGTGGACGTCGACCGTGCCGTTCCTGACCGAGAATGAGAACTTGATAAGGCACGGCCTTCCGCTTTCAAGTCTTGAATGCACCCTCACATCCCAGAGGATGATCTCCTTGTCAAGGTCTGCGCTCTTTCTCTTTATCCTGTCGATTACGTTCGCAACCTGGTCAGTCTTGGGAAGCAGGCCCTCAACCAGTATTGCCAGCTTTTCCTTGTCAGTTATGCTTTCCTTTTCCACATCCGCAATCAACGATTCCGTTTTGTCCTTGTCAAGGTAAGAGTTGAGCTTTACAAACTCCTTTGCCGCTTCGTAGCCCTTCCTTTCGAACAGGTCCTTGATCGTATTGTCGACTTCGACTGGCCGCGGGAACGCGTAGATCAGCTCGGTGTACATGTACGGGTACTCCCTGGGCCTGTTGAAGCTTGAGACTCCTTTGAACATCTGCGACCTGTAGGGCTCGTCTGTGAACTGCGTCTTGTAATAATTCTCAAGGCCCTCTTTTGAAATGCGGAGGGCCTTTGCATTCAGCATCCAGTCTGGAAGATAGATGTTGTCGAGATCCTCGCTTTCCACAACCACAACGGCATCCCTTATTTCCTTGACATCCACGCCGCCTTCATCAATGGGCGTCATGTTCCCGTATTTCCAGATATTGTAAAGAAGCCGCAGGTATGCGTCAGCGCCTTTCTTCTCCCTTATCAGGTAGGTGTAGCCCTCAGATGGCAGCACCTCGGGGGTTTTGACTATGAACTCTTTGAACATAACGGGAGCCATGTACTTGGAATCGGACTTTGTATCAAATCTCGACGTGTCTGGCACAGGGTCTGCGCTCATGTCGTGCATCTCCACATTTTTTAGTATTTCTTTCAGTGTGCCCTTGTCTATCTCGTCTATCAGTTTGAACGGGGTTCCGTTTATCTGGCCTTTCTCATCGACGCCGCTGCGCCACAGGCTTAGTAGCGCATCCCTTCCGGCAATGCCTACGCTTGTGTTGCTCAGCTTGTCAGGGCCCCACACTACCAAGTGCTTTATCTGCGGATTCAGCGCCATATTGCAAAGGAGTATGTTCACCCCAAAAGGAGAACGCAGATTGCCCATGATGGCGAATGTTTCCTTGAATTCTGGATGGTCTGCCAGCAGTCGCCTCATATCCTGCCATAAAATGCACAGCGCAACGCTGCTGTGGGGATTCCCGACCTCGACGTGAAATTCGTCGTGCTTGTACAGCTCCAGACTGTTGACGTTTGATACGTATGCCATCCGACCCCCAGCGGCTAACTCAGTATTTCCAAAATATATAATACTTGCTTAGGCCGTTCGGGCGCACGATGCAGGATCCTATTCGGATACGGGCGGATTCATGAGAAAACAAGCATGCCGCATGGGATGTATGACGGCAGAAGCTCAAAATCTTCGGAGTGCCGTTGTACAAGACACTGCCCGTTTGGCAATGACACCTGTGAAAGCGCAGCATTCTTTAATGTGTAGTCTATGCGTGAGATTGCCGGACCGATATGGGAGTAATGGGCCACTACAAGCCCTTCAGCTTCAAGCACCTGCGCCCCTTCAAGCGGTTTTGGCGCAGTCACCTCTATAAAACGCCTTCCTATTGCCTTGAGCTTCTCCGGGAGTCTGCTTATGAATGCCTTCACTGCCTCAGGAAGGGAATGGACCAGGTTACCAAGGTCAAAGCTTGTCTTTGATGCTATTATTCCCGCTCCGCCATCCGCCTCCGCTCTCACGAAGCTAGCTATCGTGCATGCGGATGCCACCGGGTACTTGACGACAGGGGATGCACCATCAACAATATCAAAGCGAGGCCTGAAAGCCGCCGCCATCTTTATAGGGTTCTTGTCTTTCTCTATTGTCACAGGATCACTGGACAGCATATTTAATTTAGGAGATATTTATGCCTTTTGAGACAGCTTCGCGTGAGTCTTTTGCATCTTCACATAGGCATAATAAAGCAACTTTTGCGCGCCTAAAGCTGGCGCAGGGCGTCTATCGGTTGCATCTGGCTTGCACGCCATGCAGGATAGATCCCGGCTGCGAGGCTGACGAACACGGCTATCAGCAGCGCAGCCACTATCGTTGTCAACGGAAACGCCGGCTTGAACGAGATTCCAGAGGACGTGTTTGCACTGATGGCTGCGCCGGACGGCGCGCCTGCCGCTCCAGCGCCGGAGAAACCTCCGCTGCTGCCTCCTCCGCTTCTGAAGCTTCCCGAAGTTGAAGCAGACGCACCTGTTGTCGTGCTGGTGCTGCCTGCTCCGCTGAACACAGCAGCAAGAGAGTAGGACGTTGTGGCACCAACAACTATCCCTGCCACGCCGCCTGCAACGCCTATTATGAGCGCCTGAAGCATGAAGATCAGAAGCACATGGCTGCTCTTGAAGCCTATCGCCTTCATTATGCCTATCTCGCGCGTGCGCTCCATCACGGCCATCAGCATTACGTTCATTATGCCTATTGCTGCGACAAGCAGCGATATGCCAGCAATGACTCCGAACAGCAGGGTTATCGACCCGATTATAGAGGAGGCAGTGGAAGCCAGCTGCGACGTCGTGGTGACGCGTGCGCTGCTTCCGTATATGGTCGTTATCAGCGATGCTGTGGCGTTGACGCTGCCAGTGCTGGACGCAAGCACAAGCATCTCGTTGAACGACAGCCTGTGCAGCAGCACCTCTGCAGCCTGCAGAGGCACGAACACCCCCGTGTCTATGGGTATCAGCAGGCCCCCGATTGCAGGCAGTATCCCAAGTATGGGCACAGTTACGGTGGTGCCGCCCCTGCCGCCCAGGCGAAGCGTTGCGCTCTGGCCCACGGTTATGGTCTGCTTGCCGTCAGCAGACGTTGGAAAAGCCACGCTATGGCCGACTACGGCATCAGGAGCTATCGTGTCCTGGTATGCAGAACCTTGGTACAGCGAGACATTGCCAATGAGCTGCTGCAGTCCCTGCGCGGTTGTGCCCACCACTGTGACAGAGGTGTTCTGGTTTCCGGCGTAGAGCACGGCAGAGCCTGTGAGCAGCGGAGTAACGCTTGTGACGTTAGGCAATGACGAGACTGCGCTTACGGATGCCGGAGTGAAGCCAGCAGTCCCGATAGAGCCAACTATTATTGCCGTAGGCCCGAGGGACTCGAGCTGCGTTGTTATGCTGTTGTTTATCCCGGCGGTGAAGGACGTCAGCGCGACTATCGCGGCCACGCCTATTATCACCATGATTATCGTGAGCGCAGTCCTTACTTTCTTCTCGTTCAGGTCCCTGTAGCTGAGCCAGAAGATGTCCTTTAGATCCATGCCAATGCCCTACTTGTGCTGCTGCTTGCGGAAGCGCCTGCGCTCCCTGATGTAGAGGAATGCAAGCGCGATTATCACCATGACCAGCACTGCAGGAAGCAGCAAGCCTGCAGATGACCGGCGGTAAACGACCGCTCCGGAAGAGCCGGCAACCGCGGCTCCGGAAGAGCCAGTGCGCGATATGTTCAATGCCGTGCTGCCCGATATGGTGACAGGCACGTCTATCGTTGTGCTCTGATTATTGCGCAGGCTGTCCAGGTAGCTGATCATCACAGGCATCTTGTAGGTGTGGCTTGTTGTTGATGCGCTTGCACGGAGGGTCACCGTCACAGGAGTTTGCGTATCGACCGACATGTCCCCTACAAAGACAGAATTGGAGCTGTATGTCGTTATGCCGTTCGGAGGCAAGGGCGTGACCGTGACAGCGGACGCTCCCGCAGTCCCCACATCGGTCAGTATGAATGAGACGGAGAATATGCTCCCCGATGTGGGTGTCGTGGGCGACAGCGTTATGCTTGATGGTGTCAGGTTTATCATGCCGCGCGACAGCAGCGGTATCGTATCGAGAATCTGCACTGGGCTTGTCCCGTTGTACATGTCAACTGACACGTTGAGCGGGAAAGACTGTGAGGCGTTCCTGTAGAAGAACACAGTCTCGTTTACCTGCCGCTTTTCACCTGGAACCAGGGTCCCCACCTGCACAGGCTGGCTTGTCAGGATTGCGGAATCCTGCGAAGGCAGGGATATCTTCAAAGATACGGTGCCAAGCGTCGCACTTCCGACGTTCGTGAGATTCAGCACCAAGTTTTCTATGCGTCCGGATGTCACCACGGGGCTCGTCTGCACTGACAATGAAGATGGGCAGCTCTGCACCCCGAAGCTCATGTTCCTGACTTCGCTGTCAGAGTACAGCGTAAGGTAATTGTAGTTCACCGTGACGCCAACAGAGACAAGCGATGATGTGTTGAGGCTTACGAAAATCGGAAGGTGCATCACCACCGTGCTGTTTGCCGAAACATTCGCAGAGTTCACTGTGCCGTTGCCTATTGCGTAGATGTTCTTCGACGCGATGACGCCCAGCTGCAGGCTGGTCATCTGAGAGCTTCCTCTAGGATTTGACACTGCAATCGGTACGATGTTCACCACGCCTCTGCACAGCACAAGCACATTGGTGCTCAGTTGGAATGAAGGAGCAGGCGGAACCGGAGAAGGACCGCTTATGCCTGCGAATGCAAACCCTGATGCAAGCGCTGCGAACAGCAGCAGCATACCCAGCATGTTTCTTATTTTCAAGCCAATACCTCTTGTTTCTCTAGTTTCCCGTCCTTTATGTGGATTATACGATCGCAATACTTTGCTATGTCCAGGTTGTGCGTCACCATCACTATGGTCACGTGTCCGTCTCTGCATATGCTTTTGAGCAGCTTTATCACTTCGTCTCCGGAGTGCGTGTCAAGGTTCCCAGTGGGCTCGTCTGCGAGTATGAGCGCAGGATTGTTAACAAGAGCCCTTGCGATGGCGACCCTCTGCTGCTCGCCTCCGCTGAGCTGGGTGGGGCGCATTTTCAGCCGCTCTCCAAGGCCGAGCCGCACCAGCAGCTTCTGCGCCTTGTCCCGTCTATCAGAGTCCGACAGGCTCGCAGTCATAAGCGGAAGCTCAACATTCTTCTCAGCGTCAAGGCCGGTGATCAGATTGTACGACTGGAATACGAAACCCAGCTTCTTGTTACGGAACTCCGCAAGTTCGTTCCCGTTCATCTTCGATGTGGGGATCCCGTCTATGTAGACTTCACCGCTAGTTGGCTTGTCTATCGTGCCCAGGATGTTCATGAGCGTCGACTTGCCGCTGCCTGATGGACCGACGATTGCAACGAACTCGCCCTGCTTCAGCTTGAATGAGACAGCCGTAAGCGCGTCAACTTCCAGCGACTCTGACATCTTGTACACCTTGGAGACGCCAGTCGCTATCACAGAGTATTTGGAAGTTTCTTTTGGCATGGTATCAGCTAGCGGGACACGTTCATTCTCAGCTTTGCATATTTAAGAGTTACTACTCCGAGAAGCACCATCAGCACGCCAGATAAGCACCCGTACAGGTCGGCACGCGCATTTGGCATGAATCCCTGACGCATGACGCTGTCGGAAAAGTACGGTGCTGTGCCGTTCTGCATGTACGGGTTTAGCGTGGAATTCGTTGAAGCGTTGAGGGGATAGCCATATCGATGACCTAGACTGGAATAGTTTCGCGTACCGCTTGCAAAGTATATGGCACTAAGGCCTCCAAAATACAGGATGGCAAGCGCACCCAATACAGCAGATGCGACTGCAAGGAATTTCATGACCTCCATGACCTGGGACGATTTCACATTTTTGTTCTTTCGTGGCATGTGTGCACCTGATAAATAGAAACATCCATCCAGATTGTAGGATATTGCAGCATGCGGCAATATATTGCTTCCGCAACATTTCGCTTTTCATTTCGCTTTTAATGCGCATGTTCCGGACAAGGCAAGTTATATATATCATGGCGGTGAAATCAGAAGGTACTGGAAAGATAGCATGAGCAAATACGGCGCAACAAAGGAGAAGATACTCGAGCTGGTCGCGCAGGGCAACAACAACCTGAGCAAGATAAGCAGCACGCTTGAACTCTCGCCCTCCACGGTAAGCAAGCATCTGCACGATTTGGAGAAGGAAGGCAGAATAGCGGCACAGGACAACCCTCATTTCAAGAAGTGGAAATTCTATTCCGTTGGCGGTGCCCGCAAGCGGGAGCAGTATTCAGGACGCAAGGACAATGTGATCGGCAGAGGCACGATGGTTGCAGTAGCAGCATTTATTCTGCTGGTGATTTCAGCAGCATACGCATACAGCAGAAGCAGCGGCGCTGCACAGATACCTATACGCATCACGGATCCTCCCGAGGTCCCTGCAGGCACGCAGGCGTTGTACATAAATTATTCATCCTTAGAGGCAGAGGTAGGCAACGGAGGCCGTTTCACGTGGATTGCGGTGAACTCCAGCGGCAGGCTCGACCTTATGGGCCTGATAAACTACACACAGCTGATAGGCGAATTGGACATCGCACCTAGCACGACCATACGCAGGATTGCATTCAACATAACATCTTCGAGCATAACGATAGACAATGTAACTTATGCCGTTCATCTTCTGGGTAAGCAAGTAATGGCCAACGTAGAGAATGGCAATGTGCTGGACAGATCTTCAGGCGTATTGTTAGACTTATCTCCAATAGTAACTCCAGACTATACGCAGAATTCAACAACATTCACCATGCTGCCATTTCTCATGGCCATCGCGGCACACTCCCAAAATGGGCAAGTAGCCCCTATGACTGACAGATCCCAAGCGCCATATCCTCTTGAGCCGTATTACAGGAGCATGTTTTCAGGAATTGGTCTGAATCTAACAATAACAAACGTGACGTTGTTATCAGAGGGCAACGAAACTGCGCTCAACATAACAATAAGCAATACAGGCAAGAGCAGCATAGGGATAGTCGGCATGGTCTTGCCGTACGAGAATATGCCAATGCCCTTCAGCAACAATCTCGGCATGCCATGGGCAATCAAAGAAGGGATACGCCAGATGAATTGCAGCGCATACCTGAACGGGCCCGGAGGGCCTACGGCAGTCAGATGGTGCCAGCAGTCAAACTCCAGCGTAGTGATAAACGAATCTGCCGTTCGCCGCATAATGCCGTATCTTGAAAATGATTTCCTGGATGCGAACCTGCCCGCCCCTGTAAGCCACATAGCGATCTTCAATCGGAACGCGCAGCCAAATCCAGATCCCGAATTTATGCTTGCACATCCTCCGGCAATAAATTTCATCGTTAACGCAGATGGCACACTGTCAATACCTGGACCGCAGATGGGCGCGCACATCGGCGCATCAGAATATGTCCTGAATGCGGATTCGTCAGTAACGTTGACATACAAAGGCAGGCTTGGAAATGACTTGAGCACGTTAAATAGCAGCATTCACAACATAAGCATAATCACAGACAGGGGCATAGCACAGGGCAGCATCACCGCAGGTTGATGCTCAAGGCAAATAACGATTAGAGAAGATATGAGCATGATACGATGGTTAGAAAAAGCGCCCAGAAGGATGACACGAGCAACCAGAGCAATGCAGCCAGCAATGCACAACCAAACGCAAACGCTTCCAAGGGAAGCATGCTGAAGTACACAGCCATAGCGGCAGTGGTGTGCGTTGTGCTTGTGCTCATGTACTACGCATTCACAGGAGGCGGCAGCAAGAGCCTGAGCAGCAAGCAGATATTCAGCGACGTATCCAGCTACAACCTGAACAGGACGCAGGCACTTTTTGTCAGCGACTTAGAAAAGTCGGAGAACGTGAGCAGCATCTATGTCTCATACTATTCCAGCAATGCGACAGAGTTCATTCCGCAATCCGGCAACCTGACCATAGAGATAACCAACAACCAGACTATCGATTCGTACAAGATGGGCAACTACAACAGGACGGTGATCACCGGCATAGTGGCGTACACGAACTCTAAGAACGGAGTTCTGCTGGCAAAGAACGTGAGCAGCGTGTACTACTACCACACGAACGCCACGGTAACGTGCTTCAACGACACTACCTATTCGTCGCCAATCGGCACAAACTCGAGCCTTCAGTGCGGTTCAGGAGACCAGGGGCTGAGCTATCTCGAGCAGACGCCGTTCACTGCGGCCAACGTGAGCTCATTGAGCTATCTTGTGATAAACACCACGGTCACGTACAGCGGCACGAAGAGCATAGCTGGAAGGAGCTGCGACGACTTCATAATCTCCAACGCGACCGCATCGAACCTCCAGTCCAATTACACGGTCTACACCATGTGCATAGACACGCAGTACGGAATGCCCCTGTACTTCAATGCGACAGAGGTAGCAGGAGGAGTCCCGAACTCGTTCGCATTCACCGCAACGGCAGTGTCTACAAGCGTGCCGGCAGCGGAGTTCGTCATACCCCCGCAGTATCTCAGCACCATATCTCATTCGATAATATGATGCCTCGTTAGCCATCCCGCATCTATCCGGCATTCAGCAGGATATCCGCTCTAGCGTACGTCTCGATGCAGATGGCCCAGCCAATTCGACTATGTATGGAGAAGTACCGCGCCTTATGCTCTGTGCGAAGCTCTTTTTTTGATATGCTGAAAGCCCAAATTAGCGCCTCCCATTTTTAATACCTCGGCAATATCTTCGTGTTTGCCCTCTAGAGCATAATCGAACGCAGTCTTGTTACTTCTGTCCTGCAAATTCAGCTTGCTTTTCTTGTTGTTAATCAAAACAATTGCGAACTCCATGTTGCCGTTTAACGCTGCACGCATAAGAGCAGTCCCGCCAGATTTGTCCTGCGCGTTCACGTCGGCGCCTTTTTCTATCAGGAACTCTGCAAGCTCAGCAGATCCGCTCCACGCAGCGGACATCAGCAGAGTCTCTCCAAATGAATCATGAAAGTTTACATTGACTTCTTTGTCCATCCATAACTTCTTGACAGTCGCAGTGTCGCCCCTTAAAGCGGCACTCGTCAGATCCGCCATTAGCGTTCTGTCCTGCAAGCAAACATCAAGCATCTTGTCTTTTGTGGACATAGTAAGGCACGTCAGTCAAACGGCATTGTTCGTGTTCGCAAGAATAATGCGAATGTATCGCCATTGCATGTAGAAATCCTTGCGTTCTCTATACCTCTCATCTTTACAGAGAGATCATTGTTCTGTATTTGATTTATCTTCTGAACGTCTTAGAGGCATGAGAGAGACGTAGAGGTCCAAGAGGCTGAAATTCTTGTATTCGTTAGTCTCATCAAAATCTTTAAGCTCGGTCCTAACCAGGGCTTCCAAATTTTCAAGGGGTATGTTTTCGCGGTCAGTGGCCCCCAGAAATTTGTGTGCCTGTTTGGTAAAGCGATAGGCTTCTTCAGCAACATTGCTGTCCCTTCCAGGATCCAAAAGCACCCTGACTTTATCTAATTTTTCTTTGGTTGTTTCATTTATTTGCATGGAGATCCCCCTCATTCATAATCGGTCCTAACAAGATGTGGCAGCGAAGAGTCAGAGTACCCCTGCACGGTCTTGCCGCGTATATCCTGTGCAGTTTGATCAGCACCCCTATCGCGCAATACATTTGCAAACTCAGAATTGCCAACCCACAAAGCACGCATCAACGAAGTCCTATCGTCCTTGTCTCGCGCATCCAATTCTGATGCGCCGTCCACCCAGCCTTTGTCTAGTAACAGATTTGCAAGCTCAGCGCCGCCCCGCCATGAACCGCGCAGCAACGCAGTTTCCAAAAACTTGCTCTTTGGATTAACTTTGGCGCCTCTCTCTTTCAACATCTTAGCGAACTCGACATTGCCGTTCCATGAAGCCTGCATCAACGCCGTCTCGCCAAAAGTGTCCGTTGCGTTCACTTCGGCACCATGGTCTAACAGCCATATTGCAGATTTGATATCATCCGCCATAGCGGAAAGAATCAGCAAAGTCCTAAGACAATCGTCACGCTGGTCAACTTTTGCACCGCCATCATACAATTTCTGAGCAGTTTCCAGGTCATCTGACGAAAGAGCACGCAGCAGCTCTGGCATGCCTGCGCGGCTGTTCAAGCACGCATTGTTTGCTTTGTTACACGCGGACATGGCATAACCCCATTTTCAATCCATATCGCCTGTGAAGGCGGATGCGCCAGAGTTTGATGCGTTCCTGCGCGCTTCTGCTGTGGCTGCTAGAAGTTTAGTGTAAAGATGCTGTGAGAGGACTAGCGCTGCGGCTCCATGCAGATTTCTTTCAAGGATGAGCCGGAACGTATATGCTGGCTTTCTGTCCATGTCTTTTATCTTACTTTAATATTTATATACCTTGCTGTCCTTTTTTGTCGACGTAAATATTAATTACGATCTAAGAGAAGAAGTTTTGCCGACGGTTTATGACAGAGAGATTCGGTATTTATTTGTATCGTGGCAAACCCTAACGGGGTAGTGTAGTGTCTTATCAGGAGAGCAATGGGCTGACTTCGGCAGAAGCGCAGAAAAGGCTTCTTGAGTTTGGACCCAACCAGATGTACAAGCCAGAGAAGGTCAGCTTCTTCGGCATAGCAAAGCAGGAGATAACGGAACCAATGATACTCCTATTGTTTGTGGTCGGGATCGTCTACAGCATCTGGGGCAAACTCGACGACGCGATAACGATCTTTGCGGTCATAATAGTGCTGGTGCTTGCAGAAGTCAACAACGAATTCAGAGCAAAGAAAGCAATCGTCTCGCTACAGGCAATCTCAGCACCAAAGACAAAGGTGCTGAGAGATGGAGCAATAAAAGAGATAGACTCGTTGGAGGTGGTGCCTGGAGACGTACTCATTCTAACGCAAGGCACGAAAATATCTGCTGACGCTAAACTACTAAGGTCTATAGGCCTGCAGCTGGACGAGTCAGCCTTGACAGGAGAGCCAATACCAAAGGACAAGGGCGCCGATGAGAAGGTTTACGCCGGCACCATTGTTTCGTCAGGCGAGGGTTCTGCGCTTGTGGTCACAACAGGCGCCAACACAGAATTCGGTAAGATCGCAAGCAAGTCGAAGGAAGTCAGGCCTCCAAGGACAAAGCTGCAGTTGGAGATGAGGGACCTGGCAGGAAAGCTGGTCTATGTCGCCCTGTTCTTCTCGATAATCATACCGCTGATAGGCGTGCTGCAGGGCCGTGACCTCAAGATGATGGTGCTCATAGGGCTGTCGCTCGCTTTTGCGACAATACCCGAGGAGCTGCCGATAATCATAACAATGGTGCTGGGACTTGGAGCGTACACGCTGTCGAAGAACAAGCTGCTAATAAAAAGGCTCGCGTCTGCAGAAGCGCTGGGCACGGCTACGGTCATAGTCACAGACAAGACGGGAACCATAACAGAAGCGAGAATGAGGGTCGTCTCGCTCTATCCAAAGGAGAACGGCAGGGAAATAATAGAGAACGCGCTTTGCGCTGTTACTGACTACTCTGCGACTTACATTGACAATGAGATAAGGGATTATGCGAAACGGCTTAGGATAAAGGGCGCGCAGTCCGATGTGTTCCGGCAGAGGAACTTCGGCGACGGCAAGAAGACGAGGACAGTGATACGGGATGGAAAGAGCTACATGCTTTTCATGAGCGGGGCGCCGGAAGAGGTGTTGGCGTGCTGCAACAGGGTAGGCTCTGACATAAGACGCGAGCTGTCCAGGGAAACTGCCAAGGGCAGGAGGGTCATTGCGGTAGCGTCCAGGAAGCTGGCCCCTGAAATGGCAGAGCTGGACTTCAAGAGGATCGAAAAGAATCTGGAATTCATAGGTCTGATAAGCTTTGAGGACAGCGTAAGAAAGGGCGTCAAAAGCACAATAGCTGAGATCGCCAGAGCAGGCATCAGGACCATAATGGTGACCGGAGACCATCCCGCAACGGCAGGGTTCATTGCAGGAACTGTTGGAATCCCTTCAGGCAGCGTGATTACAGGCGAGGAGCTTGACAAAATGTCTGACAGCAAGCTTCAGAATGCAGTGAGGAACGTCTCGGTCTTCGCAAGGGCAACGCCGATGCACAAATACCGCATAATGCGGGCGCTGCAGAAGAACGGGGAGGTCGTGGTGGCCACCGGGGACGGCATAAACGACGTGCTGGCGCTCCAGGGAGCGGACATAGGGGTTGCGATGGGCATAAGGGGAACAGACGTTGCGAAGGATGCCGCAAGCGTCGTGCTTGCGGACGACAACTATGTGACCATCGCAAAGGGCATATTCGAGGGCAGGAAATTCTTCGACAACCTGCAGAAGGGCATTGAGTATTACATTTCTGTCAAGGTGGCGCTTGTTGCGATATTCCTGTTGCCAATACTGCTGGCAGTGTCTCTGCCTTTCGCGCCGATACAGATAATAGTCCTTGAGCTGTTCATGGACCTTGCGGCATCAGCAGGATTTGTCGCAGAGCCGAAGGAGAAGGGCATTGATTCCAGGCCGCCAAGGAATCCGAAAGAGCGCATGTTCAACAACGGCATGATAAGAAACGTCATGATAAAGGGATTTGTGCTGTTCCTGGCAGTCATGGTGGCGTATTTCTACGCAATGAGCATCGGCCTCAGCGCGGTAAAGGTGCAGACCTTCGCGTTCTCGGCATGGATGTTCGGCTATATTGCGCTTGCGTTCGTCTCGCGCTCGGATAGGGAGCCGCTGCAGACGATAGGCATATTCTCAAACAACGTGATCAACCTGTGGACACTTGCGTCTGTAGGCTTCCTGCTTGCGGCAGTGTACGTGCCGGCGCTCAATGCGGGGTTCAACCTCGCGCCGATAAGCGCAGGCCAGATGGCGCTTGTAGCACTGGCCTCGATCCTGATAGTGGGAACGCTTGAGGCAAAGAAGTATCTGCTTTGACGAGCTGGCGCATTGAAGCTTGCAGGAAAATTACGGCTTCTCAAAGAGAAAATATAAGTATCTGGATGAACAGAGAAGGATTTGTGATGGAATGCAAGTCATGATGAAGACGTCTCCTGCAAAGCCCAAAGAAGCAGTCTCGGGATCACGCGATGTTGAGCTGTACCTGGAACACGATCTGATTGAGGCTTTGGAAGGAGGAAAGGCCAGCATACTCCAGAACTTCAGCGTAATGGCATATGAGGAAGACTTCATCAAATGCTACGTTGCCTTTCCGCCTGAGTTCATCCTAGAGGTTGAAAAGAAGGTCAATGAGGGAGGCAAGCCTCTAATCCTGCTCAAGCTTAATGAAGGGGGCGTCACGGCAGTCCTGAGCAGCGTGGACAAAATGTCAAGCCTGGTCGGCCTGAAGAGAGAAGACGCCAAGCCTGATAAAACAAAAAGAACCGATGAGCCATCAGACTATATATGATTCGCCATTGAAGGCAGGCAGCGCAACCTAGGAGGAGGGCGCAGTAAGCGCTATGACTGCGAATCCTGCGGCAAAACTTCCAGAAAACCATTAAATATCAAAATAGCAGTAAATCTATTACGTGATTTTATGGTGGAAGCTCCAAAGCCGCAGTCGGCATCTAAATCAGAGCAGTCACCGGCTTCAAAATCAGAAAAGTCAACAGATGCTGGCAGCAAGAATCCAGAATCCAAAATACAAGCAAAGATAGCAGAACTGCAGAACGAACACCTCCTTGCTGCGCTTGATGACTATATAAAAGGCAGAAGTAAAATCAAGGAGGATATTGTAGCAAAACTCAACATACGGTCTGAAACCGAGTTCAGGGTGTTCCTAACAGGATATAGGACTTTACGTGGAAGATTTAACCCTGATAAAACATCCACAGATGAAGAGCACGAGAAAGAGACGACTGTCCTGCTGTGCTATACTCTCGCTTGCAAAAGGGTCGGAAACGCCAAGGGAGTGCTCGAATATATGAAGAACGACAAGGTGCTGGAACTCAGTGCGGACGATGCCATCAATTATTTCAGAAAATTGGCGAACACCCGCAAGGACGCCACAGCTTGAACGTACAACAACGAAGGCGCATATTTCCCTAATCCATCGAGATACTTAGAATCACGCCGCAGACAACACTATGACTGCGAATCCTGCGGCAAAACTTACTAGCGCGGTCAGAATCCACATGCTAACTATTGTGATGAGCGGCCTGCTCCGTATAATCCTTCTTTTATAGCTCACGCCTGCACCGTACACGCTGGATATGAATGATTCGGTGGAAGTCAGAGGTATCCTGAAAAGAGTAGCGGCCTCAACGACCAGTGCCGATGCGAACTGCGAACCGACCGCATTCATGTAGCGCAGCGGTATTATGTCGTTGCCTACGCGCCCCAGAGGGCCCGCGCTTAAGAGCACGCTCCCGATTGTTATCGCAGCTATCACAAGAATGAATGTGATGCCACTTTGCGGAATAAGTGCCCAGATCAGGCCGATCGTGTTGGCGCCCAACGTGAAAGCGGTGAAGAAAGATACCAGCAGCAGCAGGAGCCGCACAAACCTGGCGTATGACCATATCTTGCGCTTTGGTGCGCGCCTGCTCAGCCATTTCATCACGATGAGCATGAACAGGAATGCAAGGATGGGCATCATTATCCAGAATGCAGCTATTGAGGCTATGAGTGCCGCGTCCCTGCCCATGTTCATTGCCACGTTCATACCGATCAGTATGGCTGTGAGAGTTATGGTAAGAGGCTGGGGCACTCTCTTGATGTCTGCGATCATGAAGATGACTATTGCTATGAGCAGCGCGCAATCGATCCTGAAAAGGTTGACAGAGGTAAGCAGGATAGAGACCGTTGAACCGAGGTATTCGCCCTGCAGCAAAAAGCCTGACGCGTAGCCGATTATGCTCAGGAGTATCCCGGTGCGCTTGCTGGAAGCCCTGCTTGCGATCGCGCTGCCAAAGCAGACCGAGACGTTGTTGCCTGCGACCAGCGAGACCAGTATGAAACCGAGAGCTATGCAGAGCCACGATAGGAGATTGAGCAACAAACCACTCAGGTCATGATCGAAAGCATTATTGAAAGGAACATGTCAGAGGAGTCCTCGCAGCTGTCAAGTATGTCATCAGCTTTGTGCGCGACCTCCTCAATGTGCCTGAAAGTCTTGAAATCCATGTCGTTCTTGTACTCGTTGTCCAGAAGCGAGTCCTTTACCTCGTCGCCTTCCTGTTCGAGAAGCTCTATCTCTCGCCTGAACTCCTTTATTTTGACTGTGTCGTCGCTGGATAGCATCTTTTTCATCACTTGCAGCGCGGAATCCGTCATGTCAAGCATGGCCATCACGTTCTTCTGGAGCATCGCGTTGGTCTTCTTGTTAGGGATCCGGTACCTGAGAGTCTCCCTTGCAAGATTGTATATGGAGTCGACTATGTTGTCCTCCAGGTTTATGAGCGTGAGCATGTCGTCTATCACGTTGGGCGAAACCACGCCAGAGGATATGGAGCTTGAGAGCATGAATGCCTTGTCATCGGACTCCTTCTCTAGCACGCGCACCCGTTCTATCACCTTGGTGTCGCCTTCTACGATTTTCTGGAGCTCCTTGTTGGCTTTTATGGCGATATCTATTATCTCCACGTTCTGCTGCATTATCTTTTCGTCCCCGCCCTCCAGAAGCTTGTCAAGAAACCTGATTCCAACACCCTCCTACAATACACGGCTACTAAGTTTTTAACAACTATGTTTATCTTGATCTGCGCGCGTTCCAATGCCTACTCTTGCTTGTATAAAGGGTATCGCTGAGAAAAGAGAGTATTATATAGCTATTTTTTATATGGCAGTGGGTAAATTGCGGGAGGAGCGTATGGCGCACGAAGAGCTCAAGGAATTCTCCGAGGATTTTGCAAACCTTCTGATAGGCCTGCTTCCTGCATCCACGATATTGAGCGTCTCAAAGTTCATACACAAGTGGGTCATCAAGAAAAGGGTGATAAACCGGGTCCACGGCCACATAAAGAGGCAGATGCGGATCAGGCACATCAAACATAGCAGGAACGGCAAAAAGGCCTTGTGGCCCATGTTTCGATGATCAGACAGGCATGGTGCGCGCCTATTTTAAGGCAAGATAGAGGATCGCGGTCACTATCGCCATAGATACGAATGAATACATGTGGATGAGCACTGCCTTTCTAAGGTCAGCCATGCGCGATTCGTGGTCGGCCACCTTGCCCCTTGAACCGCCCGAACCGGTGAAATCATACAGGCCTGCAGCTGCAAAACCCGCACAGAAGCGGAGATAGCCCTGATAAAAACCTTCGAAGCCAGCAATCAAAGGAATAAAATTCAGGAGCAGCGCCCATCGCGGCAGATTGTATACAAGAACGGCACACGAAACAAGTGCGACTATAACAAAACCAGATACAGCAAGAGAATATCTCTTCCTTATCTCATTCTTCCCTATGTTGCAGACTCCAGACATATATTCGGGCATGGCAATCACCACACCATATCAGGCAAATATTAAAATTATGATGCAGTGCCATGGGCAAAAACAAAAGCACCAAACCTGTCCTTTGGAAAGATTACAAAACCGCAAACTTCCGCAAACAAAATGCAGCAAAAGAGATAGTATAAGTATTAGGAAATCCACAGCAGTATACGGCGATAAAATGCCAGCCAAGACGCAAAAAGCTTCTGAAAAAGCTCAGGAAGATATCACAGAAGATACGAAGATACTGAACGAGAAAATACTGAACGCTCTGGAAAAAGGAGCGCCCATACAGCTCGAAAGCGTCGGAGCGATAATCAGCGCCAAAGACGAAGTTGAGATCAACATACTCATGCCCGACTTTGTCTGCAGAAACCTTGAAAGATACATTGGAAATGAGAAAAGGGCCATTGTTATCTTTGACACTGAGAGCGATAAGCTTGTGGTGCACATAATGAAGAGCACAGGCATCGGCGAAGAGAAAGAAGGCAATTCTTCTGGCCTTATAAGAAAGGATAGGGAAGCCGAAGAGCACGCACCTAAAAATAAGCCCAATGAAAGCCCTCCAGAAAACATGTACATCTGAATGCCGGGCTTACAAGCACCCTGATGGAGAAAATGTAACGCACAGTTGATGTTATGAAAGCTTCAAAAACCGCGCGCGATTGCCTCAATAATGCGCTTGCCATCAAACCAGATTGCGCCAGCGCTTTGGGAGCGCGCAGATTGCTTCAATAGCACCTGATGATATGAAAAGCCAGAGTTCGCAAAACCGCAAGCCCGATGGCACATCTGTCGAGCAGGATATGAAAGTCCTGCTTCGAGAGACTAGAGGCACCGAGCACTTAAGCGAAGCGCTGCGCAGGGATTCCATAGAGGCGGACGCCTGGGTCAAGGAGGGAGAGAAACGCCTCATGCTGAGCACACCTGACAGGATTATCACGCAGGACATGCTGGACGGTGCAGCCGATTGCTTTGAGAAGGCACTTGCCGTTAATCCCGAATGTGTCACTGCATTGGTCCGCAGGGGAGAAATATACCACATACAAGGCACTATGGATGAAGCCATTACAATATACATGCTGGAATACGCAAGCGAGTGCTTTGAGAAGGCGCTGGATATCGATTCGCGATGTGTTGGTGCTCTGATAGGCGCAGGGCAGGTGAGCCTCAGATGGGACAGGTTTGGTGAGGCGGCGCAGTACTTCAGGAAGGCAATAGATATCTGCCCTAAAATCAGTTCGATGTGCGCCGATGCATTTTATAAGAGAGGGAGCGAGCACTTTACGCGCAGCGGTATGCGCGGAACCATTCTGCAGAACCAGCTTGAGAAGGCAATCAAGTGCTTCGAGAAGGTACTGGACATCGAACCCAAGAACATTGCTGCCTTGATCATCGCAGGCACCGCTGCACTAATATTGAAAAAGCCAGATGATGCGCGCGATTTCTCAAGGCGCGCCATGATTGTTGACCCTGACTCTGAGGATGCTTACAAGATCTGGCACGCATCCTTTGCCATCAGGCCAAGACGATAAGCCACTCCGCGTTTAGCGAGGCACGTGCCTACCTAACTTCAATGACTTACAAAACCACAGAATTGCGCAAACAAACAGTCGGAAATCCAAATGTATAAGTATCTCTTGAAGGGCATATCTGCTGAAAGGCATAAGTGTTGAACATATGAAAAACTGATCAGAAGCGTAGTGAGTCAATGGCCGACGACGAAGAAGCTGAACAAGAAAAGGAGCAGGAAGAAAAGCACGAAGAATTACGCAGAATACAAAAGATACAGCAAAAGATTGAGGCAAGACAACGATTACTAGA
>CAISDH010000035.1 GCA_903884115.1 uncultured Microcaldota archaeon | reverse complement strand
CACCTTCTGTTGTGCGCCGTCAAAAGAATATGCAGGGCAAATTTATGTTCATTTATCAGGTGATTTTATGTGCGGAATAGTAACATGCGTCGGGGGCCAAGAAACGGTATCAAAAGTTGTCGAGGGACTGAAGAAGCTAGAGTACAGGGGTTATGATTCCTGGGGGCTAGCCTCGCTTTCCGTGGACAAAACAGTCAAGATAGTCAAGAAGATCGGCAAAATAAGCGACGTGGACACAAATAAAGTGGTCGAGGAGTTTGGAGAGAATGTACGCGTTGGGATGGGACATACAAGGTGGGCCACGCACGGGGGCATAGCAGAGAAGAACTGCCATCCGCACGCGGATTGCAGCGGAAAGATAGCAGTTGTGCATAACGGCGTCATCGACAACTATCAGGAGCTCAAGGCGGCGCTGATAAGCAGCGGGCACAAATTTGTGTCCCAGACAGATACTGAGGTCATACCGCACCTCATAGAGGAAATCATCGCCAAGGAAGGGGCGAGCTTTGCTAGCGCGGCTGTCAAGGCTGCAGGAATGCTAAAGGGCAGGTCTGCATTCGTGGCCCTCAATGCGAACGAGGAGAAGATAATCGCCATAAGGAGAGGCTCGCCACTTATAATCGGACTTGCCCAGGAAGAGATTTACATAAGCTCTGACGTGAGTGCGTTTTTGGACCGCACAAACAAGATTTCCTATATCGACGACAACGAGGCTGCCCTTATAGATCTGAGTAAGGACATGGTTAAGATCAAGTTCTTCAATCTAACCTCAAATCAGGAGGTCATAAAGAAGATCATTGAACTGGAATGGAAGAACTCCACCACGGACAAGGCGGGATATGATCATTTTCTGATAAAAGAAATAATGGAGCAGAAATACACCATCTCGCGCGCGGCGGAACAGGATGAATCTAAGATAAAGGCGATCGCAAGTCAGATAATGGATGCGGAAAACGTCTTTTTCATAGGCTGCGGGACAGCGGGTAAGGTATGCAAGTCTGCCGGGCACCTCTTTTCTTCAGTGGCGGGCAAGCACGTCACGGCCGTGGTCGCTTCTGAATTTAGCAACTACGCAAAATACACGACCAAAAGCACGCTCGTGATGGCGATTTCCCAGAGCGGAGAGACCGCAGACGTTCTAGAAGCCATAGAGATGGCAAAATCAAAGGGCGCTAGGGTGGTTTCGCTTCTAAACACATCCGGCTCAACAATGATGAGGGCAAGTGACGAGTCGATCATGGTAAATGCCGGCATCGAGAGATCCGTTGCCAGCACAAAGGCCACTACGGCGCAGCTAACTGTCGCGACTCTTCTGGCATATGCCGCCGCAGGAAAGTTTAACGAAGGCAGGCTGGCGCTCCTAAACACAGCAGCTGCAATAAACGACATGCTCAATCCGGGATATGAGGCGCATGTGAAGAAACTTGCAAACTCAATGGTGCGCAACGGCAGCGCATTCATATCCATAATAGGCAGGGGTGCCAATTCAAACATGGCGGAAGAGGCTGCAAT
>CAISDH010000034.1 GCA_903884115.1 uncultured Microcaldota archaeon | reverse complement strand
ATTTCATTCCTTCTATAAGAACAGGTGGAAGCCTCTTAACTCCAAATACCATTTCCGGTATCGAGCCTTCTTCGCCTTCGATGTGTATGTCCACTACGGGTGTGTTTGTGTTTTTTATCCGCACGACACTTTTGCGTTCAGCTGGAAGCAGACATATACGCGGGTCGTGTAAACCCACGTAAAATCTTTTATTGAATAAAGACAACTTGTTAAGTGTGTCGCAGGCCTGTTGGGCCAGTTCCTCTGCCTGTTTTCCGTTCTTTGTATGTAGTTGTATATCTACATCCTGGGGTTTGCGTATTTTCTCACGCATAACCATTCTTACAACTGCGCTTCCGTAAGTTTCTGCAGATTTTGGCAGGTTTTGTTTTAAAAAGTCAGATAGAATGCTGTTCTCTTTTTCTGATAATGCCTCTAACTCTAACAGGTATCGGACTTTAGAATAATCCAGTTTTATGTCTTTCTGAAGGTTTCGTAACATGATCGTTTGAGAATTGAACATTTGAAATAATTGGGGGTTTGTCAATTTTAGTGCAGATAAAACAACGTCTAAGTCTTTGTCTGTTATAATTGGATTAGGCAGGTTAATTGTGTTATCTTTTACAGTATAACTATCTATGATTTTCAGGGCTTCGCGTTCGTCCATAAGTTTGTTGGGTATTTGCTGTTTATATTAGCTAGCTATCGAGCTTAAGTCCCCTTTTTCTTGGAAAACTTCTTTTCGGGCGAGATAACTCACTTGACTGCTTGCGCGTACAGCTGCGCTATGAACGCATTTGCCGCTGCCGTTGTCTGGTTCGCGTAGTATCCGGCAGGCTGGGTTGTACCTGTGCCGAATGGACCTATAATATTCCAGCCTGTAGGTGTCACTATTCTGTTCGATGAACCTACAGCAAAAGCAACATTGCCTGTCGTTGTTATATTGAAATTCGATAAAATTACATGACTTTTCAAGCTCGAAACTTGCGATTGCAAACTTGAAATTTGATTGTTTGTACTGTTTAGTTGAACTTCTAGATTGTTTACTTCTGCCTGTAAAGTATCTAGAACTTTTGAATAGATATTCAGTTTATTTAGATTGTTGCTGTTTTCTTTTTGTAGAACTGCGATGGTTGCGTTGTCTTGGTTTATTGTATTATTTAGTGATGAGATTTGATAGATTAGGTCTGCTACTTGTGTCTTTAATGCTTTATTTGAGTTAATTAGTTCGGACGTTGTATTATTCGATTTAGAGCTGGATTGATCATGAGCATCGTCATTTCCAATACTTGTGTTCTTTGAAATAGACGTAGGTATTGCTGTTGTATTTTGCAGTACTGTGATTCTGGTTAAATGAGTAGTAAAAGTAGTTAGGCTATGCCAAATAGGCCCGAATATAGAAACGGTATAAGTATTGGGATTAGAGGTTAGTGCTAGAGGATTAGCAGAAACTTGCACTGCCATAAGGAGTAAAAGTGCAGATATAACAAGCAGCGCTCTTCTGCCACTGCCCATTTTAGATATATTGCTTGCCGTTAAAACAACCTTGTTTTATTTGGTATTTTCTAGATATATATGTGTGTCGTTAAGCCTTAGGCCCCCATTTTTCTTGTAAAACACGTTTTATTACTCAAACATACATTCCAAAACCTCGAGAGCACACATATTCGGATAACCTCCACAAACCCCTAAAACTATTCGGATAAAACCCTGCGGCCTGCCATTTCCCCTGTTTTTCTCCCTCGACAGGAATATTCGGATAACGCGGGTAGGGGGATATGGACTTCGAATACTTTTGCCGCTTCTGCAACCTTAAACTCGCCTCTGGCTTGCTTCAAGCCTTCCTCAAGCCTGCAAGGCTTTAAATCCTGCACTGAGTATGTCGTGCGTGGTTCAATGCAGATATCCGCCAAGGACCTCGGCTGGCTCAAGACTGATGACTTCTGCCCTAGATGCTTCTGGATAACTAGACATGATAGGAAGTTACCTTACCAGACTCCGTTCGCAGGCATCTTCTCATCTATAGACGCCTACACCAAGAGCGTGGTGGCGAAGCACTTCGAGAGGCATGGACGTCTGCCCGACTGGCTTGGCGAGATTGGCGATGTCAAGAGGCTCGTGAAGGTGAAGCCGTCTGAGTTCAGGACGGAGAAGGACGGGACGACGCTTACCGGCATACCGGACGAGCTGTTCCAGAGGCCCGACGGCACTTACGGCATAATAGACTACAAGACCGCAAGATATACCGGCAACCAGGATATGCTGATGCCCGTGTATGAAGTTCAACTTAATGGCTATGCCTACATCGCAGAGGCAACGGGCCTCAAGCCGGTAAATGACCTGTACCTGGCGTACTTCGAACCTCCTGCGCACGACCACTTCGACGAACTGACAGGAAGGCACACCACAAAGGAAGGGTTCGAGATGCCTTTCACTCCCATAATACATAGGATAAGGAAGGACACAAAAGAAGTGGCGAGCCTATTGGCCAGGGCGAGCAGCATATATGGGATGAAAGCGCCTCCGAAAGGCACGGAAGGGTGCGAAGACTGCCAGAGGCTGGACGAACTTGTGAAGTTGGCTAATTGGAAATGAACCATCCCAGCATTTTACGCTTTCGAGGGAGATAAGTTACTTCTCACACTTCATTCCGCAGGGCATTTGCGGTCAAAAGAAGTCCTTTCCTTTAAGCGCCTTGGACTTCATGCCTATCACGTCGTTCCAGTCCTTTCCCAGTTCGCGGAGCCTCGCCTTAATCATAAGATACCCAATTGTGTATCCGGACCAGTGCGGGAACTCATTGTCCCTTCGCTTTAGGAAGGCTCTGTAGTAGAGCGTGCTGTCCTCAACGTTTAGTTTTCTGCTGAGCTTTGCCCATACGGCCCGCGCCTGCTCGCGCGTTATTGCATTTGACCATGACTGGATGCGGCCGGTCACCTGTTCTGCGAAGCACTGAGCCAGTCCTTCTTGAACCATGCCGTCAAGAAGGGTCCAGTGTTTCTCACCGATTCTTTGGAATCGTACTACGTGACAGAATTCGTGCGCGACATCACTAATCACGAACCGCTTCCACTGCGTGGCATTCTTGTTTATCCATAAGGATAAAGCACAGGTATTATAGGCACGCCCATTTATTCCATTCATCTTGTTTTTGATGAACTTGTCCTCTGTGGAATATACGTTGATTATTATGTCGTTTCTTGTATCCAGCAATTTGGACGCCTCCGTTAAGCCCTTCTTTATGAGCGGTGCGACTTCGTTGAGCCCTGCCTCGTAGACCACTATGCATCTGCGCGACCCGAGCCCGAATTTTGCTACTTCGAAGCGTTTGCCCGCGCCGATTTCCCGCTCCATGCTTCAATTTTTCAGCGAGCCTTTAATACCGCTTCGCTACGCGGGTGATATCCCAAAGCGTAAATATCCTGCCTGCTTATCTCTTCCATGGCCGGAAGGAAGCTTAAGAGATACGGGCTGGAGGGCGGAGCCAAGGCGCTTATCGCCATCGGCCTGCTGTTTAACCTGTCTGCCTGGTTTGTGGCTGCTTATTATTTCGGGCTTGCCGGTAGCAGGATCACGCTGTTCATAGTCCCTTTCATATTCACCTGCATTTCGGCGATAGGCCTTCTGGTAATCCGCTATAGATATACAATGTTTGAAGAATACCCCTATCTCATGAATCTTCCCTCGTTTTTCTACCGTCTGGGGGAACGGAAGGACGCAAGCAAGCAGGGCATCGCGTTCAGCATGATATTCACCGTGCACGCGCTGGTCCTTTCCGTGCTGGGATTCCTGAGCCTTCTTCTGACAGTCGCAATAGGCTACAGCATCAAGAGCAACGCGGCTTCCCCTTTCCTGTACGCATACCTGGCAATAATTGCTATTCTGGTCGCATCGGTGTTCCTGCTGTACCGGAGGATATACGTCAGGTTTGCGAAGTGAAGCGATCAAAGAAAAGCTAGACGGCGGCGCAGCTGGGTCCCTTTTGAATCATATATAAAAAGAATTGTGGCCTTTATCATCAATGGGCATGGTCATTTCTTTCATGAATGAGGCTAGCTCCCTGAAAGTCTGGCAGTCCGAGAGCCCCGGGATGTCCAATGTGTTAAGGAACATGTCCCTTCTTGCATCTGTTGTAGCTTGTTCCTGATTGACAATTCCTCTTAAACTATCAGTCGCCGTCTTGAATGCGTCAAATATCTGCTTGCTTCTGATCTCTCCATATCTGGCCATATCCTCGGTTGCTTTTATGCATCTGAGCGTCTCGCCTGCTGGAGGATTATAGTATATCCTGCCGATGACTTCTCGCAATGTCTTTTCCTCTTCCGGGCGTAATCTGACCTTCTCCTTTACAGAAGCGACAAGGTGCTCCGCTATAAATTTGTGTCCAATCTCATAATAGGAGTATTTTCTTTCTTCTTCAGCATTCATCTTTTCCCATTCCTTCTCAATCCTCAATATGCGATCGGGATTTATGACCGAGGAGGCAAGCCCGAGCCTGCTTTTAATCTCCAGGCAATCCTCTCTCACTTGCTTAATCGCTTCTTCGACAGTCATTTTGCTGTTCGATTTATTATCCGATGTCGTCGCCACTCCCATCATGCCATCACTGAGGCTGTTTAGATATAAATACTGCTATGACCCTCAAGCCGTTCACAGAGCGAAAGGCTTTATTTCCTTCTAAACGATATGATGCCATGCCAAATGAAAAGAGCAAAACACATGCCTCGCGCATAAGGGCGTTCAAGAAGGAAACGATACATAATGTTGTACTCCTGGCGACTACTGCTTTTGGTTTTGTTGCGGCCCTTGCATGGAACACGCTGATACAGGCGGCGTTCACTCAGTTTTTCGGTACGCAATCGACGTTGATGGCCATGCTCTGCTATACAATCGCAGTGACGATATTGGCGGTGGTTGCGATCACCTACATATCGAGGCTTGAAGTTAAAGACTAGAGCAAGGGGAAACAGCCGCAGATACTCTCCAAGCTTCGAATCCATGCTTATAGGATGAATTTCCCATCTTTAAATTGTAACAATGTGCGCCAAAAGAAGCAAGACGGCAGTCTTGGACGAGTTCGCACAGTTCTGTTGTCTTCTTGCATGCCGGAACGCATGCATTGCTTTATATTCTTCACGATCAATCCTCATTGGGGGAAGTGGCAGTCATGATCGTTAAAAGAAAGGATGGATACCATGTCCTGTCCGAACAGACAAGGAGAAATCTGGGCGGGCCCTATAAAACGCGTGCCGAAGCGGAAAAGCGGCTGCGGCAGGTAGAATATTTCAAGCATAGGAAGGGCGTTTGACTGTTCTGATTGCAAAGCAAGTCTGCTCTTTTGAGGGTTGCAGTTTACGTACGCCAGTCCAGACGAATGGAATGCCGTTGCGTCATGTTTCGTTTGAGAACGCAGTTTTACGTCGTAAACTCGGTGGCGGCATCATTTTTTGGGTTATGGCTAGGGAAAAGAAATGCATAAGCATCTTCTAACTCGTAGATGATGCAGCGATGAGATGGAGAAGAATAAGTCGCCAGAAACAAATCATCCAAGCCTAAGCGGGTTGTGGGTGTGCAACGGAGAGAAGGTTGAGATTGTATATTGGAAGAATGGAGAAAGAAAAACAGTTGAAGGCCAGGTAAGAGATATTGCCTATGGCGATAAGATCTCACTTTCTGTTCGTAAAAACGGGAAAGAGGAGGTGCAGGAGATACATTTCATAAGCGAATGTGAAGCAATTGAAAAGATTACTACAAAAAGGAAATTGCCTGGAATGGATGGCGAGGTGCTCGATAATCCGCTTGCGAGAGAACAAAGCAAGCAAAAACTTGACACCGACATGAAGATTGATGCGGCGTATCTAAAGGCATATGGGCCTGAAGGCGTAAAGGCAAGACACAACTCCCTTCTAGGAGAAGCGAAGAAAGGCCGGCAAAATCCGGACGTATCCAGCGACATTACGCCTGTCTTAAAGGCGATGGAGTTCGTCAAGTCGCTGCATCATCCACAACACGGGGAAAAACAGGAAAGTACCGAACCAAGCAAATACAAAGTCGAGGATCTCCCGCATAATGTAAAAGACTTCATCAAGGAATTTGGCCAGATAGCACTCTTCAAGCAGAACGGAACACGGCCTCACGGTGACTTCGAAAGGCGGATAATATCCTGCGAGTACAATAATGAACTGGGCGATGCGCGCGATGAGGCATATCATGAGCTTCGCACATTCAAAAACGAGTCATTCATGGCACACGAGCACACAAGCTTCGATGATGTCTCCGATACGCTGCGTAGCGGAAGAAAAATAATGCGCGACCTGCTAAACAGCAATTACCCTCCAGATCTGCTCAAGACCGCCATGACTGAGGCTGCGAATGTGGCGTTTCAAAAGGCGCTCGATGCGCTTGGAAGCATGGGATATGACGTCAAGTCGCCAAAAGCCCAGGATGTCGCATTTGACGTGGTTGCAGTAGTCGGGTTGAAGACAGAGTGCCTGCTCGCGGCTGCGTCATACCTTGTTTTTGATGGCCAGCCTGAACTTGCGAAGTTTGCAGACCTGTGCATGACGATTCTCAAAACTGGCGGCTGCCTGCTCTACAACAACAAGTATGAGATATTCATGTATGCCGAAACGCCAAAACGTCCGGCAAATAAATAATGTCTGCGATCTGCTAAAATGCGGAGATAACATTAACAAAAAAGAGGGGCTTGGTGAGGGCACTGCATAAAACCGCGCAGAGCGACGAATGGCGGCATTTTATCGCTTGCTGGGTTTTTTCTCACAGCGCACTCTTTTTCAAATCCCTCGACACTCAGCAATATATATCTGTGAAAAAGATATCATGCTGATACCATGCCGTCAAGACATCACCACCACTCACCTTTGCAGGACCCCGTCCAAATGGCTGAGGCCAAGGCATACTGCGCCATAGGCGACAAGCTTGTACGCGTCCAGCAGTACTCTGCTGCTAACGACGCATATCAGAAGGCTGTGGCCGTATGCCCCCATTCTGGAGCAGGCCGCGATGCCCAGTTCAAGAGTGACTCCCTGGCAAGCAACGATGCCCTGCTCGCGTCCAAACCTAACGTGGGCTGGAAATACGCTTCACGGTTCTGGTATGAGATAGGTGAGGCGTATTTCTCGATCGGCAAGTACGAAGAGGCACTGTCCGCATTCGAAGAAGTGCTGAAGAGGTACACTCCGTCCGCTTCAGACGCCCTCTCATGGAACGCGTATGCATGGTCCTGGACAGGGTGCCTGCTGCATAATTATTGCTTGGACGAAGCCATGCATCCGCACAGGCTCGATCGCGCCCTCTATGCTTATAACCGGTCGCAGTCGCAGCTGAATTCCTACGAGGCCTATCTAAAAAGCCCCGAGGGCCAAGCTCTGTACTTGTATGTATTGCACGAGAAGGCCGGAATATTCAAGGAGCAAGGCCATGACGAAGCCGCACAGGTGTGCGCCAGGAAGGAGGCCGAACTGTCCCTCAGGGCGAAGATGCGGCAATCGTGACGGGCCGGAAGTGGGTCGCATTCTCATTCGTCCCTGCTTGTACGGGTCAAACTGTGCGCGAGTAGAGCATCTCTCTTCTATGGGTATAAGCGCAGCGTCCACTTCCTGTATTCATTTCTCTCTGCTTACTTCTTCTTTTTTGGCTTTGCTTTTGACTTGCTCGGCTTACAGCAGCCGCAGCAGCAGTCCTTTGCAGTTTTCTTCTTTTTTGCTGGCATATTAATCGCATCAAACACGTCCGGCAATATCTTTAAGTCTTGTCATACCACGTAATGTCATGTCGTACCTTCATGGTATTTCTTCATGCTCTTCAGTCAGGGTGATGGTTTGAGATACATCGAACTGGGCAGGACCAAGGAGAAGATGCCTGTAATAGGGATGGGCACCTGGAAGTACGGTGCTGATGAGAAGCGCGAGATCGAGGCGCTTGAAGCCGGCATCGATGCAGGTGCGAAGTTCATAGACACTGCGGAGCTGTACGGCAGCGAGGGCATCGTTGGCAAGGCGATAAAGGGCAGGGACGACGTCTTTGTGGCCTCAAAGGTCTTCTCCTCGCATCTCAGGCATGATGATGTCCTGGCAGCGTGCGACGCCAGCCTGAAGCGGCTTGGAATAAAGACAATCGACCTGTACCAGTTGCATTTCCCCAACCACAGCATACCGATATCAGAGACCATGTCCGCCATGGAGCTGCTGGTGAAGCAGGGCAAGATACGCTACATAGGCGTGAGCAACTTCTCGGCGCGTGAACTCGAGGAAGCCCGGTCGGTAATGAAGGGCAACGAGATAGTCTCCGACCAGGTTGAGTTCAGCATACTGACAAGGGACGCCGAAAAAGGCCTGCTTGGACACTGCCAGAAGGAGAAAACGACGCTCATAGCTTACAGCCCGCTTGGCAGCGGCGCACTTTACACTCCGAAGTATGCGAAACTGCTTGAGGCGCTATCCGCAATAGGGAAAGTGCACGGAAAGACCGCAACGCAGGTGGCGCTTGCATGGCTCCTAGCAAAGGAGGAAGTCGTAGCAATCCCGAAGGCTGCAAGCAAGGAGCACGTCATCGAGAACGTGGGCGCGGCGGAGATAAAGCTGAGCACCGATGAGCTTGGCACGATCAACGCGATGATAAGAAGGTACAGCAAAGCTCCTGTCTGGCCCGGGGCGTGTTCAGGGCGTTGCTCAAGCACACGACTTTCTGGTACTGGCGTTCCTCGACCCGGTTCGGTAACAGGATGAACAAGTAGGCGTTCATGGAAGGGCATTGCAGGGTCGTAGCAGCTCCCCTAATCTCTGCTTGTCAACCTCCTTCCACAGATGGACTTCGAACCTTGCACCGATATGCTCTAGGAACTGCAGATACATTTCAACTCCGCCTAGGAAGAATGCGACCCTTTCGGACGTGATGGCCTTTCTGCTCTCTTCATTCACCGGCCAATACTGCGTGATCCCGTATGAGGAAGCAATCAGCGCCTTGGCTGTCTGCGGTCCGTTGATAAAATCTCCAGGGCTCGGAAACGATCTCGTCCTGTGCGTCTCTGATGCGCTGAACGGGTGCGAATGCAATATCACTTCGGCGTCAGCAGGGAATCTCCCGCTGAATATGCTGTCGCTGCTCCCTTTCAGTGCATACCAGTTGGATTCCCACAGGAACAGGCCTGTTTCGTACTTGAGGGTCGGCAGCCAGCGCAGCAGCCTGATGTCTGGCACGGTTGCCAGTATCCCGACTTCGGAATCGCCGGCCCTTCTCAGAAATTTCCTAGGGGCGCCAACTATCTGCAGCTCGTCGCGTCTCTCCATGGCTGCTATCTGCTTCTGCTCGTGCTCCTCTGTGCGTACGTGCGTTGTGATGCGCTTCGCAGGATACATATCATCACGTTGTTTGCATCATCATTACGTATTTTCCTGATACTTATGTGTTTGGTCTTGGCTGGGGTGTCCAATAATTATCGTGATTTTGGGGATTCTTACCTTTCAACATGGTCGATTACCGCATGCTGTTGAAGATCATCACTTTCGCAGCATTCCCTTCCTCTACCATCCGGAATTTCTTTGAGAATACGGATTCACCGTACGTCTGTTTGAATGCGGCGAACGTGGATTCTACAATCCACCTTCTACCATATCCTGTTCGTACCCTCTACTCACGCTGGCGTATTCGTCGGTAATCTTCTGTGTACTTGTGGAGGATATCTCTGCTGCCTCGTTTGCATTCGATTCCTAGCTGCTTTACGACCTCGTTTCTGCGCGCCTTGTGACGCGCGTCTTTTGCAGCGGTGATCCTAACCGGTATGTTCGGCGGTATCACATAGACTGCCAGGTGCCTGATCGCTGTCTATGCAAGCAGTACGTCGAGAAGGGTCCATAACTGAAACGCCGTATCTTGGAATATCTAAGGCAAAGCCCAAGACGGCAGCAGGTTAGAAAATAAAAATTCCCCCAAAAACTCCAAGCCGCAGAGAAGCCCACGCGCAGCGTGCTGGCTTCGAGATGCGGAGAGCTAGTCTTCTATACCAAATACATCTTTTAATCTATCGATAAAGCTCTTCTTTTTCTTTGGCTCTATGTGTGACTTGTCATTTACATTTATGTTCGATTCTTTTGTTACTGTTTCCAGATTATCCTTTTCGGTTTTCGACTCTTCAGAAACACTAGGGACTTGGTCTCTGGTTATTTGGACAGGCTTGCTCGTTGCAGATTCTTTTTCTAGTCCCAACTTCGCTTGAGCAGCTTCAATTTCCTCTTTAGTCATCTTGCTATATATTGGTCGCTCTAAACTACGGCCATGTTTCGTGGGTTTTATTTTTTCTTTTGACATCGTCGTGCTCTTCAACGACTGCGGTTCTGGTGCATCACTTCCACGTAAGTGTGCTTCGTACCACGCATTCCATCGAGCAGTATATGCCATACAGGGATGTCCATCATCTTTTTGCCAGTCTTTGTTATATTTTATCCATTTTAGTGGATCGCGTGTTCTGTCTATCGCATTCATATACCCATAAGTAGTTACGATAGTTGCGCCAAGATGGGCCTTACAAAAACCATTGTGACAATATCCGCATTTATCGGATGCCTTCTCGGAACAACCATTTCTATTACATGAATAAGTTTCTGTATCAATTTGCTTGGGTGCTTCTTCGCGGATATTCTTAATTTTTTTCTGCGCCTCTGCTGAAATATATACTGTGCCTGCTGCCGGTTTCGTTATCTCTGTTTCTATTGCCATTTTATTTTCCCCTGTTGTATGCGTCTCGGGAGGTATTTATGCATTTACTTTCATGAAAAAGGAGATATCGGGCTTCTTTATACGGTTCCAAAAATGAGGTGCCTGGACATACCCGACCGAATCGGAGTTCAAACAGTGGCGGGTGGAAGTCCACCCCTTCAGTAGAACAAAGCAGCCATGACGTAAAGGGCTATAAGTCCAGGCGCGCATAGTATGCTATGTCCAAAGCAATAACTCCGAAGGGGAAGCAGTACCTGTCACAGTTCATATTGCTGCGCAATCATAGGAAGCTGCTTGTCGCAAAGAGGGTTTCCGATGTCAGGGTCAGGGAACTGACCAATGCAAGGGACCGTGCAAGACAAGACACAACTGTCTCAGATAAAAGCATGGAAGGTGCACAGAAAGCCCTGGATGCCGCGGAGCGCGGGCTCGTTTTCATAAATAAGCGGCTTGCTGAGATAGGCAAGGCTCTGGGTTATCCACAGCGCTGAACCTGCCATTGAGTTGCATGGCGTGCAGGCATGCCTCGGTTAGACTGATGTCGGCATGATCGCCTTCAGAAGTACTGCGAAGTAGAGATTTGCGCCACCAAGCCTTGCGCCTGTCAGGTCTGCATAGGAAAAATCAATGTAGGAAAGATCTGCGTTGGAGAGATTGGTGTTGTGCAGGTTCGCGTTGAACAGCACCGCGTTTGACAGGTTTGCGTGGGACAGGTTTGCATCGGAGAGGTCTGCCCTTCCGAGGCCGAGCCCGCTCAGGTTCAGGTCATGAAGGTCCCTTCCTCTCAGGTCGACGATCCTGTTCTCCAGCAGGGCTTCCTTTACGAGCGCCACGACGTCGCCCCTCGTAAGCTTCCCTCTCTTCAGTATTGCAATGAACCTGCCGTCGTCCTTGAATTTTGACTGGGTCGCTGCAGGTTCATTGTTTGCCATTTTAACACGTATATACTATGGCGTCCCAGATATATAGCACCACCTATTGGCTTCCAGGCAGGCGCATGAGATGCCAATTGAGAACAAGCAAGGAAAACGTCTCACGGTCCTTAAACTGCCAGCCGTTCAGGCAACAAGGGGGTTAAAGCCTATTCCTTCCTCAATCTAGCATGGCATTAGGGCGGCGCTCCAAAGGCAATGGCAGCACAGGCATGCTTGGCTGGCTGCGCAACTTCGGTCCTGCGTGGCTCGTCATGATCGCAGGCATAGACGTTGCCTCAATCATAACCGCACTGCAGTCAGGGGCGAGCTGGGGCTACCGGATGGTCTTCATAATGCTTGCACTGACTGTTCCTCTGTTCCTGATACAGGATGCGGCTGGGCGGCTGGGGATCGCGTCGGGCCTCGGCCTTGGCGATGCGATACGGAAGCGCTTTGGTCGAAGGGTCGCGCTTGTCGCAGCCGTGCCGATGGGCCTCAGCGACTTCGTCGCGTATGTCGCCGAATATGCAGGCGTCGCCATCGGCCTGAAGCTGCTCGGACTTCCTGTGGTGCTAGGGCTTCTTGCCGTCTTTGTGCTTCACCTGCTGGTCGTGGCCAGGAAGCAGTACCGTTACGCGGAGATGGTGCTGCTGCCTGTCAGTTTCGTTCTTGTCGCTGTGATTGTCACGTCTGCGTTCGTGTTCCACTTTGACATTGGCCGGTTCCTTGTTCTTGGGCTTTCCCCAATACAGCCCTATGGAAATCCCTCGTTCGACTTCCTGCTTGCTGCAAGCGTTGGTGCTACAGTGATGCCGTGGATGCTCTTCTTCCACTCTGGAGCGGACTCGCGGCGGAAGAAGGATCCGAAGAACCTGAAGAACGAGAGGATAGAGGCGCTGCTTGGCGCTGTCGTTTCCGAAGTGCTCACTGCGTTCATCGTGGTCGTCGGTCTGAGGCTGGCCAGCGGGAGCGGCATCATCAACATAGAGGTGCTGTCAAATGCGATAGCGTTCTTCGGCCCGTACGCATCGATTGTGATGGGGCTGGGCTTCGTGTTTGCGGGATTCCTTGCGCTTGTTGTGATATCTCTCGGCTCCGCCTGGGGGGTGCTTGAGGCGCTTGGCACTGACTCGCAGTCATCATTCCTGAAGGTGTACCTGGCGGAAAGCGTGCCTGCGCTTGTGCTTGTGCTCTTCATAACGAACTACATACAGCTCGTGCTCCACATCATGGTCCTGTTCACGATAATAATAGTGCCGTCGCTGTACTTCCTGGGAAGGCTGGTCTCGGACGAGAAGGTGATGAACGGCCATGCACTGGGACGCATGGGCACGTGGTTGTTCTGGCTGGCATCGCTTTTTATAGTGCTGGGAGGCATCCTTGGAATACTGGCGCTTATCTAGCTGCTTCCTGCCTGGTAATAAACGTTATAAATTGAAGCCACGCATCCATAGGCGTGGTAGTGGATTTCGTACTTCTCCTCCTGCTCGGCTTATCCGCCAGCATCGGCAATTTCTTCGCCTCGATGGGAATCGGGTTCTCGCTCAAGTCCAGAAAAACAATGAGGATCAAGGTCCTGGTCCTATTCGGATTTTTCGAAATGGCCATATCCCTCTTCGGGCTCGTGCTCGGCGCGGGCTTTTCAAGCGTGTTTCTTAATGCGGGCAAGTATGTCGGTGCGGGTTTGCTGGTGGCGCTTGGAGCATACAGCATATTGAGGTCAAGTAAGAAAGAGAGCTGCTCTTTTGACTTCGGACGCTCTGGAAACAAGCATCTCGCGCTAATTGCGCTTGCGCTCAGTCTGGACAATCTGGTCATAGGTTTCGCATTCGGCCATTACAACCTGCCCATCCCATTCGCCGCCGCTTTCATGGCAGTGATCAGCATCTCGCTTTCTGCAATGGGCCTTGAGATGGGCAAGCGTTTCAGCAAGTACGTAGTCATCAGAGAAGCGCTGATGCTGGGAATCATACTGGTGCTGCTTGGGCTCTTCATCGTGCTTGGCTAGCCTGCATAATAACCTGCGGCATTCCAGGCATCCGGGCCCCCATCTGATCTATTAGGTGCCTTGCGGCGCCATATTTGCAACACCGCAAACTTCCGCAAACAAACCGCTCAGAAACCGAGCATATAAGTATCTCCTAAAGAAGAGTGCAACCGTACCTCTGATAGTATGGCGGTCTCAAGATCCATGCAGGGCATGCCTAAAGGTCCGGCAGAGATGCTGCGGCAAGACGAAGTCCCGATAAAGCGCATACTTGGCGCTGAGTTCCTTGCGCTGAAGAAGATGCATTACAATGTAACTCCGGAATGGCAGGCAGAAATACACGACGAATATGAAAAGCGCGTATCTTGCCTGGTGGATGCGGTTTCCAGCAGGTTTGGC
This sequence comes from uncultured Microcaldota archaeon, assembly GCA_903884115.1. Lineage (GTDB taxonomy): Archaea > Micrarchaeota > Micrarchaeia > Micrarchaeales > Micrarchaeaceae > CAISDH01. The sequence continues at coordinate 8,539 of CAISDH010000034.1, read as the reverse complement.
AACGTCAATAATGCAAATGAGAAGGCACTCTTCTCTTTCATGTCAAAGAACCTCAGAGGCACACGCGCATCATTCTCGGGCGATGCATCGCTAATCTCCCTTGCGATCGAGAGGAACAAGAGGAACACGTTCAACTGCCACTCCTCTGCCCTTATTTTCGCCGATGCGCTCACACGGACGGGAAAAGAACTGAGCGTCATCACGATGTCCGACCACATGGTGCTTTCAGGCAACAGGTATGTTTTTGAGACGACGGCGCCGCCAAAACGTTCGGCCTTCCCGCTAAAAAATATCGATTTCAAATACCCGATGCGGCAGGAATTCGATGTGCGCGCACTGCTCAGCATAACATACAACGCGTGCGGAGTGATGCTGTTCAAGAAAAGGATGTTCAAGGAATCTGTAGAAGAGTATGATAAGGCCCTGGACATCAGTCCAACGTATGCCGCTGCCCTGAATAACAAGGGCGCAGCACTCGGCAATCTGAAAAATCTGGAAGATGCGCTCGCGTGCCTGGATGAAGCGCTGCGCATTGATCCAAACTGCAGCTCTATCTGGTACAACGAATGGCTATTGCTCAACGAGCTGGAAAGGTACGACGAGGCCGACGAGTGCGCCGTTATGGCAGCAGAGATAAAGGTCGACAAGCTCTTCGGCGCGTTAAGAACGTAGTGGCGTTGTCCAGGAAAGCAGCTTCTTGTTCCGGATGGCGTCCGTTTCAATACCTAATTTCCTGACTGCTTGCCCTCGATGCTCTCCACCACTTCCTCCACGAAGCTTAGCAGCAGTTTGGCATCATTTATCTTCAGGCCGTTTACTCCGATCGTGCCGCCATTGAGCGTCTTGATGCTGATGGATGCCAGGTGCCTGCCGCGCGTGAACGAGATGTCCATTATGGTGCGGTACGATATGAACTGTATGTTTGAGACCTTGAATATAATGTGGCCGGTGTACAGCCTCCAGAACGAGGGCTTCAGGAAAACCAGCTTTTTGCTTGTGGCAAGCAGGATCGCCGGCGACAGGGACACAAAGTGGCTCTGCCTTGCACCAAGCACCACCTTTTCCTCGGGCTCCAGGTACTCCCTCATTATATGGGCGTACTTCCTGCCGAGCACGTATGCATAATCCTGATGCACTTTTTCTACGCGCTCAATAGCCTCTTCTGTTTTGGTGTCCATCTCTACCCGCTGCTATCTGTTCGGATTATGGTTATTTAACTGTTCAGGGTCTTAACAATGCCTTCAGTTTCTGCACGGTCATCTGCTCTCCGAGGTGGTGTTCATATCCCTCACCGGCATCCCTGAGGAACTGCCTGAGTTCTTGCTCATGCGCCTGATCCCATGGATAGATCTCATACCTGGCGCCGACGATGCCCTCCAAGAATGGCAGGTAGCTTTCCAAATCCACGAATACAACCGGATTCAAGGAGAATATGATATCTTCTATTGCCCTGTTGCCTGGATCGGTTTCTACCTGCCAATAACGCGTGATTCCGAAATCAGAGACAATCAGGTTTTTGGCCTTATTCTTGATATAGTAATAATCCGCAGGGCTGGGGAACAAGCATTCGCATGCGTCATACCTTTCATCGATCGGATGCGAATGCAATAGCACATCGGGCTCAGTAGTTGCGCCATCGGACTGCACGTTGTTGCGATTTCCTTTTACCACGTGCCATCTGGATTCATACAGAGACAGTACTACTTCGTATTTGATGGTCGGCAGCCAATGCAGCCGTCCAATATTCGGTGCGGTTTTTATCTCTCTTATTTGTGCCTCCTCCATCCCTTCCAGGACCCCTTTAACCTCGTCCCATCTGAACGTGCGCGAGCTGCTCGCATCGTTCGTAGGTTTCTCTTGCTTTGTAAGGGTATTGTCTGGCATCTATCTCTGTTTATTGTTGCGCCTTTCCAGATACTTATCCCTTACTTTGCTTACAAAACCACAAACTTCCGCAAACAAACCGCAACGGAAGAAAGAGCATAAATATCTGGCAGACTGGAGCAGTATTGGATGAAATGCCCCCCGTGCCAGCCCAAAAAACGGCCGAAGCGCCCGCTCTCTTCAAGGATGTGCCAGAGTACAAGATACTGGAAATATTGACCTCCGGCGCAAGCAACAATTTCTGGAAGGCGACCATACTGCTTGCAATGGAAGAAGGGAAGGCATACATAGGGAGCACTCTGAATGGTGATGTCGACAAGCTGCTGGAGGGCGCGTTCCATCCCAACTCTCCTGGCAAGCTGTTCGGGCTCTGCAAATACCTGAACTCCGTAGGGCTTGTGGAAGAAAGAAATGTAACGGTTGAAAGCAGGCACAAGAGCAGATTGATGCCTGCGTATGAGATAACCGCGGAGGGCAGCACGCTTGCAAGGGCGAGCGTATTGAGATTCCTGCTCGTCGCAGACTATCTGGAAAAGTCATTGAACGAAATAAACGGCGCCACGAACACGCCAGGACCAGTAACGCGCGCATATTCTATGGCAAGAATGCTCGAGATACTGCATGATCAGCAGCCTCTAACTGTGAGGGCAATCTCAGATGCAACTTCATCGGAGCGCAAGGATGTTGAAAACACCTTAAAGCATCTTTCCGATCTTGGCCTTGTAGAATATGAGAGCTTGGATGAAAACGAAGGCCCATACAAGGTGAAGATAACTGATAAGGGCATCGTCTGCTTTGAATTGGCATACGGACCTGCGATCCAAGTTGCAAAAGATCCGACGTCTTCGTACGCCTGTGGAGATTTCAGGGAAGTATTCAAGGATCCTCTAGTCAATGTGGTGTTCAAAGGGCGCGCTCTGACTGTGAACGAACTGCTGAACCTCGAGGGGCAGAGATCCATCGCGCATGAGAAACAGAGATCCGTTAGCGCAAGTGAGGGCGACCAGTTGGCTTCTGATGCCGCAACTGAGGAAAGCGGCGTGGTTGTGTCTGATGCGCTTAAAAAAATGACACCGCAGCAAATAACGGAAGCGCTGCTATCCGGCGCAAGCAACAATTTCTGGAAGGCGGCAATGTTGTACGTCATGGAACCTGGAAAGGCATACACGGGAAGCCTGCTGAATGCAGCTGTAAAGGCCTTCTTGGGTGGTGCTTTCCATCCCAAATTTCCAAGTACGCTGTCCGAACTCTGCAGGTCCATGGCTTCCATGGGCATCATGAAAGAGAAACTGATAATCACGGACGGGTCGACAACCAGCAGGCCGGTGACCGCATTCGAAATAACAGAAGACCTGGGCGCCCTTGCAAAACAGAGCATATTGAGGTTCCTGTCTGTCGCAAACTACCTTGATAGGCCCCTGGCCGAGATAAACGGCGTGGCATACACGCCAGGTTCGGTGACGCGCGCGTATCTGATGGCAAAAACCCTTGAGGTCCTGTATGCCCACAATCTGCATGACCAGCAGCCCATGACCTTGAAAAACATAGCCGATGCGCTGTCATTGAAGGGTGCTATCGTGGTGAACGCCCTGCGTCAGCTTGACCGCATCGGCCTTGCAAAGTACTCCGGAGTCGGAAAATCCAAACTGGGCGGTTCCGTGGCCGTGCTGAACAATCCGGAAAGGCTTGACTATTACCTTTCGAATTTTGAAAGATGCAAACAGGCAGTGCTGAAGAACAGGCCTAATTTCGCTCGTTGGCGCGATCTGAAGGCCGCGCTCGAATGGGGACCTAGAGAGCTGGACTGCAATACGCTTTCTGAAAAGCTGAACGTGAGTACATCCAACACCTCTACAGTGGTGGCTGCATTGTGTGATCGCGATGTTGCTGTTTACAGGTATAAGGACTATACCGGCGGTGGCATTGTCAAGTCCCAAGTAAAGATAACAGCAGAGGGGAAGGTCTGCTTCGAATTCGCATACGGGCAGATACTGCGCCTTGCACAAGCTTTGGCATCTTCAGATTCCACAACAATGGACCTGAAAAACGTTTTTGAAGATCCTCTCATCCATGTGGTTCTCAAAGGGCATGCTCTGACCGTTAACGAGCTGTTCAACCTTGAGGGGCAGCGCTCTGCTGCGCATGAGAAGCGCCGCATCGACACTGGCGTCAAGAACCTTATCCGAAAAGAAGAGAAAGAATCAGACTGATATTAATATTCCTGCGTGCCGCTGCCAAGTCCTAGCAACGCTCTGAATTTTTGCTCTGTGATCGGATTTCCGAGATGGCGTTCATACTCTGCCCCCATCCCCTTGAGAAGTTGCCGGGTTTTCTGTGCAGCGTCATCATCCCACGGATAGATCTTATATCGTACGCCTTTGGCATCCAAAAATCGCAAATACTTTTCAATATTTCCCCTGCGATATTCTGGATTCGATGAGGCCGCTTCTTTCTCAATTGCCTTGTTTACTTCGCCGCTTACTCCCTCATACTGCGTAATCCCTATCTCTGAAACAATCAGGTTTTCTGCGTCTGACCTGGCGTTGTAAATATCTCTGGGGCTTGGAAACGCGCCCTCGCCCTTCTTATCCATTTCATGGACTAGGTGCGAATGCAATATTACCTGTACCTCTTCAGGTATCATGTCAGCAATATGCACGCTATCCTGGCTTCCTTTTACTACTCTCCACTTGTCCGATAAGAACAAGGCAGTCTCGCGTGTGATGGTCGTCAACCAACGCAGCCGTTCAATGGTGGGCGTGGTTGTGATATTCTTTACTTGAGCCTCTTTGGCCCCTTCTAGAAATTCTTTAATCTCAACCCATTCAGACTTTTCGTGAGTTGCGGTTTTGGTAATGTCCAACATCTCATCCCTGTTAATTATTGCGTATCTAATGATACTTATGCCCTTTCTTTTGGGCATATGTTTGCGTAATTTTGCGGTTTTGCTTTTGCTGCTGTGAACCGCATTATCGTGTACCTAAAATGTCCTTATTGCGACTTGCCCTCCTTTATGAGTGCTTCGACCACGTCCGAGCCCTTCTCTTTTGTACATCCTCCAGCACATAATTCGGTAATCACTGCTTCTTTCGGAGGCCTGAAGACTTTGAACACCCTTGCGGCATACCTTGTATTTCCTGCATTAAAGAGGGATGCGACCTGTCTTGCCATTTCCGGCCTGAACGGCTCCAGTTCTTTGTTTTCCAATCTTAGCTTAAAGATCAGTGCCGCATCTGTGATGTCGAATATATCTTTCTTGTCTTTAATGATTCCTTTCTTCAAGATATCCCTCACCGCATCCGTAACTTTGCCTTTGAGGTATTCTTTATCTGCATCTGCCAAAGCCATTCTGGGGAGCGTGCCTTTGGGCCTTATTGCATCCAAGAACGCGTGCAGGCCTTCATCCAAGGCTTTCATGCTTTGTTCTATCAATGCAGGATGCTTGATTTCGATCTTTCGCTGCAAATTCATGGTAAACGCCTTCTATCCAATATGGATCCGCGGGAATATTTAGCTCAATCGCATGCGTTATGCATGGAGCTTTTCGTGCCTTTCCGGACTTGCAGGGCAAACCAGAAAACCTTAAATATTACCCCCATCTCATAAAGTCTGTGATAAAATGCCAGTGCCAACTTCAAGAGAGTTCCGTGATGCTACAAAGACTTCTGCTGAGACTCAGTCCGAATGGGTGTACCGGGAAATGAAGCAGGTAATTTTTGATGTAGCTTCAATGTTCGAGTGTGCCAAGTATTACATGTTCGGCCACAACACCTATTCTGCTAATTCCACTGCAACGCTGGACGCAAAAGAAAAAGAGCTCAAAGGCCTCAGGAATGCTGCAGTAAATACAATGGCAGGGTTCCTGTCGATCGACAGTAAGACAAAAAGCAAGAACATGGAGAAGTTCATGTCGATGCTGGACGGCGCTACGGCGCCTAAAGCTTTCCAGAACTCTGCAAGGAAGGCGGTGATGACCGAAACAGAGAAGTTCATAAGGATCGCCAACATGATGAGCACAAAAAATGCCATCATAGGGCTGATGTCCGATGTCGCCACCGAGTCTCTGCCAGGCTACAAACCTTCGATAATGCTGAAGGATCAGAAAGATGACGGTGTCTGGGACAACGAGGACACCACGGCAAAAGAACTGGCCGATATGCTGGATACCAACGATCCTACGAAGCTCAGAGACATGAAGTGTATACTCTTTGCGCTGAAAGAGGATAAAGGCATAGATGCCGTTGCGCTAAGCATGGATAAAAGTGTAGAGCAACTTTTCTCTAGGTGCGGCATGCAGGAACTGATAAGCGCAGGAGTTGTAAGGCCTACTGCGCCGGTAGATCCTGAGTATGTATTGACGCCACTGGGGAGAGAGATCGCGAGGCTGCTCGAGCTTCCAAATATCCTAAGAAAATAGGCCGTCCTTCAGCGGGCCAGCAGTTCCGCTAGTTTCTGCTCGTCAACTGCGTCCCAGGGATGGATCTCGTATTTTGCTCCGATGTCATTCAAAAATTGCACATACTCTGCCCTGCTGCTCCTTTCCTCGAATCTAGGCGTGAACGCACTCATTTCGCACTCGATCTCCATTCTGCCCCTGCGGTCCTCCACAGGCCAGAACCGCGTGATTCCGACAGGGGATATGATATAATTCTTGGCGATCGGTGAACCATTAAAAAAGTCTCCGGGGCTGGGCATGGCGCTGTCGTTTCCTTCATCCTTTGCATTGAATGGGTGCGAATGCATCAGCACGTCGGAGTTTGCAGGCATGTACCGGTTCGGTATGCAGAATAATCCTCTTATTCCTCTCACTACATACCAATTGGGGACTTGCAGAACCCAAGCAGTCTCGAATTCGAGGTTCTGCAGCCCGCGCAGCAGTTTGATGTCCGGCGCAGTCGCCAGTCTTCCAACTTCAAACTCTCTGGACTGCCTTTTCATGAATTCTTCAGTGTCCACTATTGGCAGTGCGGTGTTTCTTTCGCTTTTTTGTATGCTGGGCATGGTGTCTGATCCCTCCTAATGCCTGTGCAAGCTAGCGAGGCGCAGCTCCTGCAAGAAGTCCTGGGCAAAATCATCATCAGGATTGATGCTCAACGCCTTCTCCAGGCATTTGATCGCGTCTGGCTGCCTTTTCAGCTTGCAGAACGCCACCGCCATGTTGACCAAGGCGTGGATGTCATCGGGCTTGATGCTCAGTGCCTTATCAAAGCAATTGATTGCATCGTACAGCTTGTCTGGCTTTTTCATATCAAGGTATGCCAACCCCCTGTTGACCCAGGCAAGCTCGCATTCTGGATCTAAAAGCAACGCCTCCTCGAAGCACTTGATCGCCTCTTTTGGCCTTTCCTGCACAAAGAGCCCCATTCCCTCCTCGCATAAATCATGAGTGCAGTCTGAGATGCATTCGGGATTAATGTCCATGGCCTTCTTGAAGCGCCTATACGCATCTTCGGGCACGCCCTGCCTGAGGCGCAACACCCCCATGCCGATTAAAGCATCTGTGTTATCAGGATCTATATGAAGTGCCTTCTCCAAGCAAGTGAATGCCTCGTCCAGCTCGTTTAGTCTGCAGTACACCACGCCCATGTTGATCAGGGTGCTAACCGATTCGGGACTGATGGACAGCGCCCTGCTCAAGTAAGTGAATGCCTCGGTCTCCATGTGCAGCTCTACCAGCGTAGCGCCTATGCCTATCAGGGCATAAACGCAATCAGGACAGATGTTCAGTACCTGCTCCAGGTACTCGATCGCAAGGTCGGGTTCCTGCAGCTCAAGGCACTTCATTCCCTTTTTATAAAAATAGTCTGCCTTGTCGAATTTTGTAAAAACGTTCTTTGCGTCCGCTGTGTCAAGGTCAGTAGCCTTTACACTTACATTTACCATACAATCAGCAGGACACCTTTCCCTTTTAGGAGATACTTATGCCTTTCTTTCAGTAAGTTTATGTGCGCTGTGAAAGTCAGTATCTTCTTATGCGTTTGCTCTCCTTCTCCATTTCCTTGAACTTTTCAAGCAGGGCCTTTCTTTCCTGATCTCTTACTGTCTGCCCCTTTTCTCCAAAGCTCTTGATCACGAATGTGTTCTCCTTGGTTATGAGCACTTCCGGAAGCTCCTCTTCCTCCTCTCTATTTATGTTAAGGGTGTATTTTTCGTCAACATTCGGATTATGGAATATGTCCTCGCCGTCAAACGTGATAGACCTTATCGCTTCATGCGTGCCTACAAATGCAATATAGTTACGTGGCACTGATACCTCTATGCTTATGAATTCATCAACAGATATCAGAATTCCTTTGGCTGTTTCTATTTTACCTTGAGAAGCATACACAACAGTAACCTCCTTGCCTACAAACGTGTGCAGATTGCACATCTGCTTTGTCGCTGGCGTCTCTGCCTGTGGTGAAGTTATTTGCATCTCATCGCCTTATTCATACGCGCTGTAAAATATTCATACTGCGTGCCTGCCATCATTCGCTGCCTTGTTCTGACTGCTTTTCTTCCTCTGCTTCCCGTTCCTTTTCTTGCTCTTCTTCGTATTCTTCCTCTTCTTCACGCTCTTCCTCTTCACGTTTTTCGTTTTCTTCTTGCTGCTCTTCCTGCTCCTTTTCTGATTCTTCTTGAGCTTCCTCTTCGTGCTTTTCTTCCTGCTCCTTTT
>CAISDH010000033.1 GCA_903884115.1 uncultured Microcaldota archaeon | reverse complement strand
GAGTGCACTCCAAGCGTGCAGGTTTTCATACTCACGCGACTGCTTTGTTGCCCCGCAAGGATTCCACAATTAAGCCTTATAAGCCTTCTTATCTACATAAAAAACATAGGATGCATACGGCAGCAGCAACTACGACACTTCGATTTAGGGGGAAACGCCAGCTGCACCGCATCATACCAAAGATCTCAGTTTTTTTGCTATCACGAGTTCCTGTGTTCCGATGTCCTCCTTGACCTTCTTTGCCACGACAGATATGCCCTTGTCCACCTTGCCCCACACGACGACAAGCTCGTCAAGCCTGCTGCCGTTCTCCTTGAGCTTTTCAATCGCAGCTTCTTCCTTCTCATTCTTCAGCATTTTCTTGTTAATGGCACCTAGTTTCTTGATCCTCTTTCCATACGCCCTGAAGTTGCCGAATGTCGCGTTTGCCACCTTGTCGAATCTCCTGTTCCAGTTGCACACGTCCTCTATTGCGGCCATCAGGTCATTCCTTCGCAATGGCACTGAGGTTATCTCTCGGAATTGTTCGAAATCCCTGTTGCGCACCTCGGTGTACTTCCTCATCAATTCCCGGGATATGCACATTGTGGCATCAGCACTGATGTAGGTATCGCCCTTGAACGAATTCTTGTCGTACTCCTCCTTGAGTTTGCTGTCCTTCAGCACTGCATAAGCCTCGTTTATCTTCTTGGTCTGCTCTTCGGCGCCTGCTTCCTTGCTCACGTCGGGATGATACTTCTTCACGAGCCCGTGATATGCCTCTTTTATCGCAGCAGTATCTGCGGTGTACTTTATGCCCAGCACCTCGTAGTAGTTTCCGGTCTTCAGTCTTCGCAGCTCTATGCCGAACCGCTTCGCTTCCGTTTCGAGCTTTGCCTCAAAATCCCTGCTGTTCGCCATCAGTTTTTCTATACTTTTCTTTCGCCTGGAAGCATTGAAGTTTCTAAGCGCGCTTGCAGCATTGCCGAAGAGTTTAGTGAAGGGCATGTATCCATTCCATCTTTGCGTATTTTACTACGAATCCATACCAATGCGGCCGTTATTCCGTCGGGAATTCCGGGCAGATGATATATATCTAGCAGAGGGCTTTTAATATCTGCACGTCAAGATAAATGGATGTCATGGATGAAAACGAGCGCATGATAAATTACCTTAAAGAGAGAGTAGTTCTTATCAACAAAAAACTAGAAGAATCAGTTAAAATTAAGTCTTCGGACAAGTACATATCGAACCTGCTTGGAAAAAGCGGTTATGAATACCATCACGAGGCCATAGACAAGGGCATACTGGATCCTGCAAACTACTTGCTTGGTATGGGAGGAAAAAGAGTACGCGCAGTCCTGATGCTTTCAGTCATAGAGGCTCTAGGTAAGGATCCAAATGACTATGTTGAATTCGCGCTAGTTCCTGAAGTCATACACAACGGCACACTGGTTCACGACGACATAGAGGATCATAGCAGCACAAGAAGGGGCAGCGAGGCAGTTCACGTTAAATACGGCTTAGACATCGGAATAAATCTGGGAGATTTCCTGTTCTTCTTTCCAATGGTTGCACTGATAGACAGCAAGAAGCTCTCAGTCGAGACCAAGAACAGGGCAGTTTCAATGTATGTCAAAGAGATGCTCAAGCTCTCATTAGGCCAGGCAATCGACTTGGCATGGCACAACCAGAGCGTGGAGCTTGAAGGCATAACTGAAAAGCAGTACCTTCAGACCGCAGCAAACAAGACGGGTTGCACGTTCAGCATGGCAGCACAACTAGGAGGCATCGTGGCAGGAGCGGACGACAAGACAGTGAATGCGCTGGACAAGTTTGGAAAGTCACTAGGCATAGCGTTCCAGCTCCAAGACGACGCGCTGAACATATCAGAGAGCGCCCTTGCAGAAAACAAAGGAGGGATCGGAGATGACATAAAGGAGGGCAAGATCACCCTCATGGTCGTGCACACGCTTAAAGTCGCAAGTGAAAATGATAAAAAACGACTTGTAGAGATATTGAGGATGCATACTGGTGACAAAAAAGTGATAGATGAATTCATAGATATACTAAGAAGATACGGCGCCGGAGAGTATGCCAAGAAACAGGCGGATGAATTCGCAAGAGAGGCATGGCTCTCTGTAAAAGGAGTGCTGCCAGATTCAGAGTCCAAGAAATGGATAGAATGGCTCACCAACTATGCAGTATCCAGAAATGTGTAACGGAATGACATGTTCGGATGATCCAGATGCAGTTACGAGTAATAGAACTGAGGCAGTTCCTTCAGATACTCGCAATGTTCATGATCGTGCAGTTTTTCGGCCTGCTCCTTGCAACGCAGCTGTTCACAGGAGTGGCCTATGAGCAGGTGCAGAGCGTACAGGTGATATCGACATATTCGGAGAACCTTCTGTTCTACATAGCGTACATTGTGGTAGTCTCAATAATACTGCTCTTCGTTTTCAAAATATATAGGGGCAAGCGGTTGTTCACGGCATTCGAAGCGGTCGTGGTGTTCATACCTGCATTCTATGTGTTCCTGATATGCATCGCTGCGCTGTTCGGCAATGCATACGCGATACTGTTCTACGGGACAAACCCCATCACATATGCTGTCGCACTTGTGCTTGCGGCATTGCTGGTGATAGCAAAGAACAAGATGCCAAAGCTAAGGAACCTCACTGCGATAATAGCAAGTGTGGGCGTGGGCCTAGTTTTAGGCATAACGTTCGGGTTCTTCGCTGCGTACGTGTTCATGGCGATCCTCGCAGTGTATGATTTCATCGCTGTGTTCGTGACCAAGCACATGGTGGCGCTTGCCAATGTTGCCATGGACAACAACCTCTCGCTGATGGTGATGGTGAACGAAGCAAAGGCAGTGCCCCTAAGCAGCCTCAGCGCGCGTGAGCAGGCAGAGTACAGGAAGGAGAAATCCTGGCTTGAAAAGCACTCGTCAGGCATGGTCAAGGAGCTTGAGAAGAGAAATATGGTGCCCATCGCGGCACGCTCCGCGCTTGGAACAGGGGACCTTGCAGTTCCGCTCATGGTGGCGGTCGCGGCCTATAAGATAAGCCTCAGTTTCGTACCCAGCCTTGTTGTTGTGGTGGGAAGCGTTGTCGGGGTGCTGCTCAACATGCTTGTGCTCAGGAGCTACAAGAAGGCGCTGCCGGCAATCCCGCTGCTCCTGTTGGGAATAAGCGTTGCGCTTGGCATCTATTTCGCAGTCCTGAGCTTCTGAAACGCTTCACGCTCATTCGCGGCCTTTTCATTGCAGCGATCACGGTCTTGGGCTGCCCTTGTGGCGCCTTCTAGGTCGTGCGCGAACTCTCTGTACGTCAGCTCGTGCTCAAAGCTAAGTGCGGCAATGTCGAAATGGCCTGCCTTTTCCTCCTTCTGTGCGTCTTTCAGCCACTTGTCTGCATACTTGATTGAGTCCTTCTCGTCGCTAGTTAGGTGATTCTTATTAGCCATATATTCACGCAAGTTCGTGTGTTTTAGGAGATATAAATAACTTTCTGGGAGGGAGCGCGTTCTGGGCCGCCTGTCAGGTTCTTTTGATCTTGCTTATTCATCTCCAGATACGCTCAATGAGCATTCTCATTAAACTTCTGTAAGAAGGCTTAGCGTAGTTCTGGCAAGGAGAGAGTCATTAGACTGTAGGGCCCTCTGGAACTTTTCTGCGTGCCCGTACACTTGCGCAAGCTCGCCTTGAATCGCTTCTACGGCTTCATCAGAATCCATAGTGCTGTTGTTCAAGACTTTGAGCAGCTCCATGGTGTTTTGAGCTTTGCGGAGTGCGAATTTTTCGTTTTCTTCAGTACCTAAGATTTTATGGAACGCGGCTTCTCTTAGACAATAAGATGCTGCGGTACGTAATGATGAGGACTTCTCTTTATCCTCTTTAGCCCGAGATGCAACTTGTGTGTGACGCTCTGCAGCTTCATGGAACGCTTTCGCATGATTCTTGAGGGTCTTTTGCATGACGGCGTCGTACTTAGCTGCGGGCTTTGATTCGATCTGCTCATGATGTGATGTATTAAACATAGATCCCACCGGTATTTGTACCATAAGGGGATATATATTACTTTCTGGTGGGAGGAGTCTGGGACAAAAGTCAATCATGCCCCATCCTGAATAAGTTGCGGATGCCCGTCGGGAAGATTTTTATACGTATGTTGGTCAATATATTTTGATTCGATGCGTTACGGTTTTTTGGTTGCTTCATTAGCGGTATTCTTGCTACTTGACGTTGCGGGGGCCGCGACGGTAGGCTTTGCCAAGATAAGCGCACCGGCAGTCATAGTCTCGAACAACACCGGCGCGATGACGGCCATAAACCTTACGGTGACAAACGGCAGCGGCAACGTCGTCGTTGTGGGCCCAGAAGTAATAGGCATCACCACAGTACAATCTGCGTACACTGCCGCGCAATACGCTACGGCATATCTCAACCTTAGCTTCAATAACTACAATTTCACCTATGCCATAAGCGATGCAAGCGAGAATGTCTCAGGTCCCAGTGCAGGCGGCGCCATGACGCTGCTCGCCATATCTGCGCTCTCGCACAAGCAGCTGAGGCCGAATTTCACAATGACGGGCACCATATCAAGCGATGGAAGCCTGGGCGAAGTCGGCGGAGTGTATGACAAGGTAGGTGCTGCAGCTGATGCAGGCGTAAAACTGATGCTTGTACCAAGCACTCCGGCAGGCAGCCAAGAAGATGTTATTTACCTGCTTGCGCAGACAGACTTCGGAATACCTCTTGTGCAGGTCTCCAACATTAACGGAGCAGCGTACTATGCATTCAACAAGAGCATAAGCGGCACAGCCAATGAAACTCGCTATAACTTCTACACAAACTACAGCGTGAATAAACTGCCAAATGCTACGCTTGCATGCAGCAACGGCTGCAACATGTCCGTGTTCGGGCAGCTTGTCAATACGACGCTCAACTACACCGGCATGCAGATAATGAACCTGAGTGCGAATACGAAGCTCGGCGGCATAGCGGCACAGCTCATGGCAGTCCTCAACGAGAGCGCAGTGATAGAGCAGCACAAATACCTGTATGCTGGAGCCAATCTTGCCTTCCTTGATTACATAAACGCGTTCTATTTCAGCAACAGCGGGGCAAACGTCAGCAGCGGACTGCAGACGCTGTTGAGCACGCAACAATACTGCTCGTCGCTGGTGCAGCCGGCCCTGACAAGCCGCAATTACGAATACGTCCTCGGTGCAGAGCTCAGGTACTCGTGGGCAAATTACACGATAAACAATACGATAGCTGAGTACAACGTGTCCAGCATCGATACTGACGATGTGCTGAGCAGCATCTACAGCGCGGCGCAGGCCGACGGATGGTGCAGGGCCTCCGGCACGATATATGCCTTGCAGCAGGCCAACGGCACAAGCGGACTTGTACAGCCTTCTAACGCACTTGCTGCTGTAGCGCTGTCAAGGATAAACAGGTCGCAGGTGTATGGCCCAAGCATATACTTGAACACGGCACAGATCGCATACAAGCAGGGCAACTATCCGATAGCCATACTGGATGCAGACTACGCCTATGTATTGTATGGAAGTTCTGCAAGCATAGGAAGCATGGCAAACAACGAGATCATTGGCGCGGCGGAATCCATGCTCACAGCCAATGCCACGTATGGAGTGTGGGCCACCGAATTTGCAAAAGAATCGCTGTTCTATATCAACGAATCGAATCTCGCTTCTAACTCAACGCTTGCGCACACCTACGCAATCCAGGCATATTCGTCTGCGGCGCTTGCGCAGCACATCGGCTCGGACACGCTGCTGATATACCGCAACCTCTTACCAGTAAGTTTGACTACGCAGAATGTGAATCTCAATAATGTGCTTGTCCGCATCGGCACGCTGAACAACATGATCCTGATACTGCTTGTGCTGCTAACACTCGTAGTGCTGCTCATCGCCATCAATGTCGTGCTGCTTGCGATGCTGCTGAAGAGGCAGGGGCGGGCGCAACGTACGCGTCATGCAGGCAGAGGCAGAAGGAGACGCAACAGATAAATAGCACATAACGTAATAGTATATAACATTAATCGATGTGATACAATGCCAGAAATTTTATCAGGAAAGATATGCATCTCATGCGGTCGGCTCTCTAGCGAGTACACCGAATTCAAGTGCCCGCAGTGCGGCGATGGCGTCATAATACGCGACATCCACTGCAGAGAGATATCCAACACCTACAGATGCACAGCGTGCGGATTTGAGGGACCTTGATGTCGACTGTGGCAGTCCTTTTCAGGGTATACCCGAAGGATGGGATGATTGACACTGTCATGCAGACCATCAGCAATTCACTCAAACCGGTAGGCATGCAGGCAGAGGATATTGCCTTCGGCATCAAGACGATAAAGATCCTCTTCAGGTTTGACGATGAAAAGACAGGATCGTCAATCATAGAGAAATCGCTGAAAGACCTAGAAGGCGTGGACGAAGTCGAAGTGCTGGAAGAAAGCCTGGTATAGCGCATTCTGGTTGAATCTTGAAGGCTTCTCAGGTAATCTGGCTTTTATATCTTGCAAGCAAATCATTCATGCGCAGCGCAGTGACACACGTGGTGCAAGATGATTGACTCCATAGAGCTCACCAATTGGAAGACGCACAGGCACACAGTCATGAACTTCCAAAGCGGCGTGAACGTACTTATTGGCGTGATGGGCGCCGGCAAGAGCTCTGTGATGGATGCCGTCTCATTCGGGCTTTTCGGCACTTTTCCTGCGCTCTCGCACAGGCGCACGACCATTGAGAACATAATCTCGAGCAGGCCCTCGCGCGAAGACTCCTCGGAAGTGAGGCTGCAGTTTGGAGCGGACGGGGATACCTACACAATAACAAGGTGCATAAGCAGGGGCGGGGGCACTACGGCAAGGCTTGAGAAGAACGGCAGCTACCTGCAGGCGCAGCCGGAGAGGGTAAATGAGGAGATAGAGCATTTGCTGAAAGTGGACTACGACACGTTCTCAAGAGTGATCTACTCCGAACAGAACAGGCTTGCGTATTTCCTGGAACTTGCCAAAGGAGAGCGCAAGAAGCAGATAGACCACATGCTGGGCCTTGACAGCTTCGCAAAAGCGGAAGAGAACAGCGTATCGCTCATAAACAGCATGAGAAGCCTCATATTAGACGAGGAGAAGATGCTTGCCGGTATAGACGTGAATGAGCTCAAGAAGCAGCTGGCAGGGCTTGCGACACAGAAGTAGGCGCTAAGGGAAGAGCAGGAGACTCTTGGGGCTGGAGCAAAGAAGGCGGATGCAGACATAGCGGAACTCAACAAAAGGCTTTCAGCGCTTAAGGAAAAATACGATGCGAAGAGGAAGCGCACCAATGAGGTTTCTGCATTGCAGAGCAGGGTGGCAACGCTGAAAGAGGAGCTTGGCAAGCTCATCGTGCACGAGAATGACGAGAAACTCGTGCACCAGAGGCTTGCCGAAGGCGAGAAGCGCTCCGCATCGACGGATGCAAACCTCAGAAAACTGAGAAGCGAGCATGATGCGCTTGCAAGAACTGCAGGCAGCATAGAATCCAGGCTTGCTACAGAGAAGAAGAACAAGGCAGAGAAGGACGCGCTTGCAAGCAAGCTCAAGCGCACCCCCGAAGCGCTGAAGGAAGAGAGCGGACGCATAGACGCCTCGCTTGGCGAACTCGTCAACAAGAACGCAGCGCTCAGGGCAAGCAGGGCAGAGCTATCGTCCTGGATAAGCGAGCTTGGCAAGGAGATAACAAAGTGCCCCGTGTGCGAGAGGGACATGGCTGCAGAATTCAAGAACACTCTTCTAAATGAGAAGAACACGGCATTGAAGGATCTTGAGTCATCGCTGGCAAAGAACGACAAGGAACTTGCCGACATGAAGCGCAGGAGCAAGGATGCGATTGACAGCTATAACGCTGCGAAGCGCGACTATGATAAGATTGAGGGATATAAGGACGTCGAGGCCAATATCGGAGCGCTGGCAAAGCAGGAGGAGCAGGCAAAGGCCAGGCTGAAAGAGTTGGCGGGCAGCATTGATGAGGCAAGTGCAGAGAAGGAGAAGCTTGGCAAGGAGCTGATTTCTCTTGGAAAGGAGCTGGAAGCCATATTGAAGAGGACAAACTACGAGAAGGACATAGCTCAATCGCTTGCGGTCATTGAGAAGAAGAACTCCGAGTTGGCAACGATGGATGTCGACGACAAGGAGATCGATGCCGTGCAGGAATCTCTCAGAAAAGAGAGCGCTGTTCTCGGCGACATAAAGGCCAAGTTTGAAAGCTGCACGCGCATCTCGTCAGGCATAGACGCGCAGCTTGCCGATAAGGCAAAGCAGACATCAGGCGCAGAGGCGATGCAGGGGCGCATAGCGCAGAGAAGGACGCAGACCAGCAACCTCACCAAGTTCAAGGATGCCCTGATAGAGACAGAGGCGCTTCTGAGGAACCAGCTCGTCTCTTCCATCAACAGCATGATGCTGAACGTATGGCGCGAGCTGTACCCTTATGCCGACTACACCGCGATACGGCTCAATGCGACAAGGGAGGACTACGCACTGGAAGTGTGCACCGGCGCCGACGGCAGCAACCAGACATGGGCGGATGTCGACGCAATGGCGAGCGGCGGCGAGCGCAGCATAGCATGCCTTGCGATGCGCATTGCCATGGCCATGGTCACTGTGCCTAACCTGCGCTGGCTGATACTGGACGAGCCCACGCACAACATCGACGACAAGGGCATATCTAACATCATAGATATATTCGGCAGCACGCTTCCGAGAGTGGTGGAGCAGATCTTCATAATAACTCACGATTCCAACCTGAAGAACATAGCCTCTGCAAGAGTGTACCAGCTTGAGAAAGACAAAGAGAAGAACGAACCTACAACAGTGAGCGTGCTGTGATCAGAGGGACTCGAGACCGAACGAGTTGCCGCTGTCCTCTCTTCTGGATTCGTCGCCGAGTATCTGCGGGCTTCTGACGCCAGTGAATATGGATATGACCTCTATCCTTCCGTTGTACGTCGGGTCAATCCTTGCACCCCATATTACGTTAGCATTCGGCGCAGACATCTCGGTAAGCCTTCTACCTACCTCGTTAGCCTCGCCCAGCGTCATGTCTTCGCCGCCGCGTATGTGCAGCAGTATTCCTGTGGAGCCCTCGTAATCGACATCTAGAAGCTTGTTCTTCAGCGCGTTAGAGACTGCATCCTCTACCTTGTTGCTGCCGTGCCCCTCTCCGACGCTTATCATCGCAAGGCCTCCGTTGTTCATTATGTTCTTTATGTCAGCGAAGTCTATGTTGATGAGGCTTGGCGTGTTTATTGTCTCAGTTATGCCGCGCACGGCCCTTGACGCAACCTCGTCTGCAACTTTGAATGCCTGTTCAATGGCAAGATTCGGATACACATCCACAAGGCGCTGGTTGTCTATCACGATGAGCGTGTCAACGTGCTTCCTAAGCTCTTCGATGCCTTTCTTTGCAACGTTTATCCTCACACGCTCCAACATGAACGGGAATGTGACGATGCCGATGACTATGCTGCCATTCTTCTTTGCGATGTCAGCAACAATGGGCGCAGCTCCTGTGCCTGTGCCTCCACCCATGCCCGCAGCAACGAATAGAAGGTTGCAGTCCTGCAGCGCAGATTCGATGTCGTGCCTGGAAAACTCTGCAGCCTTTGCACCCATTTCAGGGAACCCCCCCGCTCCGAGACCGCGGGTAAGAGCACCACCTATAAGTATGCGCCTTATGCTCGCATCAAGGCTGCCCAGGTGCCTTCCGTCAGTGTTTAATGCCACCAGGCTTGCTCCATGGACGCCGATCTTGCTAAGCCTTTGAACTGTGTTGGATCCTCCGCCGCCGACGCCGCAGACGGCTATGTTAGTCCTGAAAACTTCTTCCCCATTTTCTGAAGCCTCAACGCTCTCTGCTATCTCTATGCAAACACCCAGATGCAATAGCTCATAGAAGCTATAAAAATGTGAGCTTGAAACCTTGAGCAGCAGGACACGTAGCCTTTTATACTTTAATGAGAAGATATAATGCGAATTCTGTATATTTGATGACGTGATGATATGGCAAGGCTTAGACCAGCAAGGACGTGCAGGAACATGAGTTCACAGGCATGGGCAAGGTACTCGCTCAGAAAGCCCAAGAAGAACTACATAAGAGCCAGGCCCCACACCAGCTTGACTCAGTTCAAGATGGGCAAGGAGAATCCTGAGTTCGACTTGCAGATGACGCTTGACGCTCAGCAGGACGTGCAGCTGCGCTCCAACGCACTTGAGGCAGCAAGGCAGAACGCCAACAAGCACCTGGAAAAGACGATACCTGAAGGCTACCTGTTCAGAGTGCTTGTCTACCCTCACAACGTGGTAAGGGAGCACAGGATGGCAGTCGGAGCAGGAGCAGACAGAATATCCCAGGGAATGGCCCACTCATACGGCAGGCCAGTATCAGTTGCGGCAAGGATAAAGAAGAACCAGTCAGTGTTCCTAATAAAGACCAGGAAGGAAAACATTGCAGTTGCCCATAAGGCCATGGTCAGAGCGTCATCGAAGATGTCAGGATTATACAAGATAAGGACATCATAATGATTCAATGCGGATTATCCTTCAGTTTCCAGAGGGGCTCAAGCAGAAGGCTCTAGAGCATGCAAAAGTGCTAGAGAAGCAGGGCCATGAGGTATTCATATCAGCATCTCCTACGTTCGGCGCCTGCGACCTTGCGATAGCGGAAGCGAAGGAGATCGGCGCAGAGAGGATAGTGCATTTCGGCCACAACGAGTTCAAGCATGTGGACTTTGACGTGCAGTACGTGCCTTACAGCATAGACACGCGCCTGGATGTGCTCGAAGTCTCGCTGCGCCATATGCAGGATTACAGCACACTGGGCATTGTGACCACAGTACAGCACGTGCACCAGCTTGATGCGATAAAAAGTTTCTATGAGGGGAAGCAGAAGCATGTCATCATAGGCAGGCCGTACGGTCCTGCAAAGCTTCCAGGGCAGATACTAGGCTGCGATGTGGGCAGCGCCGCGAGCATAGATTCGCAGGTGGATGCGCACGTATACTTTGGCGCAGGAAGGTTCCATCCGCTTGGGGCCCTTATTGCCACTACAAAGCCGTTCTTTGTAGCGGACCCTTTCAGTAATGAAGTGGAGCGCATAGACGATTACAGGAAGCTCTACACGCAGAGAAGCAGGGGCAAGGTGCTGCGCTCGCTCGATGCCAAGAGCTTTGCCATAATGGTGAGCACGAAGAACGGGCAATTCAACATGGATCTTGCAAAAATCCTGAAGGGCAAGGCAGAGGACATAGGCCTGGATGCGCAGATAGTGGTGTCGAACAACTTTGATTTCGAATCCCTGAACAATATGCGCTGCTTCGACGCCTTTGTCAATACCGCGTGCCCGAGGCTTGCCATGGACGACACAGAACGGCTTACGAAACCTCTACTGAGCGCAAATGAGCTTGTCGAGGTCCTTGAGATGAAGAAAGAGCTGAAACGCTGAACTTAATCAGAAATAAAAAGAAAAGAAGGAAAAGAAAGTTCAGACTGCTTTCAGGCTGATTGTTGCCACCTGCGCGCACAGGGCGCTCGCACTGGCTGCGTTATAGCTGGCCCATACTGTTCCGCTGTATGACGTGCCTGATGAAGCTGTTGGAGAAAATACAGCGTTGGCCCCCGCCATTACAAGCGTGTTTGTGAAGCCGGAATAGAGGGTAATGCCATTCCATACTGAATTGAAGATTGTTGTGCTTGTTGGCGTTGCAACTGCATTCAAAGAGAAACTGCAGCCGGTTGTGCCTACCGGATCGTAATAATAGACAGTATTGGTCCACGCGATTCCAGTAGCCTGGCCGACTGTTATGTATAGGGTGCCTGAGTGCAACAGAGGCGATGTGCACGTATATCCTGAAAGTGGCAGGCACGTGGTGCTCAGAGCTGAGCCGGCGTTGAACACTCCCAGCGAGAACAGCGATGCCAGGACCACTGAGATGATCAGTATAGCCCATCCGTAGGTCATCAGGTATTCCATTGCGGACTGCGCTTTCAACTGTATTTTCGCGTACATGAAATCAGTTCAAATAGTAAGCTAATATTTAAGAATGTATGTTTGGTAGGGGGTTCTCGGCAATTAATTGCCAGGCGCCTATTGCATAGTGGTGGCAGAAATAGCATATTGGCAGAAGTAAAGAGAAATAAAAAGAAAAAGAAGAACGTCCTTCTTGCCCAAAGGCATTCAGAACGTTCAGACTGCTTTCAGGCTGATTGTTGCCACCTGCACGCACAGGTTGCTCAGGCCGGCAGAGTTGTAGCTGGCCCATATGGTTCCGCTGTATGACGCGCCCGATGCAGGAGATGATGGAAATACAGTGGTATCACCAAGCATGTCGATAGTGTTAGAGAAGCCAGAAGCGAGCGTCATTCCGTTCCATACAGAGTTGACAACTGTTGTGCCTGAAGCAGAGAATGCCGCAAGGCTGCAGCCGGTTGTGCCTACCGGATCGTAATAATAGACAGTGTTAGTCCAGGAGATTCCAGTAGCCTGGCCGACTGTTATGTATAGGGTGCCTGAGTGCAACAGAGGCGATGTGCACGTATATCCTGCAAGTGGCAGGCACGTGGTGCTCAGAGCTGAGCCGGCGTTGAACACTCCCAGCGAGAACAGCGATGCCAGGACCACTGAGATGATCAGTATAGCCCATCCGTAGGTCATCAGGTATTCCATTGCGGACTGCGCTTTCGTATGCAATTTCATTGCCATAAAATCACTTTATATACTGAATGCTAACATTTAAAAGCCTGTATGTTTTTTTATTGCTTTTTTGCAGATGTAAGGATCCAGGGCACGAATTAGTTAGATTTTGTTAGGAAAATTTAGGCGCAGCTTGCTTTTCGTTCAAGAAGATTTCAACAGGTATTTTATATATTCGCTTGACTACCCTATCGTGATTTTATGCCAGAGGAACTTAACCCATTCAAGATAATGCAGCAGCAGCTCGAGGAGACTGCAGACATGATGCATCTGGATAGCGAAGCCATCGCCATATTGAAGGAGCCCATGCAGAGCGTGACAGTGAACATACCTGTCAAGATGCGGGATGGGAAGACCAAGACGTTCACCGGCTTCAGGGTGCTCTACAACAACGCAAGGGGCCCGGGCAAGGGCGGCATACGATTCCACCCTGAAGAAAGCATAGACACCGTGAAGGCATTGGCTGCGTGGATGACCTGGAAATGCTCGCTTGCCAACATTCCTTACGGCGGAGCGAAGGGCGGAGTGATCTGCGACACCAAAGCCATGAATGAGGAGGAGCTTGAGAACCTTTCACGAGGCTACATAAGAGCCGTAGGCAAATTCATAGGCCCTGATATCGATGTGCCTGCGCCTGACGTCTATACCACGCCGCAGATAATGGCGTGGATGATGGACGAGTACAGCAAGATGGCGGGCAAAAACTGCTTCGGAGTGATAACCGGCAAGCCTGTCGAGATGTGGGGCTCAGAAGGCAGGGGCGACGCAACAGCAATGGGAGGCATGTACGTGCTCAGAGAAGCGGCAAAAGCGCAGGGGCTCAACCTCAAGAATGCAACAGTGGCGATCCAGGGATTCGGGAATGCGGGCAACTTCGCTTTCCAGCTTTCCAAGAAGCTATTCGGCTGCAATGTTGTTGCCGTGAGCGATTCTGCCGGCGGCGTGTACAACAAGCAGGGCCTTGACTACGACAAGTGCATTGAGGCAAAGCAGAAGACAGGCAGCGTACAGGGCTATGCAAAGGCAGACAAGATAACCAATGAGGAGCTTCTTGAACTTGGCGTTGACGTTCTAATACCTGCAGCGATAGAGAACCAGGTGACAGGCAGCAATGCCGATAGGATAAACACGAAGATACTCCTTGAGCTCGCGAACGGTCCTGTGACACCGCAGGCCGATAAGATACTCGCGGAGAAGAAGATCCTGGACCTGCCTGACTTCCTGGTGAATTCAGGAGGCGTGATCGTTTCTTACTTCGAATGGGTGCAGAACATAGGAGGATACTACTGGACTGCTGACGATGTCTACAAGCGCCTCGACACAATAATGACGCGCTCGTTCAAGGACGTCGTGGAGACGCAGAAGGCGTACGCCAAGAAGGGCGCCATGAACGCAAGAACTGCAGCATACGTGATTGCGGTCGACAGGGTCATGAAGGCAATGAAGTACCGCGGCTGGTACTGAATTTAGCAGGAAGCGTTCGCTTTCTTCATGGACGCTTCCGCACCATCTGGCTATTCAGAATCGTGCTTCACTATCTTGACAACGCCAGTCCTAGGCCTGAAGATGTCGCCGCTGCGCTCAAGCTCGGTTATGTACTTGTTTGCCGTTATGGAGTCGATGTTCTCCTTCTGCGCTTCCTCTATCACGCGCTCGATGCGCGCCATGCCTTCTGAGGCTTCCAGCTTGCTTATTACGGCCATGACCGTGTTCATCTTGTCTACCTTCTCCCTTGGCATGCCTGTCAGCAGGATGTCAACGTCGCGCCTGCCTCCCCGGTCTATCGCCAGCGTCTTGAGCATGAACTCGCTAAGCTTGATTGCCTTCTCAGCGTCGGATACCTCCACAATAGGGGATAGCCTGGCCTTTGCGCTCGCTTCTGACATGCGCACAAGGCCCTCTATCTGCCTGGGCGTTATCGGCACCGTGCCCATCCTGGAGCCCAGCTTCCTGAGCTCTATGTAGTAGTCCTGTATGCGGCTCGCGGCCTCGTCGCTCAGCCTCGGCATTATGTTCTTCTTGGCGTATGCGATGTACTTCCTGAGAAGCTCGGTGCCTATCGGGGGCTTCTCGACCTGCGCGTAATCCTTCATTGAAGCGATCTGCGCGCCTGCGGCAGTGTGCTGAAGCAGTATGTGCCTCGCGATGTTCCTGTCCAGCTCCTCGTCAAGAAGGTCCTTTATCGGGAAGATCAGGTCGAATCTGCTGAGCAATGTCGGTGGAATGTCGAACTGCTCTGCAGGGTATATGTTCGGGTCGAACCTCCCGTATTTCGGGTTTGCCGCCGCAAGCACGGCGGTCTTCGCCAGGAACCTTGCGACTATGCCTGCCTTCGCGATGCTTATCGATTGCGACTCTAGCGCTTCGTGCAGCGCGCTCCTGTCCTGATCGTCAAGCTTGTCGAACTCGTCTATGCAGCATACGCCGCCGCTTGCAAGCACGAGAGCGCCAGCCCTGAGCGTCCACCCGTATTCGGCAAACTCGTCCCGCTCTGCAACTGCAGTCATGCCGCCGCCCGTGACGGACTTTCCGCTCACGTAGATGCCTTTCGGAACAAGGGCGCCTACGGTCTGAAGTATTCTTGTCTTTGCGCTGCCTGGGTCGCCTATGAGCAGTATGTGCATGTCGCCCCTTATCTGGCCTCCGTCGATTAGCGTCTTGCCGGGCGTGCCTCCGAAGAGCTGCAGCACTATGGCCTGCTTTACCTCCTCGTGGCCGAAGATCGACGGTACTATGGACTTCGCAATGTTTTCGAATATGTTGGGATCCTTTGATAGCTCCCTTATTTCACGCTCTTCTGATTCGCTTATCGGGATGTCTATGAACTCCCTCTGCTTGGCAACCACTGAGACAGTGTCAAGGAACATTGTGTAGAGGTTCTTCTCCAGCTTGCCTCGCTGGTTCCTCCTCGGACGTATGCGCAATACCCCTGTGATGTCAATCCTGTCTCCTGGCAGTATGGTATTGACGAGGTCGTCCTCTATCCACGCCTCAAGCTGCCATGTGGGCGCGCTGCCCTTGAGCTTTTCGAGAGGATCCTGCAACGATATCCTCTGCAGGTTTATGAACTGCGATTCTTGAGCGTCCTGCTTCAGCGACTTCCTCTTGCACTGCGGGCAAAGCTCGGGCACATCGTCTCGGTCTATGCGCAGCCTGTAGGTGGCATTGCAGTATGTGCACTTGTAGAAGCCCACCTGCACCTTGGGATTTATCTCCGATCGCTTGACTATGAGACCGTCAAGCAGTATGAGCTTGCCTATGAATTTAGAGCCGACGTCCTGCACCATCGGCATATTCACTGTCTGGCCGAAGAACCTTACGTGCGGCTCGGCACCGCCTTCCTTGATTGAATCCTGAAGCTTCTGCTTTAGTGACTCTGTGGCTGCCTCTATTACGTTGTCTGGCCTTTCGATGAGTTCGTTCGCTAGCTCGGGATCGTATCTGCCGAGCACTTTCGAATCAACGAGAAGGCTGCGCCTGTCCGGAAACGATGTTATGATCTCTGCGATGTCGTCCTTGTGGTAAGCGTCGAAGAATTCGTCGAATCTTGCCTTTATGGACTCCAGCTGCGTGTCCATTCTACCCCCTACTTATAACGAGCTTAACGTGCTCAACATTCATAAACCTTCTATAAAGAAGTGAGGACTTCCACTATTAGGCGTTTTCTGAAAGAACAGCCTCATTCCAACTTCTCGAACAGGTGAGCACCTTTCACTACTTTGCCTTCGAACTTTCCTCTGAATGTGCAATCCTCTATGCACCCCATCTTCGTTCCCAATTTATCTGCCATTTTGCCTGCAGTGTCAGGTATGAAAGGATAGAGGAGTATGCTCAGCACACGAATTCCCTCAAGCAGGTTGTACAGTGCAGTTTCCAACGGCTTACCTGAGAGCTTCCAAGGCGCTTCCTCATTTATGTATCTGTTGCATTCTTTCACGAAAGAGAGTACTGCTTCAAGTGTCTCGTGCAATTCCATCTTTGAAAGAGTAGTCTTGATTTTTTCCAGTTCAAGCTTCTTCTCCAACACATTATCACCTTCGTACTTTTGTAACCCGGATCTCTCTGCCATTGTGAGCACCCTGCTGACCAGGTTTCCTATCTCACCGAGAAGTTCCTTATTCGCTCTGTCTTTTAGTGCCTGGATGGAGAAATCACCATCCTCAAACGAAGGCATGTCCCTTATCAAGTAATATCTCAGTTCATCTGCACTATACTTCTCTAGAACGTCGAGAGGATTTATGACATTCCCTATCGTCTTGCTCATCTTTTCTCCATTCACAGTAAGATATCCATGAGCGAATATTGCCTTAGGCAACTCCACCTTTGCAGACATCAGTATGGCAGGCCAGTATATTGCATGGAATCGGGTTATCCCCTTACCTATAACGTGCAGTTGCGCAGGCCACCACTTCTTGAATTGTTCCATGTCTGTGCCAAAGCCTATGCCGTTTATGTAAGTTGTTAGAGCGTCTATCCAAACGTATTGAATCTGCGATGGATCCCCAGGCACCGGAACTCCCCACCCGTGCGCACGCTCTGCGGAACGCGATGCGCTGAAATCCTCCAGGCCACCTTTTATGAAACTGAGCACCTCGTTTTTTCTGCTCTCTGGAAAGATTGCAAGTTTCCCGGATTCGATGAGCTGCAGCAGAGCATCTTGGTATTTTGATAGGCGGAAAAAGTAGTTCACCTCTTTTACTTCTTCTGGTTTAGTCTTGTGCTCTGGGCAAAGACCATCAACTAGCTCATCTTTAGTATAGAACCCCTCACAGCCTACGCAATAAAGCCCCTCGTATTCTTTCTTGTATATGTCCCCGGAATCTACGCATCGTTTCCATATTTCTTGAGCACCAGGCCAATGCTTATCTTTATTGGAGGAGCGGAAGAAGATGTCGTACTTGAGATTTATCTTTTCAGCAAGCTGGCGAAAAAGAAGGGAGTTCCTATCGCATAGCTCCTGCGTGCCGATCTTGAGCGCCTCTGCAGCCCTCACATTCTTTAGGCTGTTTTCGTCAGCACCTGTAAGGAGGAATGTTTTATATCCAAGTATATCATAGAAGCGCCGTATTACGTCAGTCTGCACGAACTCAAGCGCGTGTCCTATGTGTGGCGCAGCGTTGACGTAGGGTATCGCAGTAGTGATGTAGAAATTTTCATTTGTCATTTGACCACATTCATTTGTCATTCAACTATATTATCCTTTACTCAGATCAATCGTGTGATTACCCGACCTTGCTTCCGGGCGCTAGCGCCTTGTCAGGCCTTATGAGCTGCACATTATCACCTTCCTGTGCAGCAAGCAGCATACCCTCGGAGATGTACGCACCCACTTTCTTGGGATCGAGATTCGCAACGACGACGATATAGCTGTTCAGGAGTTCGTCTGTTGTATAATAGCTTCTTATGCCCGCGATTATCGTCCTTATCCCGAGCTCGCCCAGGTCAACCTTGAGCTGGTACATGGGCTTTCTGGTGTCGTTCAGCTCTGCCACTTCCAGAATCTTGCCTACACGCAGGTCGATTGCCTTGAATTCGTCTATGGTGGCCATGCAAACATCTTATGATCTTGCGTAGTGATTTGCCAAGGAGATTTATTAAAAGTTCTTCTTCATAAGTTGTTGTATGGCAAAGATATTCGTATTCAGGCACGGCCAGACCGCATACAACAAAGACCAGATATTTACGGGCTGGGAAGATCCGGACCTTAATGAAGAGGGAATAAAAGAATGTGAAGAGATAGCAAAAAAGCTAGAAAACTTGAAACCGACAAAGGCATACACCTCGGACCTGAAGAGAGCACAGCACACGCTCTACATAGTGCTTGGCGACAGTAAGGACAAGATTCCGATAATAATAGACTCGCGAATAAAAGAACGCAATTACGGAACCCTGAACGGGAAAAGCAAGGTTGAAACCAAGGAAAGGCAACCGAGAGAGTTCCAGCTATGGCACAGATCCTACGATGTTGCGCCTCCAGGAGGCGAGAGCATAAAGGATACTGAGAAAAGAGTTCTGTCTTTCCTGAAAGACGTGCTGCCCACCTTGAAGAAGGATGATGTTGTGTTCATATCTGCACATGGAAACTCATTGAGGCCGATAAGAAGGTACTTCGAGAAGCTCAGCATAGAGGAGATGTGTTCCTTCGAGCACCCCCGGGCAAAGGTATACGAATACGATATATGAGCCCTAACTGCGCTCGGCCTCCTCTATCCGTATCAGTTCGTTGTGCTTCGCCGTGCGCTCCCCGCCTATGGTGCCAGTCTTTATGTACCTTATGCCCAATCCAACCGCAAGGTGCGCTATCGTGGAATCCTCAGTTTCGCCGCTCCTGTGCGATATGACGGTCTCGTAACCGTGTTTCTTCGCGAGCATGACAGTCTCTATCATGTCGCTGAGCGTCCCGATCTGGTTGGGTTTGATCAGCACAGCGTTTGCTGCCCCTGATTTTATGCCCTTGTCAAGCCGCTTCTTGTTGGTGACAAAAAGATCGTCTCCGACTATGAGGGTTTTCTTGCCTACTCTCTTTGTTAGTTCGGCGAAGCCCTCGAAATCGTTCTCTTCAAGCGGATCCTCGATGATCCTCAATGAGAACTTTTCAACGAGATCCGAGATGAAATCTATCTGTCCGGATTTTGTGAGCGTCCTGTCTTTGTATATATACGTGCCGTCGCGGTAAAACTCCGATGCTGCGAGGTCTATTGCAGGGCTTATGCTGATGCCTGTCTTGTCATGCGCATACGCTATCGCGTCGGAAAGCACCTCTATCGCACCAGTGTCGTCAAGCGCAGCGACCCATGCCTTTTCATCCCCTAGCCCTATCGGATAGTTCGGGAAACGTTTCTTCAGGAGTTCGCCTGTCCTTTTGTGCACCGTAACGTTGGCGAATGCGGAATCGGAATAACTACTTCCTGAAGCGAGCGAGAGGAACTCCTGCATCGTGGTCCCGTTTATCGCATGCTTTCCCCCTCCTATTATGTTTCCGAGAGGATGGGGCAATGTTGCTTTGCCATTCTTTAGCAGCAACTTGTACAATTCGACGCCCTCAGATCTTGCAGCCGCTTTTGCCGTTGCAAGTGATGCTGCGATTGCTATGTTACCCCCTATGAAAGAGAAATCTTCGGTGCCGTCCAGGCTGTGCAGCAATTTGTCAACAGTCGCCTGGGCAAGAGGGTCATTTCCTACGAGCTTTGGAATTACGGTCTCTCTGAACCGAGCCATACCGGAATCTATGCCCTCTGCAGGATAATCCTTTACCTCGAAGGTGCCTTTGCTTGCTCCGCCAGGGGCAGCAGCACGTCCCATCGTCCCGTCGCTTATGAGCACGTCCACTTCTACGGTAGGGTTTCCTCTTGAATCGAGTATCTTTCTTATCTTAGCAGATCTTATCTTTGCCATCGATAGCACCTTACGATTGAAATTACGGACACGTCATGCTTTGAACTTATGCCTGCGGGCAATAAGGTATAAATACATGCAATTGACACATTATGCAGCAGCACGTATTTGTGCGTTTGTGATATTATGAGTCAGTTTAGAAAGCAGCATCATGGAAGGTCGAACACGAAGAGTTCCGGCAATGGAAAGAAGAAGCTGAAGTTCAGGGACAAGCAAAGGAGCGAGAGCGGAGACTATTTCGTGGCAACGAAGCTCGCCGAATCGAACAGGTCTACAAAGATAAGGCGCAAGGGCGGAGCTCCGGGCACAAGGCTCAAGGCAGTGGCATTTGCAAACGTCCTTACGAAGAGCGGATTCAAGAAGACCAAGATAACCAGGGTTGTTGAATCCAAGAACAACAGGAACTTCGCAAGGCAGAACATAATCACAAAAGGTTCTGTGATCGCAACGGAGCTCGGCAATGCCGTTGTGCTCAACAGGCCAGGAAGGGAAGGTACGATAAACGCAAGACTGGTATGAGGTGTTGGATTGCCTGCTCGTGTATATGAATGCGATAGGTCCGAGGAAGCGGATCTGAAGAAGGTGCTGAGTTACGATCCGTACACTGATCCGAACCTGATACCTCCAGCGCCTGCTAGTGCGGATATCCCGGCAGAGAAGCTAACCGAAGACCAGAAGAAAGAGCTGGAGGAGCATGAGAAGCAGGTCAAGGAAGTGCTGGACAAGTTGAAGACTGATCCTAAGGCGCAAGTTATATTCGCAAGGCAGGGCTGCAGCCTGAGGGATGGTGCAACTCTGGGTTTGAATGCTAACAAACTGTATCTCTACATAAACGCTGCTGATGACATTCTGGACAAGGCAGAGCAGCGCTTCAAAAACGAGTTCAAGACCATCAAGAGAGCGCAGAAGCTTGACGAAGACGCTGTGATCGCAGTGATAAAGAACGAGGAAGACAAGGCAGGATCGGGCTTCGGTTCCATATTCGGTGGTTAGTTGCACATACTTGAGATCGATTCTCTTTCGAACGAGCAGATAAACAAGATATTCTCAATTGCAGACAGCACTACGCAGAACAAAAACACTGACGCGCTGAAAGGCAAGGTGCTGGCACTGTTATTCACGCTGCCTTCGACGCGCACAAGACTCTCTTTCTCCGCGGCGATGACACAGCTGGGCGGCTCAACGTTTTACCTAGACCAACAGAGCTCGCAGATGAAGCGCGGCGAGAGTGTTGCTGACACCACGAGAATGCTCAACTTTTACTGCGACTTCGTAGCCGTAAGGACCGAAGACCACAAGATGCTTCTTGAGATAGCCGCAAGCGCCAGCATTCCGGTGATCAATGCACTGACAATGCAGGAGCACCCTACGCAGGCGCTGACGGACGTATACACGATATTGAAGCACAAGAGCCTGAAGGGCCTGCGCATAGCGCTGGTCGGAGACATTGCGCAGAACACGTTCAACTCACTGATGCTCTTGGCTGTCAAGCTGGGCGCGGAAGTCCACCTCATAGGGCCCAAGGGCTTCGAGCCGGACAAGAGATACGTATCAAAAGCAGAGCGCTACGGCACAGTGCGCATATACGACTCGATAAAAGAGGGCATGGCAGGCGTTGACATCATTTACACTGATACGTTTGTCAGCATGGGTGACGAGGGCGAAGCCGAAAAGAGAAGAACCCTCTTTGCCCCTTATCAGGTGAATGCACAAATGCTATCCTACGCGAAGCCTGATGCGCTTGTCATGCACCCACTGCCTGCGCACCGCGGAGAAGAGATAACCTCCGATGTGCTTGACAGCCCGAAAAGCATAGCATGGGAGGAGGCCAGGAACAAGCTCACCATGGCGAAGGCAGTGATTCTCTTCCTTGCGGAAAAGCGTTAGTTTACTGCGGCACTGCAACAGTAAGAAGTCTGCATGCGTCCAAAGAGACACACTAATAAGGACCCTGCTGCGCTGGCCCTTGCGGTGGCCGAGTTCCGGCTTCAGGAGGGAATTGCGGTGGCGCTTCCATCCTCGGAGGGGATTGTGGAGGCACCCCCATCTCAGGAGGGTTTTGTGGCGGCATTCCTGCCCCAGGAGGAGATTTTGGATTGCCCTTTTTCATAAATACGAAGTATGCGATCAGTACCACCACCACAAACAGCAGGACTGTTGCGAGTATAAACTCCATCGGGAACGCAAGCACCTTGCTTGGTGGTTGCACTGTGGGAGTGCTATTGGTGACAGACGTGATATTGGTCTCTATGTATCCGAAGGATATTGCGTAGAAGGAGAAGCCCGGTGACGTTGCGGTGAAGAAGTACTGGGTGCCGTTGGAGCCTGTCAGGCTTGTTGGCAGCGCATACCATTTTCCGGATGTCGAGTTGTGCCTGTACAGGCGGACTGCGTTTGTGGTGAGGTTGCGCGAACTCAGAAGCTTTTTGCTGATGTTGAACTTGTATTGCACCTTGTTAAGAAGGGAATCCTTCACGCTGCTATTTATCATCATCATGCTGATGACGTTGCCGAACGTTTGTTTCGATATTATGTTGCCTGAGAACACATTTGATGCACTGCTATTGTAGACATGTATGCCTGCGGCAAGCGCAGTTATGTTGTTCTTGGGCACTACGACCAGGGAAGCCAGGGCAGTTCCTTTTGCGCGAGTGGTGTTCACATAGCTGCTGACGTTCTTCACGAGGTTTGTAACGCTCACGACAGAAGTGCTTTTCGAGCTGTATACGGTGATGTTCGATGGCACGTACTGCGTTGTACTAGTGAGGCTTTGCACTGTGACCACTGCGTGCACTTCGGCCTGCGACGAAACGCTCACGTTCGAGACGTTACCCAAGTAGTGAAGGGCAAATTGCGCAGTGAGTTGCGATGGAGTTGGTGAATTAGTGGCGGACAGGCTCGTCGCTGCGCTCCTTATTGAATTGGTGCTGACATTTTGAGTGCCCATGAACTTTGTTGAACTCCACTGTATCGTCACTGTGTTCTGAGCCGTTGTATTGTACCCCGTTAGTACAGTGGTGTTCAACACGGAGAAGCCATAGGGGGTGGAGCTGCTCACAATGCCGTTAACTAGACTGTTGTTCTTTGCGAATGCATTGGCCACAGTTGCGGGAGTGATGGCATTCGTGGAAGAGAGAATGCCCATTAGTGTGCCCGCAGGCAATGGTGCGTTTGTGTTTATTGTTGTTATTCCAGACGTGCTGTTAGCAATGCCAGTGCAGCCGTTGCACCTGACTGTTATCGAGTTAGTTCCGTTAAAGATGCTTATTGATATGGCAGAAATCACATTGACAGAAACGCCTATGGTGCTGGACAGTTGAGCAAGCTGGGATGTTGAAAGATTAAGCGGGGATATTATTTGGGGGGTGCTACATGCCTTGGATATGGAGTTGTAGACCGCAGGGGGCACACACACATAACGTATGGTGCTGTTTGCTGTGGTGTAAATCGCGTTCGTGACAGGATTTATGACTGCTGTAACCGATGTTGGATTCTTGATTGTATTGTAAGGGACAGTAGTGTTAATGGGCACGGGGGTTGTATGCATTGTGTTTTGTGTTGTTGTAGGCGTATTTGCAGGGAGTATTGTATTTGAAGGATAAATTGCGTTCGTGTTGGTTGTGGCGGTGTTGGCGGATACTGCAGTAGGACGAATAGTGTTTGTGCTGTTCTTGAGGGTGTTGGTGGCTATTATAGTAGTTGAAGAGTAAGGCGTATTCGTGTTGGTTGTGGCGGTGTTGGCAGGCACTGTCGTAGTTGAAGTGTGAATGGTTGTTGTGCTGTTCTTGAGAGTATTGGCAGGTATGGTTGTTGTGGTATGAACAGTGGTTTGGGTGGTCGTGGCAGTGTTGGCGGGCACTGTCGTGTATGTTATCGTGGTAGGTATTGTGGTTGGAACAGTGGTTTGGGCGGTTGTGGCGGTGTTGGTGGGCAGTATTGTGGTTAAGGAGTAAAGGGTGTTTGGGATATTCGTTGGTCCGCCGCCTGAGGTCGTGGACTGCATCGGATATATCGCATGGTCAAACAGCAACACGTACGAAGCGGGCCTGGAGCTTTGGGAATATGCTGATGCCGTTACAAAGAGAAATGAGAACGCAACTACTGCAATTGTCAGAAGCGCAATATAGCGGCGTAAATCAGTTATTAAAGCACCTTTATGGCACAATCTCGGTGTGCGGAGTATAGAACTCAACACCTTGATTATCTAGCCTGTGCTAACTACTCATAAGAGAAGGTATAAATACGTTACAGCCCTATCCTATATCGCTTTTTTCTTTACTTTATTGGATTTGTTCTATGAAAATTCCTGCTTGGAATTGGATGTAGTCTTGAGTTGTGCAAAGAGGACCGCACAACGCCAATTAGGCTAAACTCCAGTCGATGCTGCTGGAGAACACCGCTATCAGATTTCGACAGCCATGCAAGTCTGCCCTACGGCTTCGTAGGACGGCGAACGGCTCAGTAACACGTAGTCAATCTAACGCAAAGAGGCGGATACCCTCGCGAAAGTGAGGTTAATACACCATAAGCTATTACATCTGGAAGGAGTGATAGCACAAAGGCACACAAATTGCAGTGCTGCTACTTTGCGATGGGACTGCGGCGGATCAGGCAGATGGTGGGGTAACTGCCCACCATACCAATAACCCGTAGGGGATGTGAGAGCAAGCGCCCCGAGAAGGGCACTGAGATAAGGGCCCTAGCGCTACGGCGTGCAGCAGGCGCGCAAACTTCACAATGCGCGCAAGCGTGATGAGGGGAATCTGAGTGGATGACTTTTAGTCATCCTTTTGCCAAGTATATCAAGCTTGGCGAATAAGTGCTGGGCAAGACAGGTGGCAGCCGCCACGGTAATACCTGCAGCACAAGTGGTGTTCACGATTATTGGGCTTAAAGCGCTCGTAGCTTGCATGCTCCGTCTTGTGTGAAATATTGGTGCTCAACATCAATGCGAGCACGAGATACCGGCATGCTAGGGAGCGGGTGAGGTCAGGGGTACTTATAGGGGAGGGGTTAAATCCTGTAATCCCATAAGGACCAACGGTGGCGAAGGCGCCTGACCAGAACGCATTCGACAGTGAGGAGCGAAGGCTAGGAGAACGAATCGGATTAGATACCCGAATAGCCCTAGCAGTAAATTATGCAGACTCTAGTGTTGCACGTAACATGATTACGTGCAGTACCGTAGCGTAAGCGTTAAGTCTGCCGCCTGGGGAGTACGGCCGCAAGGTTGAAACTTAAAACAATTGGCGGGGGAGCACCACAAGGGGTGGATGCTGCGGTTCAATTGAACTCAACGTCGGAAATATTACCAGGAGCGACGGCAGTATGAAGGTCAGACTAAAGATCTTACCTGACGAGCCGAGAGGTAGTGCATGGCGATCGTCAGCTCGTGGTGTGAACTGTCCGGTTAAGTCCGGTAAGCTGGTGAGTAATTGGCTAAAAGGCTCGCATTGAATCCAGATATATGCTACATGCTAGGCGTGCATGCCTGCAACAGGCGTGCGCAGACGGCAGTAGTGACGGCAGTGGGCAGCGATGCCCTTGTCGAGCGTTTCGTCAAGATAGCAGTTCAGCAGCTGGGTATAGAGCCGAGCAAGATCCTGATAAGGGACCTCGGCACGCGCAAGAGCGCGTTCTTCTATAACTCGAAGCTGAGAAAGCACCTTGACAACGCGTTGGAGCGAGAGGAACATATATTCAAATACAGGAACGAATATTCTGCCAGTTATTTCGCAGCACTCTTCGATTGCAATGGAGTGACAGGCAAGGGCGGCACTTTCATAGGCCGCCTGAGCGCACTGGATTCCCTTACCCTTGAAAGGTTGGGATTCCACACATTGACAAAGAGGGGCAGATGCTACATCGCGAACTCGTTAGACTTTATGCTTTTCATAAAGCCTTTTAGCGTAGCAATTGCTCATCAGCCCGGTTACGAGCAAGACCCTTGCTGACAGTTGCAACCCATTCAGCGATGAGTGGGGCACTCTGTCGGGACCGCCTCTGTTTAAAGAGGAGGAAGGAGAGGGCAACGGTACGTCAGTATGCTCTGAATCTCCTGGGCCACACGTGGCATACAAAGGTTGGCACAATGGGATGCAATACCGAAAGGTAAAGCAAACCCCCTAAAACCAACCCTGGTTCGGATTGAGGGCTGAAACCCGCCCTCATGAAGCTGAAATCCCTAGTAATCGCCTGTCAACATCGGGCGGTGAATCTGTCCCTGCTCCTTGCACACACCGCCTGCCAAGTCACCCAAGTGGGGTCCTAGCGAGGTTGTGCCTTCGGCATAATCGAGTTAGGATTCTGTAAGGAGGGCTAAGGCATAACAAGGTATCCGTAGGGGAACCTGCGGATAGATCACCTCAATTAATTTAAGTGTGCATAAGGGAAGTTAAGTTGCGGCCCTCGCATTAAACTCAAGACTACATCTTCTTCTTTTTATTTCTATATGTGATATATAGGCAACAAAACAGTTGACACGATGAAATCGTCAAGATATTTTGTTGTATCCCTTATCATGCTGCTGATGGTACTGCCAAGCGCCTTCGGCAGCTCGACGTGCAACATAAACAGCAACAGCTGCAGCCTGAATTCAATAGCAATCAACAGCATAGCAGTCAACTCCACAGGCAAGACAGGAAAACCCGTGTACATGGTCATGGCCTTTGCGAACGGCTGCACTCATTGCGAAGCACTCAACAACTACATAAGGAACTTGAGCAAAACTTACGACATACGCATGACGTACATAAATGCCGTGACGAACCAGACCGCGCTCACTCAATACTACAACACATACAAAGTTCCGACAGCGGATTGGGGCACAGTACCAATCCTGTTCGTCAACAACGCTTACTGCATAGGAGACACGCAGTGCGAATCATTCCTGTCTGCGAATATGACATCGTTCGCAAAGAATGGCACCCAGCCATTGACAGTCTCAGGCGCAGGATTGGGAAGCATCACGATCGCAGAGCTTACGGGCCTTGCGCTTGTTGATTCCGTGAACCCGTGCGCCTTCGCTGTGCTCATATTCCTGCTGTCGACGCTGTTCATGAGAAATCCGAATAAGAGGCACAGGATACTGCTTGGAGGAATAGCGTTCTCGCTTGGCATATTCATATTCTACATAACGGTAGGAATACTGCTGGTACTTGGGATAAAATCGGTGCTTGCGATATCCAACCTTAACAACGTGTACATCTATGGCGCGTTTGGAGTGTTCACAATAATACTTGGAGCGCTGAATCTCAAAGACTATTTTGCGTATGGAAAATTCGGATTTGCGATGGAAGTGCCGAAACGCTGGAGGCCGAAGATGCTGGGAACAATGGACAAGATCCTGTTCGAGTTCGCATCGATCCCGGCATCTTTCATCGCAGGAATAGTGGTGACAGCATTCCTGTTGCCGTGCATAACAGGCCCGTATTTTGTCGCCGGCAGCCTGCTCAAGAACCTGCCTACAGGCACTGCGATAGCATGGCTTGCGTACTACAACTTCCTGTTCATACTGCCAATGCTGATAATAACTGCGCTTGTGTACATGAGCTTCACAACCGTCGAAAAGGCCCATGAAATCAGGGAGAAGAACATAGAGAAGCTCCACCTTATTGCAGGGCTGATGCTCCTGATTGTAGGCATAGTCATACTGCTGCAGGTAATCAGGTAGCAGCTACCTGCTTTAGGTAATTAGATGGTGACTGCTACGACGTAGAGCATGACCGCTTTGCACTTATCTTATTTTGTTAAAGCCGATTGTCTCAGAATCGTACTGCGAAGCTATCATCACTCCGCCTGCGCCACAGCTTACCTGCCCTATTATGTCTGCAGCAAAATAGTTTCTTAGTGTTTCCAATGCCTGAGGCGCAAAATAGTCTTCAACTGCGATAACGTAGCCTACGCCGTTATTGAATTTCACATACATCTGATCAGTTGGCATTTCCAATTCATCATGTGCGTATTGGAATATTTCTTGCGGCTTTAGGATGTGGTCGTTTCTTACCTCAATGTCAAAGTTCTTCGTTTCACTCGGAATCAATTCAGCAAGCTTTGACATGCCGCCCCCAGTTATGTGAACCATACCGTGAATCACGTCGCCGGCTTTTGGCGTAGCGAGCTCTGCTTCGCGTATCATTGCTTTTATAGCAGGAAGATACACATAAGTAGGCCTTGTAAGCTCCTCGCCGATTGTTGCACCCCACGGAAGCTCATAGTTTATCGATAGTCCACGCTTGTCAAAGAGTTCTTTTCTGTAAAAACTCAGGCCATTAGAGTGAATTCCGTTGCTGCCCAAGCCGATTATAAGGTCACCATCTTTTATAGAAGGGCGTATCTCATGACCCTTTTCAACATAACCCAATCCAGTTATTCCGACTTCGCACCCTTGCAAAGTGTTAATGACCGCAGTTTCTCCACCAGTGATCGATATTGGATATTCATTTCCATTCGAGGCTTTCCAGCTGTTTTTAATTGAAAGGTCTGTTAATGCACTAACAATTCTAAATATACTATCCGGCTTTTCCTCCTGCACCTGTATGTGGTCTTGCAATGTGACGGGAACGTATCCTTTTTCGATTAAATCATCCATGACCATTGCAAAAGCATCTTGGGCAGCATAATTCTCGGTACCCATCTTCCAATGAAGCAAACCTTTTGTGCCTACGCCATCAGTACAGAACATTCCCCAGTGATTCGCATCTATTTCTATCTTGAAACGCTTTCCGTCAGGAACTGTGATCAGAGGACCTTCACTGGAATGTGTAGATCTTATCAATTCTCTTATCTGTTCGTTATACGGTTTGGTAGGATCGTAGATGTCTTTGCGCAACGCAATGTCTGTCGGCTTTTCAGTTTGCTGCTTTTCTATTGTTTTCATTTCATCCACCCGTCACTAAGCATTATAGACCGAAGAACAGATCAAGCAAAAGGTCGCTGTCGCGAGTGCGCACCAGGGATTTCCCATCTTCTGGTTTGTTGTCTTTGCGCGACTCAACTCCTTTTGGATTTTCAGTTGTCTGCTTTTCCATATTGAATTCGTAAAGGCCGTCGTGTAGACGTATCAATTGACTAGCTTCTTGTTTTCCCTTTGTTTTTCCCATACTCTCATCTCTCTTAATAGAAACTGTGTTTGAGCAGAAGGGCGCAGACTGATGATTCCGGCTATACCCTTCTTCCTCTTCTGCCGCCAGGCCTTCTGGTTGTGTCTGTTGGCATTGGAGTGATGTCCTCTATCCTGTTCACTCTCAGGCCGCTCCTTGCAAGCACTCTGACAACTGCTTGGGCACCCAATCCAGGAGTCTTTGAGCCGTGGCCTCCAGGAGCCCTTATCTCTATGTTGATGTTGGTCACGCCCTTCTCCTTTGCTGCCGCAGCGACCTTGTATGCAGCTTGCATTGCAGCGTAGGGCATGCCTTCCTGTGAGTCGACATCGACCATCATACCGCCGCTTCCGACGGCTATGGTCTCTGCACCGGACAGGTCAGTAAGCGTTATTATCGTATCATTCTTTGAGGAATAGACGTGCGCGACAGCAAGCCTCTCGGTCTTTGGCTTTACTGTCACTGGTTCAAGGGCCTTGGCCTCGTAGCTAACATGGTCCTTTGTCTCCTTGGTCTGCACCTTTGCAGTCTCCTCCTTCTCTTTCTTTGACGGTATTTTCTTCTTTCCTGGCATTTAATCACTACTTTTCTTCTATCTCGGCAGGCCCTGCCGCTTCCTTCACTTCTGCAGCCTTTGGTTCAGGAGCTGCCTTTTCGGCCTGCTTCTCTTCAGCGCGCTCCGGTGGCTTTTCCTTCTTCGCTATGTCTATCGGCTTGTAATATTTTATCTGGCTTTCTTCAGAAGCCTCTACAATATAACTCGGCTTGGTTGTCCTCTTGCCGTCTATCGCTATGAATCCGTGCGTTATCAGCTGCCTTGCCTGCTTGATGGTCGTGGCCAGGCCCCTCTTGAACACGATCGTCTGCAGCCTTCTTTCAAGCAACGCCTTCTCGTTCAGGTCAAGCAAAGAGTCAAGCGTTGAAGTCTTTGGTGCGATGCCTATCCTTGCAAGCCTCTCTGTCATGCGCTCCTTCGTCTCTTCAAGGTGCGATGACGAAGTTCCTGAAAGCAACTCCCTGACGTTACGCCTCACCTTGCCTATTTCAGATTCAGCCTTCCAGAGCTCTTTCAGGCTCTTGAGTCCGTACTCTGCCATCAAGGACCTGTCGCTCTTTATCCTGTCCAGGTTCCAAAGTTCCTTTGGTCTAGCGTACTTTCGCCTATTTCTATTTGGTGCTCCGATAAACTCACTTCTTTCCTGTTGGTGCGGCTGCTTTTCCAGGTGCAGGCCCCTTGCCGCCCTTCGCCGCTCCGCCTGCGGGTGCCGCGCCCTTCGCGTTGTCCTTCTGCAATGCTGCAGCTTGCGCTTCCTTCACTGCCTTCTTTGTGACGCCAACTGTGACACCTGTCCTGCCTGTTGAACGTGTGTGCTGTCCCCTGACGCGCTGGCCGTACTGGTGCCTGAAT
Source organism: uncultured Microcaldota archaeon (assembly GCA_903884115.1). Taxonomy (GTDB): domain Archaea; phylum Micrarchaeota; class Micrarchaeia; order Micrarchaeales; family Micrarchaeaceae; genus CAISDH01. The sequence continues at coordinate 201,821 of CAISDH010000033.1, read as the reverse complement.
CCGCGCCACGTCCTTGCGTTGACATCCCTGTTCACGTCCTGCCTGACTGCAAATATCAGATCGTTGCCTGAAAGATAGAGGCCCTTGCCCGTATCCATGTCCTTGTTCCTGTTCAGAAGATAGCTTGGAACGCCTGCGCTCGCAGGCTCTTTTATTATGTGCTCAATGCTTGTGATCTGCTCCTCTGTAAGAGAGCCGAGTGACTGGCTTCGCTTTATCCCGAGCTTTGATTCTATCTCGTATGACAGCGCGTGAGCCATGTTGGAGCCTATGCCCTTCACCTGGTCGAGAGCGCGCTCTATGCTCAGTGCGCCGTTGATGTCCTTGCCCACTAAGCGCACTATAGAGGACACGCTACTTGTAATCTCGTTCCTCGACTTGATCTGCTTCTCCTGTTTTTCCTGTTTTTCTTCTGACATTGAAACACCACGCCAGGGTTGGGATATTCAGTGAAGTGCTTTTAAACTTTTGAACCCAAAAGGCTCCGAAGAGCCATACGCTGGCTAGAATTTTTCCAGGCGTACGCGTTGCCGGATTCCGCCACCCTGGCAATATAATTATTATGCTGCTAGGTGTATTTAGCCTTTTCTCAAAGGCAGATAAGTATTGCTATTGCAGCTTTTTAATACTCACTGTTTGTGGGTACGGATCATTTGGCCCTTCCAACCACTGTGCAGTTGACCGCAAACACGCATTTGCACTTCTTCAGCGTGCCGAAAAGCCTCCTGGTACTCTCTGCGCTCGCGTTTACGCCCAGCATGTCTATGCACGTGTCGCCGCTGTGCTGGTGCATCTCTGCCTGTATCGAACTCTCGAACTTGTGCAGCAGGTCGGAGACATGGCCCTTCTCGCGCTTCTTGTATGTGAGCACGAACACGCTCTGCACGTTACCTGTAAGGGATTCCAGCTTCTCGTATTCCTTCAGCGCGTCGAGCACGGCATTTCTCAGCAGTTTTGACCTGCTTTTGAATCCAAGTATGTGCTGGATTGAATTCAACCGCTTCAGGGTCTCGTCGTCTATTGATATGCTCAGTATCGCCATGATTCCACAATATGCTTTTATCGGAAAGGTTAATAAGTTTTTCTTATTTAATTATTAATAATAAGTGCAGAGCATGGAGAAAACAGCCAAGTACGGCATGATAGGGCTCGCGGCGGTCGTGGTAGCGATAGCGGCAATCGCAGGTTTAGCTAGATATGGCGGGAGCGGACGCACGTCGAACATTACGGTCAGCAACAGCACCTTGAGTGCAGGAAAACAGATACAGATTGTCGCCGCGGAGAATTTCTGGGGAAGCCTCATACAGCAGCTTGGGGGGACCCATGTCAACGTTACAAGCATCGTCACCGATCCCAACGCAGACCCGCACGAATACGAGAGCGGTTCAGCTGGTGCCAGGGCAGTCGCGAAGGCGCAGCTTGTCATTGTGAATGGAGCAGGGTACGATGATTGGGCGCTGAAGCTCATGTCAGCAGACAACAACCCGAATCAGACAGTATTGAACGTGGCGGACCTCCTTAGGATACCCAATGGCACAAACCCCCATCTCTGGTATAATCCAGTCTATGTGAATGCCACCGTGAAACAGATGTATTTGGACCTTGTAAAGATAGACCCGTCAAATGCCAGCTACTACAAGCAGCAATATGCGACCCTCAACGCCTCTCTAGCGCAGGTTGACGGCAGAATGTCAGAAATCGGGCAGCAATTCGCAGGCATAAAGGTGGCATCGACAGAAAGCATATTTGTATATCTGGCGAATGCCACGGGCCTTGATCTGGTATCACCCCCTGCATTCATGAATGCAGTAGCTGAGGGCGTGGATCCTCCTGCGCAGAGTGTTGTGCAATTCGAGAACCAACTCGAGAGCGGAAACGTAAGCGTGCTAGTATATAATGAGCAAACAGTGAATCCACTTACGCAGCAGATGAAACAGATAGCTGCACAGCACAACATCACAATAGTTGGCGTGACCGAAACCATCCAGCCGCCGGATGTCACATTCCAGACCTGGATGAATGCGGAATTGCTCAACCTGCAGAACGCCCTCAACGCTAATACGCTTGGACAGTGAATTGGAATGAAAACCACACATGCCAGGACAGACTCGGACAATAATACGTCCAAGACGGTTGTAGCCAAGGATCTCGCTGTGAGTTATAAGGGCAAACTGGTCTGGCATGGCGCGAATTTCAGCGTCAACCGCGGGGAGTTTGTAGCAGTGATCGGGCCCAACGGCGCAGGAAAGACAACGCTGTTCCGCCTGCTGCTTGGATTGCAGCAGCCGACCAGCGGAACCATAAGAGTGTTTGACACCCCTCCCAAGCGAGGCAATCCCAGAATAGGATATGTGCCCCAGCGACACACGATAGACAACGAGAACAATATTGAATGCATAGAGCTGCTGCGTCTCGCATATTCTGGCAACAGGCTGGGCTTCAGCCTGTCATCGCGTGAAGAGAAAAAAGCGGCTTTTGATTCCTTAAGCGCAGTAGGGGCTACGGAACTTGCGAACAAGCCACTCAGTTCAATGTCAGGGGGAGAACTGCAGAGGGTGTTCCTGGCAGAGGCATTGGTAGGCAGCCCCGATATGCTGCTGCTTGATGAGCCTTTGTCCAGTTTAGATATCAAGAGAATCAAGGACCTGGTAGGGCTGGTGAATAAAGTTGTCAAATCGCGAAACGTGACGGCGTTCCTGGTAGCCCATGACATCAACCCGCTCATACAGTTCCTTGACAAGGTGATATACATAGCCAACGGGAAGGTCGCAGCAGGCACGCCGAAAGAGGTACTGACCTCAAAGCGCCTCACCGAGTTGTACGAAACAAAGGTCGAGGTTCTACGGGATTCAAGAGGAAATATCGTAGTTGTAGGTGGTGGAGATCACCACGGGGACGAATAACATGTCATTCATCCCATTCAGCGTCAACCTGCTTTACGATCTTCACGTTATTCTACAGTACCAATTCATGCAGCATGCATTCGAGGCCGGAACGATTGTTGCAATCATAGCAGGGATAATCGGATATCTTGTTGTACTGCGCAACTCATCGTTTGCTGCTCATGCTCTCTCAGATATAGGTTTTGCAGGGGCAGCAGGTGCTGTGCTCGTCGGGGTCAGTCCGGTTTTCGGGCTGCTGCTGTTCACAACCATCAGCGGCGTGGGAATAGCCGTGCTTGGCAAGGACGTCTCGCACCGTGATGTCGAGATCGGTTCTGTCCTTGCGTTCTCCCTGGGTCTGGGCATACTATTCATAAGCCTCTACACAGGCTATGCAACAGAAGCATACTCCATCTTGTTTGGGGAGATACTGGGCATCAGCAGCAGCGACGTAGTCATAACACTCATTGTTAGTGCGGCAATCCTTGCTGTAAGCGCTTTCGTCTACAGGCCAATATTGTTCGCCTCCCTGGACGGAGATGTTGCAGAAGCAAAGGGAATGCGGATGCTTCTGCTTGGTGTTATTTTCATGCTGCTGCTTGCGGTAGCGGTGTCAATTGCGGTCCAGGTAGTAGGAGTCCTTCTTATTTTTGCATTGATGGTTACGCCAGCTGCAATCGCAATCAGGTTGACGAAGAAACCATTGTACGCCATAACGATTTCGGTGCTCATAGCGCTGTTTGCGACATGGTCCGGGCTCTTCGTCTCGTTCTATGTGCCGTACCCGGTGAGCTTCTTCATAACAAGCATAGTGTTCATCCTGTACCTGTTCGTCAGGTTTGTGTATCAGAAATAGGCGTTTCCATCAGTTTAAATAGATGTGACAGGACAAACAAATACGGGATATGATGGACGAGATAGACATAAAGATAATGAAGGCATTGAAGAAGGACAGCAGGACGTCCTTTGTGACGATAGGCGAACAGCTGGGAATGACGGAAGGCGCGGTACGGCAGAGAGTGGGAAAACTCAGGAAGTCAGGAACAATAAAGAGATTCACCATAGAGGCGGCAGTGGACGTAAGTGCAATAATCCTGATAGGCGCTTCGAACCGTTTTCCTACCTCAAAAGTTGCGGAAGCGATACGAAAATTGGGCGTGGACAGGATATACGAGGTCTCCGGCAACTATGACATAGTCTGCTTTGCTGAAGGCAGCTCCCTACAGGAGGTAAACTCGATAGTGGAAGCGATAAGAGGGACAGAAGGAGTGATAGACACTACGACAATGATGGTTCTCAAGTGAGAAATACGATTATCGTAAATAAAATGCTAATATTTAAATACCAACATCTTCAAATCCTAAAATATACAGATTAGACGTATAAGACCGTAACTACGAATTTCGTAGTAATTAAACAGAGTACCAGAACCCGATAAGAAGAAATTAACAAGGTGCAATCATGGTTATCCAAAGCATACAAAAAAATGAAACGGCGGAGAAGGCACCGCTATTCCATCCGGAAACATGCAATGACAGCTTTGGCCCTATTGGTTTTGTGTCCAGAGTGAGCGCTAACCGGCTAAAGGGATTTGTTGGGGCCCAAACTCAAACAGAAACGGAGATAACCCCAATAAGAGATGTGGATCAACTAAGCATGCTAACAGACATAGTGCAGGAAGGAATTTTGGAATTGGAAAGGACATGCACAACACGTCTGAGCATAAGGGCGATAGTGACAGAGAGCCTGTTAGGAGAACTTGCTGCAGCCCTCCAGGAAAATGAAGCGAGGATAGAGGCAGCAATACCTCTTGGAAACAAGATGCCAGGAATGCAGCTCGTATACATAGGATACAATACGCCATCCAGGCGCGACGCTCCCGAGTCAACAGCAAGAAATTGGGAGGTAAGATACAGTGCCGAGATACACGCACAGGAAAGCAGATTGTTAAGAACTAATCAGCAGGCGGATGCAGCAATAACTATGGAGATAACGAACAACAGGATGCCCCAAAGAAACAGGATAACGGAAATGATCCCACTGGCGAACATGCTGATGGAAGGATTTGGATATTCGAGGGACGCTGCAATTGATGTTTTACAAGACCAGAGAAACATAATATCGGTAGTAAGAAGGGGCAATGTGATAGCAGGCATCAATGTTACCGAAATCAGGGAGATACCGCTCGACGACGGAAGTTCGTTGCAAATGGCAGAGATAACAGATTGCTACATCCGACCGGAGTATAGGGGCAACAGGTACCATTCCAGGCTGTTGCAGACGCTAATGGACCAGCAGCTCCAGAACATAGACGTGGTGTTCACCGAGTCCAACACAGAAGAACCTGCAATGGTTAATTCAGTTCTCGGGCTAGGCCACAGAATAGCAGGAGACGGGGAAAACATAATAGGCTATTTAGAAAAGCATGCAGAAATAGGAGATGGGTTCGGTAGACATGAACTCAGAGACCTATTCGTAACATACCGGGCAATAGAGTGAGCGCATGGATGCGACTGAGCTTTTAAGAAAACTGGTCTCCATACAATCCGTTTTCCCGCATGAAAATGAGATATCGGACTATCTGAGCAGCTTGCTTTCAGACATAGGGTTCTCTGTAGAGACAGTGGACACCGGAGGAAGGAAGAACATAGTCGCGACTTATGGCGAGTCGAGAAAATACCTGTGCCTGTATGGACATATGGATACCGTACCGCCAAATACGGGGATGAATGAGCCATTCAAGCTGAAAGAAAAGGATGGGATTGGAAGGGGATTGGGTGCCGCAGACATGAAGGGAGGGGTAGCCGCAATAATAACTGCTGCAAGAACGGCTGTTAGAAATCGGCTACCTCTAAAGGTTGTCCTCGGGGTTGATGAAGAGAACATATCAGAGGGCGCGCACGCAATAATAGACTCTGGATTGCTGAAGGATGCTGGCTTCCTGATCTCCGGAGAAAGCGGGGGCGAGAGCCTAAACAGCGAAACAATTAAAGAGCCGTTCACCGTGTGCTATGGACGAAAAGGAAGAATACTCTTTGATGCGACAATTTCCGGCGTACGCTCCCATGCCGCAAATAAGAAAGAGGGCATAAACGCGATCGTAAAAGCCGCAGAATTTGCTTGCGCAGCAGATAAGATGAGTTTTCCTGAACATGAAACTCTTGGCAGTACTGACATAGTAGTTCAAAGCATAGTCAGCAATGCAGATTCATTCTCGATCCCAGATGCATGTGATATTTCATTCTCAGTGATCACAACGCCCAACATAAAAAGCACATCAGTATTGAAAAAACTGAACGATTTCTGCAAAAATAAGAATATCAATATAAACATCAGAGCACACAGCAGGGCGACACCATATGGCGAAAGTTATGAGGTGGACAGGCAGGATGGATTTGTCCAAAAGCTTGAGAGCCAACTGTTCAAACCTAATGGAGTAAAGCCAGTGTATGCCGCCTCTGTGGCTGACGAGAATGTATTTGCCAACAGGTTGGGCATACCTGTGATATCCATGGGACCTGTTTCCGGAGGATTCCATGCGCTTAACGAATGGATAAGGCTGGATTCTCTGAACGCCACCACAAAAGCGTACGAGAAAGCAATAGCGCTATATAATTCTTAACGGGCCCGGTGGGATTTGGACCCACGACCTACGGATTAAAAGTCCGCCACTCTGCCATGCTGAGTTACGAGCCCTGCTAAGGATTCGGATTTGACTATAAAAAGCTTTATTGTTATCATAGGGATGGCGTGACATGAGTCTGATTGCCAAATCCCACTGCAGTGCCGGTTAGGCATATTTTTAATAGTAAGGTATCAAGCATATAATGACTTGATTTGATGAAGACCGGGAAGCTTATTTGGGCAGCGCTGTTTGTCATTATATGTGAGATTGCGGGCGCTGTGGGTTCCGTCGCCGTGATTGGTTCAATCACGACGTGGTATGTCTTGCTCAACAAGCCAAGCTTTTCACCGCCCAACTGGCTCTTTGGCCCTGTGTGGCTGATACTGTACGCCCTGATGGGCATTTCTGCATACATGGTCTGGAATAATGCCAAGTCAAAGAAGCGCGCCAGACCAGCGTTGGGCATGTTCGGAGTCCAGTTAGTACTGAATGCCCTATGGTCCATATTGTTCTTCGGCATGCGGTCTGCGCTCTACGGACTGATAGACATAATCATCATGTGGTTCACGATAGTAGCAACTATGATGAGTTTCTACAAGATTTCCAGAAGTTCTGCAGCCTTGCTGGCACCTTATTTGCTGTGGGTCACCTTTGCTATGGTCTTGAACTTCTACATATGGAGACTTAATTAGCCCACACGGACTACTTGCTCTGTATTTTCCTGAACGCTATGTCTGCGATAGCTATGAAAAACACTGCGATTGCGAGCACAGCCACGAAATCAAGGTAGATAGGGCTGTTGTGAATTCCTATGAGCGAGCCCCTTAAGCCATCCACACCATACAGGAGAGGGTCTGTGGCAGCCAAGGCCTTCATCCACAGAGGCGCATTCGACAACGGAAACAGCGCACCTGAAAGGAAGAACACGGGCAATACAAGGAAGTTGATTATCACATTATAGGCTTCTATGCTGCTTACCGTGGACGCTATTATCACTCCGATGGCAACGAAGATTGAGGATATCACTATCATGAATAGCAAGGCAATGGCAATGCCGATTATGCTCAGCATGCCCAAGGGTATCACGCCTGCAATGACTACAATCGCGAGCACCACGAGCCCGGCGAGCAATGACACGGTAGTGCTGCCCGCTATCTTCCCGAGCACTATGCCCAGCCGTGGAACGGGGGAGACCAGTATTTCCTTCATGAATCCAAACTGCCTGTCCCAGATGATGTTAACGCCTGTAAATATGGATGCGAATAGTATGGTCATGCCTATTATCCCAGGGGCCATGAAAGTTATGTAAGATACGTGCTGCCCTGATGCAAACGTGAATGCCGAACCGAATCCTACTCCTATTATGGCGAGCCATATGAGCGGCTGCCCTCCAGATCCTATGACCCTGGATTTGGATTTGACGAATCGCAGAATCTCCCTTAGCCACAGGGTGTATATCGTTTCAAATAGGTTTGCCACGGGTATCCCTTGCCTCCTGATTGGCTTTAAGCTGGTCAGCGCTGCTCGCGCTTTCTTCGCGTATAGCGTTACCTGTAAGGCTTATGAAGACATCTTCAAGCGTCGGCCTGTTCAGCGTGGTATATGCCACGTCAATGCCCGCATCTTTCGCCAGCTCTATTATCTTTGGTATCGCATGACTGCCGTTATTCGTTGTTATCTCCAGGCCGTTATTGAACTCTTTTATGGAACCGAACAGCTTGCACTTCTTCAGAATGGCCATGAGCCTCTTCGGATTGCCTGTCCCTATTTTTATCACGTCGCCGCCAAGGGAGTCCTTCAGCTTTTCTGCAGTGTCTAGCCTTATGATCCTGCCATGGTCTATTATTGCAATCCTGCTGCAGATGGCGTCTGCCTCTTCCATGTAGTGCGTAGTTAGAAGAATGGTGAGCTTTTCCTTCTTGTTGAGCTTCACTATGTATTCCCATATCTTGCGCCTTGTCTGCGGGTCAAGCCCTATCGTAGGCTCGTCAAGGAAGAGCACTTTTGGCTTGTGCATGAATCCTCTTGCTATTTCAAGACGTCTTTTCATGCCGCCAGAGTATGTCTTAACCTGCTTGTCGGCCTTGTCTTCGAGCTCAACAAGCTTGAGCACCCTGTCTATCGCCTCTCTTTTATCGTTGCCTTTTATGCCGTACAGCCTTGCATGGAAGTCAAGGTTCTCCCTTCCGGTAAGTTCTTCGTCAAGGCTCGGATCCTGAAACACTATGCCTATGAGTTTCCTTGCGTCGTCCTTGCTTTTGACTACATCCCTGTTGTATATGCTTGCGTGGCCCGAAGTGAGGTTTATTGTCGTGGACAGGATGGATATTGTTGTAGTCTTGCCTGCGCCGTTTGGGCCCAGCAGGCCGAATATCTCACCCTCCTTCACTTCAAATGATATGCCATCCAGTGCAGTAAATTTGCCGAATCTCTTGACAAGATTTCTCACAGATATCGATGCTATGTACTTGGGGTTCTCCGTGTCTTCACCAGCATGCTTATTTCAAATACAAAGATCACAGCAACATCGTTGGTATTATTTATATCTCTTTGGCTTGACAAATCTTCCAGATTCCTTATTGGGTATTTAAGTTTTCATTTTTCAGATATGGCCATGCAGAAGCCTCCGGTATTTTTATTGATTGGCATATCCGACCTTCTGCTTTCGTCCTGCTTGTGGACAAACCAGCAATATTTCTCGCTTGCCGCGATGCTGAGCATATTCCTGATTGCGGCAATAGGATTTGTAACGATGCTGCTGTCCTATTATTACGAATCCAGATCGGGAGCCAAACATAACAGAAATGGCATGATGGTCTTTGCATTTCTCTTCTTGGCATCGGTAGTGCTCGTAGCCTATGAGGCCGGATACGACCTTGAATACGTGGCGCTTCCGTCAAGCGAATTTTATGGCGCGGCCATAGCTGTTGCAGCCACGCTGGCATTCATCGCCGGCCTGTATTTAATCAGTATCGCTTACAAGCGCCAGGTGGAAAAGCATTCCGGAAGCAAGAAGAGGTATGTAGGATATGCGCTCGTGTTCGTGCTTCTCCTCTCTTTTTCTGCTTCGCTTTATCTGGCTCAGGCATATGTGTTGCGCACAACCAACTGGGTGAGCGGCGATGAGCTCGCATTCGATTATTATGCGTCAACCTTGTTCATGCGTGGCATCAACCCATATAACACGTCAAACTATAACACGTCGATGATGCCCATTTTGAATGAGTTCAAGATAAATCCCACGCTTGCACTGAACGGCACCTGCGAATGCACCTATGACTACCCTGCTCTGGCTTTCGTGCTGCCCAGTCTCGCAGCCATTGGCAGCTATCCCTACGGTTTCCTGCTTGCGGCCATGGCGCTGGTCGTGTTTGTCTCATTCCTGCTCTTTAAGGGCACAAAGTGGAATGCGTACGCCATGCTGCCAATCGCTGCCTGGTTCTTTTCCTCATTCTATATCACTAATGCGTCGTTGGACAAGTACATATCGGCTTCGCTCTTCCTTGTCTTGGCATATCTCTACAGGGCCAGAATTTGGCAGTCGGGCATACTCCTGGGGCTTGCAGCGGGCACGCACCAGATCTCATGGGTCGCCATCCCATTTTTCTACGTGCTGACGCTTCGGGAATCGGGAAAACTGGCCGCAGCAAAATCCCTGCTTGCAACAGCAGGAGTGTTCCTTGCAGCAAACGGCTATTTCATACTCCTCTCGCCGCAGAAGACAATCGGCAACATGCTGTCCCTATTCCTGATTAAACTTCAATTCGGCGGGCCGACGCTGATGCAGCTTTTGGCCACGTTCTTTCCGGTCTCGTACTGGGCGCTGATGCTGGTCATGATGATAGTATTTGTTTCCGCCCTGGCGCTCTTCTATCTTTACACTCGCTCCCTGAAGCTGCTGCTTGCAACCGTGCCCCCTACGATTTTCCTCCTATCGTGGAGATATATCGGTTACTTTTCTGCATTCATACCTCTCATTGTTGTCATATGTTATTCAGAAAAAGATCACGTGAAAGACCTGCTGCCTGACAAAAGAAATATGGCATGCATATTGGTGCTGACTATCATGTTAGTCGCCATAGTTCTGGCATACGCGCACAGCACCTACACAAGTTCAGAAATATTGCAGATAGTGCACGTATACAGCCCTGTAGAAGTGAATAAAACAGGCGTTGCTACGCTTCCGTACATAATGGTCAATGTGTCAAACAACGCAAACAAGCCAGAAGCAGTCCTATTTTATGTTATAAGCAGAAGCCCTAACGAATGGGAGGACATCCCGGTGGGGTATAAACTCGCTCCCGCGCATTCCTACACGACGTATCCGCTGCCGTTCTCACTGCCTGCAGTTAATGCAACAACAGAACTGCGCGTGTTCGTGTTGAGCAATGACTACATATATGGTGTTGAGGAAAGCGGCATTGTAGCCAAGTAGGCCTGCACGAATCAGCGTCATTTTTCCTTGAAGAACGGGAACGGCTCTGCAAGGTTTATTATCCGGAGGTATATCAGGGTCTTGTCCGCTATGCTGTGGCAGAACTCCACGGAATCGCTCAGGTAATTGTACCGCAGGTAGCTGAATTGCTCTTTTGCATCGACGCTCGCGTACGCGAACGTCTTTGATGTCCCGTCCCTGAAAAGCGAGAATGTGCCTATGATGTGCTGCGAGTTGTGGAAGAAAGAGTACAGCTTGACCGTTTCAGTCCTTCCCAACGTGTCGCTCACTATTGATTTCACGAGTGGTTCGACCCCGTTCACTTTGACAGTGGCAACCGCATTGCTCAGCTTGGGCTTGATCGCGTACAGGCCATTTGAGATCTCAACCACGGGAATCTTGTACTTCTTATAGTCTTCGGGCGTCAACGGGGCAGCATCCTTGAACCCGCACTCCTCCTCTTCCGCGGTGGGATTGAACATCAGGGCATCGCCCTTGGATTCGACATCCAGGCAGTACAGCAATCGCGTGCCGTCAAGCTTCTCTCCCAGCGAGAACAACCTGTATTTGCTGCCTTGCTTGATTGCGTTTATGTGTGAGACGCCGCTGCCTATGACGCATGAATGCCTGGCCAGGTCGATAAGCGCGCTCAGCCTTACGTAATAGCCTTGCGAACCCTGGTCCTTTGTAGTATGCTTCTTTGCCATACAATCACATTATGGAAATTGATTACGCGCGCATGAGCAGGCGTATAAGGTACATGATGGCGTATGCCGGCTCGTATATGATCGGGAACGCGAGCGCGCCCTGGCCCAGAGCCTCAAAATCGTTCGGTACGCTTGCGGCTATCTTGAGCGAGATGCCGGTCTCCTTGTATATGCGCGAGCTCGATATGGAGCTCACCCCTAGCTTCACGTTGTATATTCCTGGCTCGTTCTCGTATATGCCGTACACAAACTGCTGCGTGGTGTTGTGAAGCGCTATCACTGTCTGTGGGTAGTTCACGCCAGGAAGGCCCTGCGCAGATATGACGAACGGACTGTCTGATACGCCTGTGTTGTTTATCAGCACGTACACGCTTGCAGGCTCTCCCGGGCCCACGCTTATGTTGGTCGGATGCACATTAAGGAAGAACACGTCAGGAGTAACGTTGACATACACCTTGAAGCGGATGCTTCCGATCTTTGAGTAATTGCCGATATTTATCGCAGTCAGGTTGAACGTGTATGTGCCGTTGCTCGCGTTTGGATCAACGGTGATTTTTGCGGAGAGCGTGGGGTTGTAGAGCGAGGAGTTCTGCGCAAGCCATCCTTGTGGAATGTCCGTGGCCACAAACTTGTTCCAGCCAAGGTTCAGTATGTTACCCGGGGTGCCCGCTGTAGACGCGGATATTGTCACGAAGAAGGTCTGGCCTGGCCCGACCTTGCCCAGGTATATGCTGCCGTTGTTCTGCATGGTTGCATTGAACGGCTCTATGATGCTGACGTAAGAAGCACTGGCGATGCATGCGCCCAGTATGAAGGCAACAGTGCATGCATAGATTATGAAGCGCATGTAATACAGAGAGTATTCTTAGGTTAGGTATTTATACTCTTTTAGTTTTCCGCTGAAGCAGGCGGAGCAGCTCGTAGAGGTCGGAGCGCAGCTGTGAGAGCGTGCCAGTGTTTATCAGCACGTAGTCTGCCGACTTTATCAGCTTCATTGTGCCCAGGGCGATGTTCTTGCGGTCGCGCCATTCGAACTCATGATAGTTGCCTGCCTTGATGCCTTCCTTCCTGCTCAGGATCCTGTCATACCTCAGCTTCCTTGGCGCGGATATGGCCACGACCACCACTTCAGGATGGAACCTGCGGATGTAGGCGATCTCTGCAGGGTCCCTCGGACCAGATATTACGACGTTGCCTCTTGAGCTGGCAATCTTCTTTGAGGAGAGCTTTGCAACGACGTCGCGGCCGAACGCCTGCTTGATGTTGACAACGAAGAGCTCTATGTTCTTCGCATTCACTTTCATGCCGCCTATGCGCATGAGCTTCTTTATCTGTGCGGAATGCTCCACCATGGTGAAGCCCTTTTCTTTGAGCATGCCAGCGACCGTGCTCTTGCCGCTGCCCGGCATGCCTGTCAGGCATATCACAATATTTCCGTTGTTCATAATATCTCCAATTGAGCATTCCATAGCGAAGTTGCATTATTTACGGCGTTTGGTGCTTCCGAGCTTGCGGAGCAGGCTGTCAAGGTCGGAGTGTAGCTGCGCAAGCGTGCCTGTGTTGGACAGCGTGTAGTCCGCGGAGCGTATCACCTGCAGCATGCCAAGCGCCACGTTCCTACGGTCGCGCCATTCGAACTCACGGTAGTCGTGCGTCTTGATGCCTTGCTTCCTGTGTATAATCCTTTCAAATCGCACACCCTTTGGAACGGAGAGCGCAATCATGGCCACGTCCGGGTTGAGCGTGCGGATGTATGAGATCTCCGTTGTGTTCCTAACGCCGGAAATGACAACGTTGCCTCTTGAGCGCGCAACTGCTTCCGCTGCGAGCTTTGCAAGGATGTCGCGGCCGAATGCCTTCTTCAGCTTCACGGTGAATACCTCCCTGCTCTTCATATCGAAGGGGGTCCCGCATATGTTCATGAGCCTTTTCAGCTCGGATGAAAGCTCTATTATGGTGAAGCCTCTGCTCTTGAGTATTTCTGCGACCGTGGTCTTGCCGCTGCCCGGCATGCCTGTAAGGCATATGATTATCTTTTTCATGGTATCACAATCAAGTGTATTTTTCTGTGAAAGTTGCGACCTGCACTACATTGTTTGCGCTGTTGGGCAGGCTGGTAATCGTGAAGTTCAGCCAGACTGTGCCGCTGAATGAGCCGCCCAGCGAGCCCGTTGCCAGCCCTGAGCCGCCATAGCAGAAGACAGTCAGGTTCATGGTGTTGCCGGTGTACAGCAGAAGCCCGTTAGCCAGGGCAGTGCTCGGATAGTATTGCGATTCTGTAACTGAGTTGTACCCGACGTTGAGGTTGCCGTACATGGGGCCCGGCACACTGACGGTGTTCGCGAGTCTTGAGCACGATGCGCCTATCACGTTCATCGTCGCCCCTGTTGCCTGTGAAAGCAGAATGGTAAGCATGCCGTTCGCTTTGATGGCGGCAGCTACGCATGCAAACGACGGCGTGGCGTCGCAGAACGTCGGCGTAAGCAGAGGGTTGAACACGCCGAGCTGCGCCACTGCGAGCAGAGCTACGGATATTATAATCAGCGCCATGCCGTAAGAAATCATGAAGTCCAGCGCCGCTTGAGATTTGCGCGGTTTTACCACATCATCACTGCTGCTCGTCCTCTGAATTCTGCTTCCCTACCTGGAGCTTTACTCCGCTGGAATCCCTTGTTATCCTAACGTCAAGACGCTCGCCTGTGAACAGCCTGCGCAGCTCGTCATACGTGTACGAGCCTATCTCCTTCGATGAAGTGCTCCTGCTCTTCAGTATCTCGTCCCTGCGCTGCTTTATGGCCTCCATGCTTGATTCCTCATAGGCCAGTGCAAGTCTCGGTATTTCGTTGGCGTCAAACATGCCCTCAAGGTCGAGGTTTATGGACTTGTAGCCTTCGTCCTGCAAAACAAACGGCATTATCGCACTGAATTCCCTGCGCAGCTCGTCCATCGCGGTGTTGACGTCGTCTCTTGTCCCCGCCACCACGAAGGCATCGGTGTTCAGGAATCCCACGAACATGCTCTTCTTGTCCTTTATTATGTCCTGCATCAGCTGCGAGACGAGCCTTATTATGAACATGGCAGAGCCTGTGCTGAGCCTTCTCGCATAATCATCGAGGTGCTCTATGTGAAGCGTGCCTATCGTGTTGGAAGTGCGCTCGTTCAGAGAGCGTTCCACTTCTTCTGATATGCGCGCCTCGTCGGGCAGGTCTATGAGCGGGTCGAAGCGCTTGCCCTTCTTCTTCAGGAATATCGTCACGAGACCGCGCAGCTCCTGTGGGTCGAACGGCTTCTTTATGTAGTAGTCCGCGCCGTACTTGATGCCCTTGAACCTGTTGCTCGTAGGGTCCATTGCGCTGACCAGTATGACTATGGTCCCGGCCATGGCGCTGTTGCTCTTTATCTCCTGGCATATCTCGAGCCCGTCCTTGTTCGGAAGCATCAAGTCAAGAACAACAAGGTCCGGCTTGCCCTTCTTCATCTCCTGCATCGCTTCCGCGCCGTCGTAAACCTGCTTTATCGCAAAGTCCTTGCCTATAGATAGCGCCATCAGCTTGTTTATGTTCTTGTCGTCCTCGACTATGAGCACGTTTCTCGGGGATTCCTGCTGCAGCATGTAGTACATCATGATGCCACCCGAGCTCCTTGATGCGACAAGCTTCCTGCTCTCTAGTGTTGAGAGCGCCTGCGCAAGCTCCTTTGCGCCCATCCCTGTGCTCTTCATGGCGTCGTTCAGCTCCTCGTAGGAAACCTGCTGCCTCTCGTTTATTATTGCAAGAACGCTGCCGAGCTCATTCTCATCCTGCATAGGGTCACCTTTTGAGCTTTGAATGAAAAGGAATATTACCTTATCTGTGTGCGCCGAGGATGCGCGCAAAATAAGGGAGAAAGCACTTATTAAAAAGCTTATTGACAATACAGTATCGGTTGTGTTGAATGGCTTCTCCATCGCCTCTCGTTCGCAGGCATAAGACAATATCGCCTGTACCTATAATAGCGGCTATAGCGGTTATCGCGGTTGCACTTTCATATGTGCTGCTGAATGCAGGCAACGCCATCACAATAAGCACCGCCACTACGCTGAACATCACAAAGTCTGCGACCGTGCTCAGAATAGGCGATGGCACGTATGCGATAGCGCTTGCAAGAACAACTCCGAGCCATAACGTTGCATACGTGTATCTCAACAAGCTACCTGCGTTCATGAACCCGTTGCTCAATGTCACGCTCTACCAGGGGCAGGCAACGAAGGTTAATGCGGGCGCGTCGTTCGCCAACGTAGAGCTGCAGCTGACTTCTGTAGGCAGCAATGCCGTGACGATGATGATAACGCCGATAAGCACAAGCCTGGACATAGCGCCTGACAGCTCATTCATCTCCACTGTTCAAACGGCTTTGCAGGGCACCGCATCAGGCTCTGGCACCAGCAATAACATCACTTTGCCTTCATCCACCACTGTGCCTCCGTCTACAACCATTGCGCCCCCGTCAAATACAGGCGTGACGACCACCTCTGTGCAAAGCACTGTGCCAACGACAATAGCAGGCACCAACACGACAAAGGCAAAAGTGCTGGCAGCGCTCCAGAAGAGCGTATACTATCCGCTGATGCTCAACTACAGCACCATCTATGCAAACACCTTGAACTGCACCCCCACCTTGTACAACACAACGTACCGCAATGCAAATGGCGGCGTTGCCCCTTCAGGATACAGCACGTTCCAGAACGTTAGCCAGTATGTGCCGTATGCGCTGTACAGCAACATATCCAGCAAGGGCTCTGGCACGTACGATGTCGTTTACTACACAAAGACGATAAGCACGGAATACAACAAGGTTGCCGCGCTGACAATAGGAATCAACGCGAGCGCAGGAACCCTGCTGACTGCAAACCTGAGCGGCTTTTTCCAAGGCGCCAACGAGATAACGCTGTCCAAAGGATACAAGACCGCAACAAGCACAGGAGGGGCGTGCGGCATCTATGTTATCTGATCTGCACTCCTTTTCTTGGATTTCGGCTTTATTGGCAGGCTGAACCAGAAGGTGCTGCCCTTTCCGAGCTGCGATTCGAAGCCGATTCTGCCTCCGTGCAGCTTGATTATCTCTCTTGTTATTGACAGGCCGAGACCGGTGCCTGCGCCGTCCTGCTTCACCAGATCTTTCTTCGGGGCTTCGTAGAACTTCTTGAATATCTTGTGCTTGTCATCGTCGCTTATGCCTATGCCCGTATCGATCACGTCGCACTCCACAGTCCTCTTGCTCTTCTTGAACACTTTCACTGTGATGCTCCCCTTCTCTGTGAACTTCACAGAGTTGCCTATGAGGTTTACGAACACCTGGATAAGCCTGTTGGGGTCTGCCGTGATCTTGGGCACGTCGAAGCTCACGTTCCATGAGAAGTCGAGCCCTTTGTTGCGCGACATCTCCTTTAGCGCGCCTATGCTGTGGCTGTTCTCCAGGTCGCGCAGGTCCAGCTCCTTAGGCTCGAGCTTGACCTTGTTCGCCTCGAGCTTTGCAGCGTCAAGAATCTGCTGTATGATGAGCATCAGCCTGTCAGCTTCCTGCGTTATCGTATTGGTGTAGTTGCGCTGCTCTTCGTTGAGCGCTCCGAACTCCCCTCCGTATAGCAGCGATGAGAAGCCCTTTATGTTCGTGAGCGGCGTCTTGAGCTCGTGCGATATGTTGTATATGAACTGCGACTTCAGGTCGCTGTTCGCCCTGAGCCTGTTTGCCTCGTTCGCCATCTCCTTTATCTTGCTTCCCTGGTCCTGGAGAAGCCTCTTGGTTTCCAGTTCCTTCGCGAAGATGACATAGCTCGCGTCGCCGTTCATGTCCTTCACAAGGCGCATGGAGCACGATGTTGAGACCCTGCCGTTGTCCTTCGCTATGAAGTCGACATAGGAGTTGTCAACCTTGGTGCCGCCTATCACGTACTTTACGTCGCGCTCGAAGAGCGCAGGCTCCACATATATGCTCTTCACGTCGCGCCCTATCAGTTCGTTCCTGGAATATTGAAGCATCGCCTCTACGGGCAGGTTGCACTCCTTTATGTAGCCTAGTGTGTCTGCGACGATCACGAGCTCTGACGTGTTGCTGATGAAATCCGCAAGCGCGGAGTTCACGGCAGAGATGTAGCTCTCTGCTTGGGCGTTCGTGAACACGAGCACATGGCCGAGCATATAGCTTGCAACGGAGTAGCGGAGCCTTGTAGATGCGGCTTTCACGCCAGCCACATCGAGAGTTCCGTGCACGGGCTTGCCGCTGCTTGCAGCGGCGTCCTGCTTGAATGCATCTCTGCTGCTTTCCTTGAGCAGGTTGATGAAATTCTTCCCCTGAAGCATGTCGTTGTCATAACCGGTTATGCTCGAGAATGCGTTTGTTGAAGTTATGATGTTGAGATTGCGGTCGAGCAGAATCATGCCTATCTGCACGCTGCCCTGCATTGCAGTTGTCTCGGCGCCGAGCATTTCAAGGTCTGTTATGTCCTGCACGGAGACGTGCAGCAGCTTGTCGTTTATCTTGCTCGTGGTTACGCTGTAGACGCGCGCCTTGCGCTGCACCTTTGCGCTCTTGCCCGCAAGAGCGGTTAGCTGGGCGAAGTCGAGGCCGATCTCGCGCACAGTGGCGCGAGCAGGCAGTTCAAGCAACCTTATCGCCATGCTGTTTGCCTTCACCACGTTGCCGTCGATCGAGACGATCATCTGCGGCACTGCGGAGTTGAACGCGCCGTTGAAATAGTTTGCAATGCTGAGGTTCCTGCTGCTCTCGCGCTTGTACATCAGCGCGAAGCCCACTAGGTATGCGCTGAAAGATATGCTGCCTATGAGATCCTCTGTGAACCTGTTCTCTGATTTGGAGAGCAGCCTTAGCACGGATATGAGCCTGCTGTTGACTATGATTGGCATGATTGCGCAGCTCCTGTATCCGCTGTTCTTGTAGTTGATCAGTTCAGGGAAGGATGAGAACTCGCTCAACTGGTTGTCTATGTAGGGCTTGCGCGTGTTGAAGAGGTAGCCTTCGAGTGCGCCTGACGGCGCGCTCTCGTCATGCATGCCGTCCATGCTCACCTGCTCTATGCCGAACGTGCCCGCTATCACGCTTGAGAAATGCTTGGAGAGCTCCTCGTCGCTGACAGCGCTGCCCAGTATTGGAATCAGTTCGGACAGCAGTTTTTTTGTAGAGGCATCGTCTGCCATGGACAGTCACCAAAGGTTACTCAGAATACAACTCTGTTGATTGCGTTAACAATATAAGCAACCAAGATATTTAAAGTGGCGTTCGCATAGTATGCTTGGTGGAGTGGCATGGGACGCATCAAGGAGATGCTGGTAGGTGCCTCGAAGGATTTTGATCTTGCGAAGCGCTACAGGCATGCGGGAGAATTCACCATAGCCGTGCTGCTCTATACAGAGGCCATAGAGAAGGTCTTCAAAGCCCTCTTCATACGCAGGACTGGAAACGAACCACCCAGCGGAGCTTCGATAGACTACCTTGCAACGAGACTGAAAATGCCAAGGGAGGTATTCGACGAGACGACCCTGCAGTACGTGGACAGCAATGAAGAGCAGATGCGCACGAGCGCAGAGGCGGGCGAGGGCGTGGAAGAGCGCGCGCTGTACATGGACGGCGCAGTGAAAAGGCTTCTCGACTACGGCATGGCCTATGTAAGAGCTTGAGCCAATAGCACGGAACTGGCGCAGGTAGCCGTTTTGCTCCATTGTATTGAAGCAACAGAAATGCCATGAGCCCTCTATGTTTTTTATACCATGCGCACATAAGGCTATGATGAAATGCCCGTCAAGCAGATATTAGAGGGAGTCTACTCAATAGACGGCAAGCTTGCAACGCTGAATCTCACGCCGGGCATGAAAGCATATACAGAGGAGCTTGTGATACTAGACGACAAGGAGTACAGGCTCTGGAATCCATACAGGAGCAAGCTTGCAGCCTCGATAATGATAGGGCTGGAACATTTCGCATTCGAGAAAGGCAGCAAAGTCCTGTATCTTGGCGCTGCGACAGGAACCACGGCAAGCCACGTCAGCGACATAGTGGGCACGAATGGACATGTGTATGCCGTGGAGATATCAGAGAGGTGCATGCGCACGCTCATCGAGGTCTGCGAGACTAGGGAGAACATGATACCCATACTCGCGGATGCAAGAGAAGTGGAGAGATATGCTGATGCAGTGGATGAGTGCGACATCATGTACCAGGACGTTTCGGTCAGGGACCAGGCGGAGATTCTGCTGAAGAACAGCAGATTCCTGAAGAAGAATGGCTATGCCTATTTCGCGATAAAGTCGCAGAGCATAGACATATCAAGAGACCCTAAAGACATCTACAGAGACGAGCTGGACAAGCTGAAAGGCACGTTCTCCGTGATGGAGACAATGGGCCTGGAGCCCTATGACAGCATGCACCTCTTCGTGGTGCTCAAGAAATTGTGAACGCGTTTGAGCCCTCATTCTAGATTCTTGTATTTTTCAAGAAGGAATAGCGCCATTCTTCTGACGTTCTCAGGCAGGTTCTCAAGAGTTTGCACATCACTCTTGCCAACCCATCGTATGTCCCTGCTTTCTTCGCTTTTGATAAAGTTTTGAGTATCAACAGTGCAGGCATAGTACATGCAATAATGATTGTGGTCCCCGACGCTGTGCAGGTTCGCATCAAAGGGTATTGCGAGCTCTTTTATGATGTCAGGAGTCTTGCCTGTTGGGCCGTAGTCTAAGAATCGCAGATTGAGGCCCGTTTCCTCCTTGACCTCTCTGATGATGGCTTCGTTGGGGTATTCGTTCTGTTCGATATGACCTCCTGGAAACAACCACTTCCCCAATTTGGCGTGCAGCACGAGGAGTATTTTGTTGTCATAGAGTATGCCTGCACCGACAGTCAAGTCCATTTTCATAAGAAACACTGTAGAGTTACCGCTATGAGTGTGCATATTGAAGGGAGATATTTATAGTGATGCTGTTAAGCTCTAAACACGGATGAAATGAGGCTCAACCAGTACATGAAACGCCTGGAGGTTTTGTCTAAAGCGCACCGCAAATTTGTGTGCAGTTACTGCGGAGTGAAGACCGCTGCGCTGGGCAGCGTGTGCATGTGCGCAAACTGCGAGAGCATGGCGCACTATGACCATGCATCACTTGCAAGAAGAGACCCTACACTGACAAGCAGCCTTGACGTGATAGAGGAGGCAATGGCAGAGGGCAAGTACGAGGGCGCGATAGCAGAATATGAAACGCTTGAGCAGTATAAGGAAGACCCCTCATTCCTCTATGCAGAGGCGCTGGTGTACATAAAGCATTCTAATCATGAGAACGACAGGATAAGCTACGATAAGCCAGGGTTCATGGAGGACAATGCTGCCGCGATTGAGCTCTCGCTCAATCTTGCATCGAAGGCCAAGGCATTGCTTGCGAAGGCCATAGATATCTCAAGAAGAGAGGTGGCAGAGGGCAACAGCTCTCCGAATAGTTTGTATGCGCTTCTGCTTGCGCAGCTCAAGTTCGGAGACATTAGAGGCGCAAAAGACAGCCTGGATGTGATAGGAAAACTAGGTCCCACCCTCATATACAACTACGCCGCCGCGCTCTTCGAAGCGCACACAGGAAATTACGCAAAGGCCATGGAGCATGCAGACACCATCATACGCAGTGATGAGGCAATTGTGAATGCGTTCTTCTATGCAGGCCTGGCGATGTTCAAGCTTGGAAGGCGCGCAGATGCGAAGAAACTCCTCAATGCCATAAGCACGATGTCGGCCAACAGCAGCATACCCGCATTACTTGGAGAGATGAAGAACGCAGAGCTTATCTGAACGCAGATACGAACTGCATGCGCACTACTTAGTATAATTCAACCTTATCTGGTTGTTGTACACGATGCCGTTCGCAGTGATGAGCGCGAACACAGATACGTTTACACGGGAGCCCACAGGCCCGATCCCTGTAAGGCTGATAGAGGAGTTCCTCTTGCTGAACGCCACATTTACAGGATAGCTGTTCACGTACAGTGTCGCATTCGCAGGCAAAAACAGATAAGCGGTCGTTGTGACGTTTGAATGTTCAAGCGCGGTGATGTTCCTTATGCTCTGCTGCAATGTGTATGCATCCATGCTTGAGAGGGCCACCTGGTAGCCGTTGCTTATATGGATATAATTGCTTATGGAGCCGTTTGCCTCAAGCGCGGACAGGGTGCGGTTAACGTTTTCCATCGTGTAGTTGCTCTGGTTGGAAAGCATGACATAAGCGTTGGTGCCGTAGCCTGTTATGGCTCCCGATGATTTGCCTATCGCAAGATAAGTGGCTGGGGGCTTTATGCTGGTGGTGGTGCCCATGTTGCTGGTTGAGGATGACATATATGATGAAAGGAAAATCAATGCTACGAAGAGCGAGCCCACGAGCATGAGCAGCTTTTTACTATTGCTTTTTTCCATTTGACACACTGTAATATTGTGTATATAAGAAGTGCAAGAATCTATTTATAAGAATAGGTCTGAGAAGACCGCTATCTCGCCTTCTATGTCGCTTATGCACGTGTACTCGTTGGGCTGGTGCGCGATCTCAGTGCCTATCCCCCATACAGCGGCGTCGAAGCCCGCGTTCCTGAGATATGCGCCGAACGTGCCACCGCCTATGCCGACCAGCCTGGCATCAGCGTTGAGGGTTCTTTTTATTGAGTTTTGAAGAAGCCGTATAATCTCGGCGTTCGGTGCCGTAGACCTTGATTCTTGCCTCTGCACCACCTCCACATCTATCTTTGCAGCATACCTGCGCGCTATTCTCTTCACATCGGCCAGCACCTGAGATGGCTTGTAGCTAGGAAGTATCCTAAAATCGAAGTATAGCACTTCCTTGCCAGGTATTATGTTGATGCTGTCTGTGTTCTTCTCGTGCTTTGTCATCTCGAACGTTGACCCGGTTGGGAACAGCTTGCTCTTCTTCACGTAGTGCTTGTGCAGGTATGAATCCACTTCCAGAGCGAACTTTGCAGCCTCTTTGAAGGCGTTCAGCCCCTCTTCAGGGGTGCTTCCGTGCACCTGCTTGCCCGTCACGGTTGCTTTTAGCCACAGCATGCTCTTTTCTGCAATCTCTATCTCTGCGCCGTCAGGAGACGCGAGGTCAGGAACTATGAACATGTCGCCCTTCTTGAAGATGTGCTCATCGAGAAGCTTCTGCACCCCGTACTTGCTTCCGACTTCTTCGTCTGCGACCAGGACAAGCCCGAAGTTGTATTTCAGATCCTTGCCAAGCAAGGACTTTAGCGCATACATGCCTGAAAGCACGCTCCGGCCGTCATCCTGTGCCCCTCTACAATAGATTTTCCCGTTTTTCACCACTGCCTTGAACGGGTCCGTCTTCCACAAGTTGATGTCCCCCTCGGATACGGTGTCTATGTGTGCAAGCAGCCACAGCGTTTTCTGCCTGCTTCCGTATTTGATAACGAGGTTAGACCTCTTTGCCTTGTATTCGTCAATGTAATCGTATCTTCTCGGTTTTAGGCCCCAGTTCAGCAGCACGCGTTCAAGATAGTCTGCCCTCTTTTCCTCGCCCGCGCCGCCAGATTCTGGGGATATTGCCTTTATTGACAGCATCCTTTCTGCAGTCCTGATCATGTCGCTCCTATAAGCAAATAAGGCCATTGCACCACCAAAAGGCTTTTTATCGTTGCTTAATAAAGCTATCTTTGATTGCATGAGTTTCAAAGATGAAGACTTTGTAGAAGTAGAGTACAGCGCGTGGAATGCTTCGGACAACAGGCTCGTATCCACTACAGACGAGAAGAAGGCCAAGGAAGCAGACATTTACGACGACAACGCGGCTTACGGCCCTACGCTTATCGTTCTTGGCGCAGGTGGCACGATAGGCGGGCTTGACAGAGAACTACGGGGCATGAGCATTGGGGAGACGAAGAGGTTCACATTCACCCCTGCGGATGCGTTCGGCGACAGGCATGACGATCTTGTGAAGGTGATGCCGCTGTCTGCGTTCAGGGCGCGCGAGATAGAGCCATACGTCGGAATGCACGTCAACATTGACGGCACCAGCGTAACAGTGAAGAGCGTCAACTCAGGCAGGGTTGTTGTCGACGGAAACCATCCGTATGCTGGAAGGAGCATCATATACGAGGTAAAGATAGTAAAGAACATAACAAGCGAAAATGAGAAGATCGAGGCGCTTGGCAAGGCATATGGAGTGAAGCCGACAAGCACAGCGGTGAAGGGTGACACTGCAGAGGTGAGCTTCGACGGCAATGTGAAGAAGGACTCTGACTACTTCATAAACAAGGCAAGAATGCTCGCTTTGGTATTCTCAAACCTGAAGGGAGTAGAGAAGGTGCTCGTCCATGAGGAGTACCTCAGGCCGAAAGAGACGGAGCACAACAGGGAAAGTGCAGACTAGCCCTTTATGTTGATTGCGTAGGTGCTGTTTAGCTTCGCGTCGAGCTTTTTCGCTATCGCAGATTTGTCCACGTTGAGTATTATCGCATAGCTGCGCCATTTTGTCGTCAGCTCCTTCGAGCCGCACGCAGGGCATACGTCGCCGTGAGTTATAAGCAATCTGCAGTTCTTGCACGCTTTTTCTTCCATAGCATCACGCTTTCTTTTCCTTCTTCTCTGACCTTCTCCTTGGCTGACCCTGCGGTCTGGACTTCATCCTTTCATTCTCGCGCTGCCACTCTTCCTTGCCCAGGCCGTCAGGCCTCATCGTCAGTGCAATCTTGGAATCCTTCACCGTGTTTTTCATGCTGACAGTTGAAATCTTAGCGAACACGATGTCGCCGCGCTTCAGGCTCCTGCCGCTCTTTCTTGATACGAATGCTGGCAGCTTCTTGTCGAAAGTCAGGAACTCGTTTGTCACCTGCGATACGTGTACGAGGCCTTCCATCGGACCTATCCTTATGAATGCGCCGAATTCGACTAGCTCGGTCACTTCTCCTGCAATTATCTCTTCTGGATAGGGCATGTAAGCCAGCAGATCGAACTCGACATTGTGGTGCGTTGCAGGGTCGCCGGCGTATATTGACCCGTCGCTTATGCCCCTTATGTTATATATGGCCACTACCACGCCCAGCTGCTTGTCGATCGTACCCTCATACTTTCTCTGCAGGATATCCGCAGCTACCTCTTCTATGTTCTTGTTGAACTGCTCTGGAGGCAGCCTAAACGTGTCCTTTACTGCATATATCGTATACAAACAATCACCGCAATACTTTCATCAACCGGCCACTAATCGAGAGTTTGAAGACTTCGACTCCTAAGCCTCGAAGCCTCTTCACCAATGCAGTATCGTTGGTTATCACGGCGGAGTCCTTGTGCCCGCCGGCGACGCGCATTATGTCGAGGTCTGCGTTGCTTAGTGATTTATTAGATCCTTTAATATTCTTATACCTTAGCTCCTGAAGCGCAACTCTTGCAGACGCCCCAAGGCGGCCCTTGTTTCTCGCAAGCTGGTGCAGCTCCCTCACTACCGCTCCGGAAAGATAGGGAGTGCGGTCATGTAGCGCATAGCGCACAGCGTCGAAAACATTCCTTTTGTGGGAGAATCCAAACAGTATCGAACTTGTATCTATTATCGCGAGCTTCACTTGTACACCACGCATCAGGCAATCAGAGCCCGAATTTCTCCTTCATGAATTCCTGCAATACGACCGCATTGTTGTGCTGCTCGTCTTTTGACGCATAGACGAGAGTGACAGTGGAATTAAGCCTCAGCACCATGATAAGCTTGCCCACCGCCTTATCGTTCTCCGCCAGCTCTTTCTTGTAGCGCGTCTTGAATGTGGCCCATTTGCCAGGGGAGTTTGAGAACCATTTCCTCAGTTCGTCGCTGGGCGCGACGTCCTTGATCCACATTTCAACATTGGATGAGCTGCGTCGCAACCCACGGGGCCAGAGCCGGTCAATGAGCACGCGAACTCCGTCGGTAACATTGTAGCCCACATAGACCCGCATGATCTTTACCATCAGATCGCTATATTGTATTCAGTGCGACCCTTTAAATTTGTTTGCGTGTCGAGGAGCGCGCTTGCTCTGGAATTACAGAAAGGTATAAAAAATCATTTATCGTATAGAGGAACCAATGGCGACGGCGAGAATATGAGTATTTTCAATAAACTTGGGAAAAGCTTGGGTCTCTCTACAAAGGAGCTCGATGTAGAGGAGTACATGAACGCTGCGGAGATGGACGACGTGGACATAATGCACGAGCCCGCGGAACACTATGTGAAGCCTGTTGCGCTTGAGCAGCAGGAGGACGTCGAGCAGATCAAGAATGAGCTCGCGCAGGGCAATATAGTGCTAATGAACATCAAGGAGATGGAGAAGAGGCCTAACACTTTGAAGAGCATCGTTGACGACCTGAAGGATAGTGTCGAGAAGATGAATGGCGACATTGCAAGGATAGACAACGAGAAGATACTCCTGACTCCGAAGAAAATAAAGATAATAAAGACTAAGAAGAAGGCTTCGGAGTAATCCGATGCTTTCCTTCTCCTTTTTCTCTTCCTGAATCCGACAGAGCCACGGCCAGCGCGTTGATTTCTTTCCTAGTGGGCACAGCTCTCGTCAGCACATGCCTGAACGCCATCGCAACAGTAGACTTGTCCTTTATATTTGCGTCGCGGGCTATCATGCGCTTGAAAAGCGTGACGACGCGCGCCTGATATTTCGCATCGGCATAAAAGGTATTCATGAACGTGTACTCTTTTTCCAGTGCAGCCTCCGAGAGCGCATACAGCACGATCGCAAGCGCATGCGAGATGTTGAGAATAGGATATGCCTTGTCGGCGTTTATGAACACTGTCGCATCGCAGCTTCTCAGCTCCTCCTTGCTAAGGCCCGTATCGTCCCTGCCCAGCAGCAGCACTATGCGCCGTCCCGCCCGTGAGTTCCTCTGGACGAACCTTGAAGCCGCTTTCAGCGAATAGACATTGCGCAGCGATGAACTTGCCTTGCGCCATACGCCAGTTGTGCCGATAAGCAGGGCATCGGCGCCGATCTGGCCGGTGCCTTTGCAGATCTTTGCGCTCTCAAGGATCTCGCGCGCGTGCTTCGAGTACTGTATCGCCTGCTTGCCAAGGTGGTTGCACCTTGGATTTATCAGGTATAGTTTGCTGAGGCCGAAGTTCTTCATTGTCCTGGCTATGTAGCCGAGGTTTATCTGGTACAGCGGCTCCATCACAGCGACTTCAAGGCGCATGGGATTCATAGGATTCGTATGCGTTAAATACCTTGACATTGATATCCCTTTTGATTGTTATGACCTATACTGACTTACTAAAATCATGGATTGATGTACTTCTGCATCCTGACAAGGCAACAAGGAAGGCGCTTAGCGTAAAGGAAGCTCTCAAGGCATACTACTCTCTTGCGATAATACCAATTGTGCTTGGCGCCATCATGATGTATGCTTTCGGAGGCATATATATATCGAGCCAAGCCTTGACGCCCGTGATGCCAGGATTTGCAGGTTTGGTAAAAGGAAGCGTGCTTGCCATTGCTGCCGGCATAGGGTTGCTGATGGCGGTAGTCCTTGTAGCGCTTCCGTTGGGCATACTGGTCAACAGCGCGCTTTACCACGTGGTCATAAGCAAGCTGTTCAAAATCTACAATAAAGATTACTCCAGGGCATTCACGGCATTCTTCTACGGGTCGCTTCCAGTCATGCTGATGTATTGGCTCTATCCTGCAGGGGCCATAGGCTCTGTCATCCTCGCATTCATTGGCCTTTGGGGATACTGGGTCGAGCTGGTTGCAATGTCAAACCAGCTTGGCATGAGCCCGCTGAAGGCGTTTGGCACATACTTGCTCTATGTGGTGACAATCGGGATCATCTTTGTAGTGTTAGCAATGCTGGCGGCGTTCTTGATGTTCGCGAAGATAATCTAGAGCAGAGACAGTATTGCGATCAGGTTCACAAGCACATGGGCGATAATGCCAGGGTACAGAGAGCCGGTCTTCTTGAAAACATAGCCTGCTGCGAGCCCGAATGCGAACGCCGCCACAAGCTCCGAGATTGACGAATAGGAGAGCAGGTGCGGTATGGCGAACAGCAGAGCGCTTGCCACTATTCCGATCCTAGACACCAGGAATCCACGGAAGAGCATCTCCTCATTAACGGGAGCAATCAGGAACGAGAACACGAGGAAGGAAAGGGGCATGCCTGCAAGAAGTGCATCAACGTTGGTGGGCAGGGGTATGCCCGTCAGCTGAGAAAATCCCTGCAGCAGCATGCTGATCAATAGAACCAGCATGAAGAGGCCCAGGCCTATCGCGATGTTCTTTGCGCTCAGGGACTTTCTTGACATGCCGAGCTCGTCAAATATCGCACCGAGCCTTTTGCCTTTGGCAAGCAGGTATGATACCACCACGAACGAGAATATCAAAGAGAGGGCCATTGAGGAATAGGCATCGAACGTGTTGGCAGATATTATGCTGTTGAAATATAGCGCTGCCAGCGCAGGAATGCTGGCCACAAGCACGGCAAGAACCAAGTAGAAGGCATACCTGACTGCTGCGGATTCCCTTGCTGCTCTTCTAGGCTTGCGTTTCGCAGCCAAGACATTCACTTCTTCTGCTTGAACTCTGTGTAGGAGCACTTCCCGCACGTGAAACGGTCAGCGTGCTCTGCCATGCGCGAGTTGCACTTGGGGCACATCCTGCGCGCCTTGTACGCCTTGAAGCTCTTCTTCTCCTTTTTCTTCTCCGGTTTTGCTGCTGGTTCAGGCATTCAAATCACTCATTTTGCTTCCCCTTTCTTCGGGGCAGCCCCGCCCTTTGCTGGCTTTGCCCCCGCTGCTTTCGGCTTGCGCTTCTGGCCGGATATCCTATCAAGCAGATAGTGGGGCTCATAGCGCACCATGAGCTCCTTCGTCTCATATGCGTGGGCCACTGCAGAGCTTTCCCTTGTGCCGAAGCGCTGCTGCATCTTTACGACTATAGTGCTCTCCGGCTTCAGGTTCAGGGTCTTGCACAGCTCAGCATGCACGTCAGCCCTCTTCGAGGTGCTGCCGTCCTGCATTATGTTGAACTGTATTTCCCTTCTGCCGAACGCCTTGTTCTCCGTGTTTGATATTATCTTCAATTCCATCTAGATCACTCCCAGCAATCTTGAGATCGCACGCCTGCCCATCGCCTCCAATGTCTCTACTTCGGTGCCAGCAGCGATCTTGCCAGCGAATTCCGGAGGTATAGGAAGCTCGAACACCTCGTATGTATCTGAATCCATGAGCTGCACGTTCGTGTCTGTTATGGAAACGACCTGTGCCTTCTTCTTCTTCAGTATTGGCACCTCTATGTCTGCCTCGCTGGGCTTTATTATGATCTTCTTGTGGCCGTCAAATATGCCTATCGCAGTCACGCGCACCTTCGCAGAGCCATGCTTGCCCGGAGCGCTCGTCTCGAGTTCTACGACTCTGCACGGCACGCCGTCTATGAGCACGTACCTGCCCACTTTTACCTCTTTCATACCTAAGTATTCGATTTCGCCTTCTGGCATTGCAATCACATTGTCAAGTATGTATGATTAAGAAAATATAAAAATGCGGGCTTTGTGCTTTGATCCTGCACTCTGCCCGGTAAAGTTACGCTGACAGCGGATGTCAGACGCCCATCACATGCTTTCTATGCCTGCGATGAAGCTTGTGTCCATCTCCGCCGTGCTCGAAAGGTGCTTCGCGGTGTTGAATCTCGGGGTGACTCCTGTGATTACAGACATCACGTTTATCTGGTCTCCGAGCTCAGGCACGAGCCTTGCGCCGAATATCACGTTAGCCCTTGGATCAAGGCCGTCCGTCACGCCAGCACCGACTCTCGTAGCATCCTCTATTGTCAGGGATTCGCTGCCTGAAACATGGACAAGCGCGCTCTTTGCGCCGGTCCTGTCAACATCCAGCAACGGATGCGCAAGCGTTGACTTTATGACCTTTTCCACCTTGTCCTGACCAGAGCCATGGCCGATGTTTATCGTTGCCGTACCAGCGTCGCGCAGCACTGCCCTTACATCAGCAAAGTCGAGGTTTATCAGGCTCGGCATTGTTATCGTGTCTGCGATGCCCTTCACTGCGTTGGCTGCAACGTTGTCTACAAGCTCGAATGCCTTTTCGACCTGCAAGTTAGGCGCATAGCTGAGCAGTCTGTCGTTCTCTATCACTATCGTCGTGTCTGCGTTCTTGCTTAGCTGCTGGAGACTCCAGTCTGCTTTGGTCTTCCTGCTCCTTTCCAATGAGAACGGATATGTAACGAACGCCACTACAAGCGATCCTTGTTCCCTGGCGAGCTTTGCAACTATTGGTGCAGCGCCTCCGCCTGTTCCGCCACCAAGACCTGCAGCGAGGAAGACCATGTCATAGCCCTCTATAAGGCTCATTATTTCCCTGCTGCTCGCTTCTGCAGCCTTGGCTCCGAGCTCTGGATAGCCACCGACACCCAAACCCTGCGTAAGCTCCTTGCCGATAAGGATGCGCTTGTGCGCCCTTATCATGTTGAGGTGGTTGGCGTCAGTGTTCATTGCGATGGTTGTGGCACTCTTTATGCCGTTCGTGAAGAGCCTGTTCACTAGGTTGCTGCCCATTCCTCCGAGGCCTACGACAGCAAGCTTTGCGACGAATTCGTTATCTTCCATGTTTGTCATGAAATCAACCTACAAGCTCCAGGTCGGAGTACGGCTGCTTGCGCTTCTCCTCCAATCTTCCAGTTATGCTCGAGCCCTTCGCGCCCGCGACGATCGCGACTATTTCTATCTGATCGTCGTAGCCCGGTATGAGCCTCGCGCCCCATTTGATGTTGGCCTTGCTGTCCATGCGCTCCGATATGATCTCTCCGGCCTTTATCGCATCTCCGATTGTCATCGAAGAGCCGCCAGAGATGTGTATCAGTGCGCCAGAAGCACCCTCGAAGTCGACATCGAGCAGCCTGTTCTTCAGCACTGAATCTGATGCGCTGTTGACCTTGTCTGTGCCCTTTCCGCTTCCTACAGCAATGAATCCGACGTCGCCGTGGCCCAGTATGCTGCGCACGTCAGCAAAGTCTATGTTTATCAAGCTTGGCTGTGTAATGGTCCACACAAGTCCGCCTATTGCCTTAGACACAACGTCGTCGGCAAGCGCAAACGCCTCGGTCATCGGCAAGTTCGGAACGAGCTTGACGAGCCTGTTGTTGTCCAGTATGACTACGGTGTCGCTGAACTTCCTAAGCGCCTGTATGCCTTCCTCTGCCTTGACCTTCCTAACGCGCTCAAGGTCGAATGGATAAGTAACCATTGATATGACTATCGCGCCCTGCTCCTTCGCGATCTGTGCGGCCACAGGCATTGCGCCTGTTCCGGTTCCGCCACCCATACCTGCGCACAGGAACACGAGCTGCGCTCCAGAGAATGCGCTTTCCAGCAGAGGCCTGTCAACTTCGGCAGCCTTTGCGCCAACCATCTGGTCTCCGCCCGCGCCTAGCCCTCTTGTCAGGCTCTTTCCTATCAAGATTTTCTTTATTCGGTCGTCTATTATCTTAAAATGCTGCGCGTCCGTGTTCACGGCTATGAATTCCGTGCCCTTTACGCCGACCTTAATCAGCCGATTAACGATGTTGCAGCCAGCACCTCCTATGCCAACTGTGACAATCTTTATCTGCGTTGAACCGAACTCCTGTTCGGCTTCCTTTGTCTGACCTATGACATCACTGACGTAGTCTCCCATCTGATCGCCTGGGTGTATTCGGCTGATAAGCCTTAAAAGCTTTATGTTTTTTTCTGTAACAGAAGAACTCCCGAGGAGACAAGGGGTTCCACGTTGCCGCAAATACGCACTAGTGTAGTCAGGTAAATTTAGTGTTCTCTCGTAAATGAAGAGATACTTGTAGAGCGGTACAAAGTGGTGTATGGAGGCTCTGCAGACGCAACAGAGCTACACGTTCAGTTCTGAGCCAAGTTCTGAGCCAATCGCTGAGCAGGAATCTACGCGGTATAGTTTGCGATT
This sequence comes from uncultured Microcaldota archaeon, assembly GCA_903884115.1. Classification (GTDB taxonomy): domain Archaea; phylum Micrarchaeota; class Micrarchaeia; order Micrarchaeales; family Micrarchaeaceae; genus CAISDH01. The sequence goes on along the minus strand of CAISDH010000033.1, from coordinate 170,201 downwards.
ATGGCACCCGAGGAGCTCATGACAACGTACTCGGAGTGGTTTGCGCTCTTCGCTGTGTAGTTGATGAGCCAGACGCTGGTGAAGTTCTCATTCAGAGGTGTCGCAGAGTAATTGAGTGTCGAGAAGAATCTTGCGTGGACGAATGTGTTGTTGTAGCCTGCGGCGCGCACGTACGCAGTTATCGGCGCGAACGACTGGTTGTAGCTCCTTGCGATCGCTATGTAGGGAGAGCTTATCACATATGATGGAGCGGTCGATATGCCGTAGATCACGCAGTGTGAAGTGTAAAGGTTGTCAACGCTAGGCACAAGGCCGGTAGCAGGATAGTCAAAGTCCTCTATGAACAAGGTGGGGCACGGCTTGCTAGCGTTGTACACCGCGCTCAATACTATGTTCCAGCTGCCTGCCTTGAGAGCGGATGCCGAAACGTTGATGACCGTTATGTTTGCGCTCGGGTTGCTCGCGCGCATGTCGCTCAGAACATACTGCACGGCCTGCTGCGAAGTCAGCGCGCCGGAGATTACGTGGCTGGAGAGCAGGAACGCAACCGCCGCTATCACTATGACAACAGCAGCTATTATCGCAACCCTTCCCAAAAGTTCCATGCTTCTCATTCGCTGGAAAATTATAATAATTGATGGTTTGAGTCCCCTGTACCATATAAATAGGTTTGCGCCCAATTATGTGGGGGTACATGAGCGAAGAAGAATACTATGCGCTGCTGGACAGGGCTTTTGCAAAGCTTCCGGGACTTACAAAGGAGCGCTCGGATTTCGTGATTCCTAAGGTTGATTTGCTGGTACAGGGCGCAAAGACCATAGTCAGGAACCTTGCAGGCATAGCAGATGTTGCCAGGAGAAAGCCAGATGATATCTCGCGCTACCTGAGCAAGGAGTTTGCGGTGCCGGTCAGCATCGAGGAGCAGAGGCTTGTCCTGAGCAGCAAGTTCTCAAGCGACGACATGGACAAGCGCGTAAAGAAATACTTTGAGGTTTATGTTATTTGCAAGGAGTGCCACAAGCCGGATACGCACCTTGAGGCAGCGGAGAAAGGCATGTATCTTGTGTGCGATGCGTGTGGCGCAAGGTACTGGGTGAAGAACTACTAGAGCGAGTGTTGAAATGGCCGGATTTGGAAGAAAAAGGTTTGGAGGGGGCGCCCACAAGAAGGGAAGGGGCGGGCAGCGCTCTGAAGATGAGGTACAGGCGCTCAAGGTGCCCTCACAGGACGAACACATAGGCAGGGTAATAAAGGTCGCGGGAACCACGAAGTTCATGGTCAAGTGCAACGACGACAAAGAGAGGCTTTGCACGATACCAGGGAGGCTCAGGCGCCGCTTCTGGATAAAGGAGAATGACATTGTGATAGTCAAGCCGTGGATTGTGCAGAGCGATGAGCGCGGAGACATAGTGTGGAGGTACAGCGTGCTTGACATGAACAGGCTGAGGGAGAGCGGAGCATTGCAGAACCTATAAAACATCAATCAGCACCAATATTTGATACGGAAAAGCACAGCAGCGCATACAGCAACAGCTGAGGGGGTAAGATGCCACTTAACGAACTTCTCATTGAATCAAAGGTATTCGCAGATAGGGGCATACTCTCGCTCCATTACACTCCGAAGAAGCTTGTATTCCGAGAAAAGGAGATCAGCAACATCGAGAAGGCCATAGCGCCTGCGCTCAAGGGGGAGCGCGGCAGGAACCTGTTCATATACGGCAGGACGGGCACAGGCAAGACCTCGTGCACTCACTATGTGATAGACGAGGTAAAGAGCATACCCAACACCAAAACCAAGATCTCTTATGCGAACTGCAGGATCTACAACTCCAGGTACAGGGTGCTGAACAAGATCGTCAGCGACCACCTGCCGACGTATGCGAAGCGCGGCTACAGCGCCGTGGACCTGTACGAGAAGGTAACCAGCTGGATAGAGGAGGACAGCAAGACGCTGGTCGTGGTGCTCGACGAGATAGACATGGTCAGGGACCTCGACGACCTCGTGTACACGCTGACAAGGATAAACGCTGATATAAAGGCAGGCGGAGTCACGATAATAGGCATATCAAACAAGGTCTCGTTCAAGGAAGACTTAGACCCGAGAAGCCTGTCATCGCTGTACGAGACTGAGCTCGTGTTCCCGTCGTATTATGCTACAGAGCTTTATGCCATACTCAAGGACAGGATACCGCAGGCATTCAAGGAGGGCACGGTGGGCGACGACGTGCTCCATTACATCGCTTCGATGGCTTACAAGGAAGGCGGAGATGCTAGGCTCTCGCTGAAGATACTATCAGAGGCAGGGGAGCTTGCCGATGAAAGAGGGGCCGACCGCGTTACGATGAAAGAGGCGGAAGAGGCTTCCAAGATAGCCGAAAGGGAGGTCGTCTACGACCTCATAGTCACGCTGCCCGAACACTACAAGCTGGTGCTGTACGCGCTCACCAAGCTGACTCTTAGCGGAGGTTCGTACAAGAAGCTCACCGACGGCGTCGACACGTATCTGTTCAGCGGCGAAGTCTACAACAGGTACAGGAGCATTGCGGAGAGCCTGCACAAGGAGGCAAAGAGCGAGCGCTGGTACAGGAAATACCTGTCTGAGCTCAGCATGCAAGGCTTGATAGTGTCGTTCGAATCCGGCAAGGGCATACGCGGCCACACAAAGCTCATAAAGCTCATGTCACCGGTGCAGAAGACGCAGGAAGTGCTCGAGAAGGATCTCTTCGGGTCAGAGCCTGCAGAGCAGAAAGAGCCGGAGAAGCAGAGCTAGGTGTTGCAGTGGGCTATTACGATATAGCACTGCAGGGTTGCAGTGTTGGCGCAGGCATCGAATCCTCGCTTGGCTTCAGGCACATATTCCTGACAGGCAAGGATGTTGCGATGCTTAGTGCCGGCAAGAAGGGCAATTTCTCCAATGCGATAGTCTCCGGGACGAACAAGGAGGCGCTCACAGAGGCGTCAAGGGCAGGCGCACGTGCGCTGATCATCGAGGACATGCGCATAGACAGGAGCCTGATAGACACGATGGTGAAAAAGGGCACGGCGCTGTGCATGCCAATGAACGCGATAACATCAAAAGAGGGCATGGAGCGCGCGAAGGCGATATTCCTGATGAAAGGGCTGTTCGATTATGTCAAGGGCAAGGGCGTGCACGTGAGTTTCGTCAGCCTTGCTTCGTCAGGGGCTGCGCTTTGCTCCAGCATGCAGCTCATAGAATACGCGAGGCTGCTTGGGGCTGAAGAGCAGTATGCAAGGTACAGCATAAGCACGGTCAACAAGGCGATTGTGAATGGCGATGAAGATTAAGCGCAGGTATCTGCTGGTGGAGTGCTCCACCGCGATAGGAGAGAGGGACAGGACACTCTTCGAGCGCAGGCTGGGCGCCGCGCTGCTCGCGCAGATAGGCACTATGCACTACCCGAGCGTCAACCCAAAGATAACTGGATTCGTGAACGAGCGCAGGTTCGTCATGCGCGCGAGCCTCGAAGGGCACAAGGAGCTTGCGCTGGCGCTTGCGATGATAAAGAAGCTTGATAGTACAGAGACCGCATTCTACACGCTGAAGAGCTCCGGAACCATAAAGGCGCTGCTGAAAGAGGGCAGCAGGGCATAGAGGCACGTGCACCGGCACCAGATTAGAAAGAGTTATAAATCTTATATCAGAAAATGATGTGCTAATGCTTTGCTTTTAATCGGATAGATGGTGAACTGATGTATCCTAACATACAAGCATATGACCGCGGAGTCATGTTCAGTCCAGACGGACGTCTCTTCCAGGTCGACTATGCAAGAGAGAACGTGAGAAAGGGAGCCACAGCGATGGGCATAGTGGTAGAGAACGGAGTGGTGCTAGTGGCGCACAAGAACATCACAGAGCCTCTTGCGGTATCAAGCACAGTGCAGAAGATATTTCGTGTAGATTCGTTCATAGGTGTTGCATACAGCGGCATGATATCCGATGGCATGCACCTCATAGCGCTGCTCAGGAACAAGGCGCAGTCGCACAGGATGATATACAACGAGACGGAATCGGTTGAGATGCTCACTAAGGAAATCTCGGAAGAGATGCAAGTGGCAACGCAGTATGGGGGCATACGTCCCTATGCCATATCGCTGCTGGTTGCAGGCATAGACAGCAGTCCGAAGCTGTTCGAAGTGGATCCCAGCGCCGCTTATCTGGGCTACAAGGCCGAAGCGATAGGCGCGGGCAAGAAGACAGCAGAGGAGATACTTGTAAAGAATTACAAGGAAAGCATGTCTATCGACGATGCCATAAACCTCGGCATCAGCATAATCAAGAAGGTGCAGGAGGGCACTCTCGACGAGAACAACGTGGACATATCAACAGTTACGAAGAGTGCAGGCTTTGCCACATTCACACCTGAACAGATAGCAAAATACGTCTAAACTCTTCTATTCTTTGTGGTATTGATGCAGAAAATAGTGACCGTTAAACTGCGTAAAGGCGGTGAAGAGTTCGAGATCCTTGTCGATGCAGACATGGCATACGAATACGTGACAGGCAAGCGCACCGACCCGCTCAGCGTCCTGCAGACAGAGGAAGTGTTCAAGGACGCAAGAAAGAACGAGAGGCAGAACAGCGAGAAGATAAAGAAGGTGTTCGGCACAAACGACATCGACAAGGTTGTTGACGCCATACTGAAGGAGGGCGACGTTCCGATGACCGCAGAGCAGCGAAACCTGCGGACAGAGGAGAAGCGCAAGCAGATAATAGACATCATAGCGACGAATTCCATAGACCCGAGGACGAACGCACCCAACCCGCCGATGCGAATAGAGAACGCAATGAAAGAGGCCAAGGTCAACATAGACCCGTTCAAGAACGCGAGCGAGCAGGTCGATGATGTCGTCAAGAAGCTAAGCGTCATAATGCCGATAAAGTTTACAACAATAAGGATGACCGTCACAGTGCCCGCCGCTTTTGCGAACCGCGCATACGGCACGCTCAAGCGTTTTGGCATGAAATCGGAGCGCTGGCTCGGCGACGGCAGCCTGCAAGCGTCGCTGGAATTCCCTGCAGGCATGCAGAGTGATTTCTTGGAGCGCATAAACAATGCTGCGCAGGGGCAGGCTGACGTAAAGATAGAGAAGTGATTAAACGAAAAAGATTGTAGTACCTGGAGAACTTATAGCATCAAGGCCCATCAGGCTGGAAAATTCATACGTTCAGGGCGGCAACACCTACTCGAAGATGCTGGGCATCTACGATGAACGCGAGATTGTACCATTGGAAGGAACGTGGAAGGCGAATGTTGGCGATTCTGTTGTGGGCACGGTTGCTTCAGCCAAGGGCAGCGTTTGCATAGTTGACCTGTCATCCTTTGTGCGCGGCCTTATAGTGCTGCGCAAGTACGAGACTGCTCCGGAAAAGGGCAGCATCATAAGCGCAGTGATAAGGGATGTTGAAAACAGGAGGACGGCCATATTGGAAGGGTCAAGCGAGCTGCACGGTGGCATACTGATGAAGGTGAAGCCCTCGAAGGTGCCGCGGCTGATAGGAAAGAGCAACACGATGATCAACCAGATAGCAGACCTCACTGCCGTGCGCATAGTGGTCGGCATGAACGGACTGGTATGGATCAGCGGGGAGAATAGCGCGCGTGCGGTCGCGGCGATTGAGCGCGTATGCGAGGAGGCGCACGTGCCAGGACTTACAATGCGCATCAAAGAGATGCTCGAGAAAGAGAAAGGCATCATTGGAAATGATATTGAAAAGGGAACTATATGAAAAGCAACAAGCCAGAATTGATAGTGAACAACAAGAGGTTGGACGGCAGGAACTTCGACGAGCTTAGACCTTTAAGCATAAAGGCAGGCGTGATCGACAATGCCAGCGGATCCGCGTATGTGGAATGGGGCAACAACAAGATAATTGCCGCAGTGTACGGACCGAAGGAGGCGATGCCAAAGCACATGATGGACCCTTCCAAGGCGATAATAAAATGCCGGTACGCGATGTCGCCGTTCTCAAACCTCTCTGAACACGGGAGAAGCGGCCCTTCACGAAGATCCACGGAGATATCAAAAGTCATCAAGGAGGTGTTCGAGAACGTCGTATTTCTCAATGAGTTCCCAGGCAGCGAGATAGACATATTCGTAGAGGTGCTGCAGGGCGATGGAGGAACACGCGCCGCTGGCATAACTGCCGCCTCTGTTGCCATGGCAAGCGCGGGCATACCGATGAGGGATCTTGTCTATGCGGTGTCTGTGGGCAGGATAGACGACAAGCTTGCCCTTGACCTCAACATGATAGAGGACAACTACTCTGACAGCGACATGCCGATAGCTGTAGCGCCGCGCGACGGCGAGATACTGCTGCTCCAGATGGACGGCGGGCTTAGCAGGGAGCAGCTGTCAAGAGGCATAAGCATGGTGCTGAGCGCAGGCAAGGATATATCCAAGAAGCAGATAGATGCGCTTAAGGAGAATTACGATAGCATATCAAAGAAATACGAGAGTTGATGAAAATGGAAAGCATAGACATGATAAAAGTCAATTACATAAAGAGCATGCTCGCTAAGAACATGCGCGAGGACAGCAGGGGCATGTTCGATTTCCGCAACATGCGCATCACCCCTGGCACGATGGGCAACGCAGAAGGATCCGCGCAGGTGGAGCTGGGCCGCACAAAGGTCCTTGCAGGAGTCAAGATAGCGCTTGAGGCGCCAATGACTGACACTCCAGACCAGGGCAACATGACAGTTGCTGCTGAGCTTCTGCCGCTGGCACACTCAAAATATGAGAGCGGGCCGCCAACCCCAGAGGCCATTGAGCTTTCAAGGGTCACAGACAGGGGCATACGCGCAGGCAGCTGCATAGACCTGAAGAGCCTATTCATAGAGGAGGGGAAGGCATGGGGCGTTTACATAGACGTGTACGTGCTTAACTACGGTGGAAACCTATTCGACGCGTGCGAGATTGCGGCAATGAGCGCGCTGCTCAACTCCACTATGCCAACCTATGAGGACGGCAAGGTGATACACGAGAACAGGAAGAACAGGCTCAAGATAGACAACATAGTCACCTCCACGACGTTTGCGAAAATAGGCGGAAGCATCTTGCTTGACCCCTCGCTTGATGAGGAGATCGCTTCTGATGCGAGGCTGACCGTGACTAACGACGGTAGCAGCATAAGGTCGATGCAGAAGGGCCTCAGAGGCAGCTTCTACCAGAAAGAGATAGAGGAGCTCGTCGGCATATCATTTAATAAGCATGTAGAGCTAAAATCTCTCATAGAGAAACGAGTGTGATTGTACGGCAAATTCAAGCATAAGATACGGCACAAGCATAAGGAAGCGTGCAGCCAAGATCATGCAGGAGAAGCGCACGCTCTACAAGTGCGATGCATGCGGAAAGACCGCTGTGCGCAGGATAGGCACCTCCATATGGAGATGCAAGCACTGCAACACCACGTATGCCGGCGGAGCGTACACGATGAGGACTCCGGCAGGCGATGCTGCAAAGAGGCTCATAGAGGGGCATAAAGCAGTAATTGATGCTAAACAGTGATTGAATGGCTTACGTATGCGCCCATTGCGGCAAACAGATAAAACAGCTTGACAACTTCGTCAGGTGCACGTACTGCGGCTACAGGATACTGGTGAAGAAAAGGTCAAACCTAGCCAAGGAAGTGTCAACGGACTAGCTAATTCGGCACTCATTTCGGCTTACGCTCCTTTTGCTGGACACTATCGGTATTTGTAAAATTACGGTATTCCAACTCAAATCCATAAATCCGTTTGAATAACTTTTTGAACTCGTCTTCAGACTTGACATCCTTCATAGATTTGATAAGCGCCAGTAGCTTGGCCTTCCCATGCTTTTCAACAAGGTACTTGACAGCAATTCCCCCTTCTGCATACACGCCAGGGCCGAACTTATCATAATATTCTAGAAAACTGTGTAGTTTGATATTCTCATCAAAAATCTGCCCGGCAAGATAGACAGAAACGCCCTCCCAGAGCCAGCACGGTCCTAAAGACCTTGAATTTCGGTCAAGTTCGGAATTAGCGTCGGAAAGGTTACTGGAGAGGACATGGGCCAATTCGTGTTTTATCAAGCGGAAGTATTCTTCATCAGAGTATTTATGGTTGCTACCGATGATGGTCCTTATCCAGAACATAAATATCACCTTTGCTGGACCAGCCCACAATCCAGTTCTCCGTTTTAGCTCTTCGCAGTTTGTCTATGGTCTTCCTGTCATTGACCAAGAATAAGTTTGGACGGTTTCTTGTCCAGTTAAGTCCAAAAAAATCGATAAGCTCTTTCATCGCTTTCTCATATAGCTCTTCCAGAAATTCGTCATTTCTAGAACTAACACTAAATATTGAGAGTTGCTCAGATTCCTCTTTGTCTGTCATAAGTGCATTTCTGGTGAGAGATATTTAGCACTTATGCGAGGGAGTATTTGAATCCGAAACCTAAGAGCGCCGCTATGCCCTATTTTTTGACTGAGTCGCTGCCGACGATTATGGTCTCTGAGACGCTCTTTACCCGTTCGTAGAGCACGCTGTTGTTCGCAAGAAGCTTTGCCGTGTTCGTGCTTCTCATGAGGTCGTCCATCTTTGTAATGAGCAGGCTTGAGACTGCACCGTTTTCGAAATTGAGCACTATGTCCTCGACATAGCCGATCTTCTTTCCTGCGTTGCTTATTATCTGCTTCCCGTATAGTTCCGACAATAGGATGGCCATCGTTTCACCTGATTCGCTCTATGTGTTTCGCTGCAAAGATTCTTATTATGTACTCCTTGATCTCGTGCATGAATGCCTGCGAGTCCTTCTCAAGCTCTGCCAGTTCTGCGCCCTCAAACAGAGAGGCGTTGTTCTTCACCAGGAACTCAAGATACTCGTCGGTAAGGTAGTAGCTGCGCTTCTTGCACACGCTGCAGGAGTAGAGGGGCATCACGGGAAGGTCTTTGCTTGCAACTACAGAATCAGCGAATCTTACAAGACTGGTTTCGCCGCAGTGCGGACACTGCCTGTTAAGTTTTACTTCTTCATACGCTTTCTCCATTGCGCTATGCACCGATGCTGCGCCAAGAGTTGATTTTATGCGGTGCTCTGTAGTTGTGTTGTTGAGGAGCTGCTGCGCCAGTATCGCGCCTTCGTGGTTGAACGTCGTCTCCAGGGTGCCGCCCTGCTTTTCCTCCCACAGCTTGATGGTCTTCCTGCCCTGCGTGCCGTATTCCAGCAGCACCTTGCCGGAGCTTCTGGCGATGAATGGAGTTTCTGGCGTTCAGTCACCGAACTTTATCCTGTAGGTATCGATATCGTCTTCAAGAACGGACTTCCTGCCGCTCGCTTTTGCCCTCTTGACGGCATAGCTAGCTATCTTCTTAGCCTTCTTCTCCAGCATGCGGGCGAGCGCGTCTGCGGCGGAGTCGCTTATCGCAATGCCGTTCCTGTTCACCATCCTCTTTATCGTCTGTTTTGATATCATATCAGCACTCAAGATCGTCTTCACAGCGTAAGCTCAGCTACAGTGCGATGCTCATCATTGTAATTGGATTAGTTGCAATGAATAAATAGTTTACTGTGCGGTGCAATCCGCATAGGTATTTATACTTTAAGAAGCGGAATTCTTCGGTGTTCTTTTGGGGGTAACTAACGTAACCGATACGAACTTCGATGCTGAAGTGTTGAAGTCAAAGATGCCCGTGGTTGTGGACGTGTGGGCGACCTGGTGCGGGCCGTGCAGGGCTTATGGGCCCGTGGTAGAGGAGGTCGCGAAGGAGTATGATGGCAAGATCAAATTCGTGAAGCTTGATGCTGATGAGAACGACAAGACAACGCAGAAGTATGAGATCATGAGCATACCGACGACATTGCTTGTTGATAAGGGCCAGATAAAGGCAGTTAATGTGGGCGCCGTCCAGAAAGAGGCGCTAAAGAAATGGATACAGAATAATCTTTAGATTTTCGGCAGGCAGCGGCACCTGCCCGAAAACTATATATATTTCTAGAACGGTAATCATGCAACAGAGAGAGCGAGGGCGATGCAAGTCCAACACAACCACGTCGTTTCAACAGGAAGCGACTTTATATCACATGCGCCCAGGTGCAGGGCCTAAAGCAGGTTCCAGCCAAAGCTCTAGAAGAAAACCTGATGCTGATCCTTTCGGGCTTCAATGACTACTCTAGCATATCCAACATAACCAGTTTATTTGACAGCCTGCATGTCAGGTGCATCGAATGACCAAGAATATAGAACGGGGCAAGGACACCACCAGCGTTGAGCTCATGAAGAGTGTCATCGATGTTCCAGAGAGTCTGCAGGTGCTGAACTTCTCAGGACAGGAATTTTCAAAACAGGATCTCCAATCCGTGATAGAGCTTTATAAGACGGCATTTGCCGAGCCGCCTTGGAATGAGTCCTGGAGCACCGAAGCAATATTGGGCGATTTGGAGATGGCCCAGTCACAAAGCAACTTCATAATGGTAGTGGCAAAGGTAGAGGGGAGTGTTGTGGGATTTGCTTGGGGGTATGACGTCCCAATGGAGAAGTTCCCATTCCTGAACGCAGCGGTTCCTTCAATCCTGAACTGCAGTTATATGGATGAGATAGCAGTGGATTCTGCATTCAGGAACAAAGGAGTAGGGCGCAAGCTTGTGGATGGCTATGCACAGTTGGTAAGCTCGAAGCCGGGTTATGAGGCGAGAAAGGCCCTTAGGATTGATGAAGTGGCGCTTGGCGTGGTTCTCAGAACCGATGTGAACAACGTCGCGTCTATGAAACTGTTTTGCAGGGAAGGGTTCGCTCCGGTGAAGGATGCTGAAGGCTGTGAGATGATGGATCCGGAATATCCGACCCGGATATATTTGTGGAGAACCTGATGAGACGATGGAAATGGAAGATATATTTAAGGGCGTTGCACATCCATCTATAATAAAAAGATTCGCAGACAGAATCTATTTCACGTGAGCACTTGCCAGAGATACCATTTCCTAGAGGCGTGAGGGACCTGATGCCTAGCGAGGCACTTTTCCGGAACGAGCTGCTGAAGCGGGTCGAGAGCACTTTCCAGCTCTTCGGATTCTCTGCGATAGATACGCCGACATTCGAGCCACTGGCGATACTGAAGGCGAAGAATGCCATTGGTGAGGACACCAAGCTCATATACGAACTCAAAGAGGAGAACCTCGGCCTCCGTTACGACCTGACAGTGTCGCTGGCGCGCTACATGGCCATGCACCAGGAGCTTCCGATGCCGTTCAAGCGCTACCAGATAGGCAAGGTATGGCGCAGGGAGGAGCCACAGAAGCTCAGGTACAGGGAGTTCACGCAGGCAGATGCGGACATAGTGGGCGGAGTGAAGGCGCTTGCTGATGCCGAGGCGATAGCGACCGGAGCGTACGCACTGGAAAGCATAGGCGTCGATTACGTTATAGAGATAAACGACAGACAGCTCATGGAAAAGGTGTTCGAGAAGCTCGGAATGAACGGCAAGTTCTTCGTTGGCGCTGCGAGAGCCATAGATAAGCTGGAGAAGATCGGCGAGGACAAGGTATCAGAAATGCTCAGAGAGCTTGGAATAAGCGCCGATGCGGTTGACGGCATGATAGAGCTGGAAAAGCTTGGCGGATCAAACGCAGAGAAGATCTCTTATGTGGAGAAGCTGCTCGGCGAAGCGAGCGCGACCAAGGACTTGAAGGACACGCTTGCCGCGCTGGCACAGTACAGCATGCATGGCGATGCGGCCATCGACTTCTCCCTTATGCGCGGCCTTGACTACTATACTGGAATTGTGTTTGAATTCAAGGCAAAGAACGACCTGAAGGGGCCTTCAGTGGGAGGAGGGGGCAGGTATGACAATCTTATCGGCATCTTTGCAGGCAAGCCTATGCCGGCTGTAGGGGTGTCGCTTGGAGTGGACAGGATACTTGAACTGCTGGAGTATTCCAAGTCAACTGAATGCAGCTACGCCAAGGCTTTCGTTGCCTACGTCAAGGAGAAGAACTACAGCTATGCCTTGAAAGTGGCAAACATGCTAAGGTCCAACAAGATAGCGACAGAAATAAACATTTCATCAAGAAACCTTGCAAACCAACTCGCGCACGCGAACAGCTTAAAGATTAAATACGTAATAATAATCGGAGATGTGGAGGAAAAGGCAGGCGAGCTCAAGCTGCGTAACCTTACCAGCGGCGAGGAGCAGATTCTTAGTATTGAAGATGCAGTAGTTGTGATAAATGGTGTTTGAATGGCTAAATCTGATGTTGATAGACTGACAGAAGAGAAGGTCGGAAAAGGAGGGCTGCTTGCAAGGTTGTATTTCGACATGCAGAGCAGGAATAGGGAGGAGATACAGCCAGCGCTTGTAGAACTTATAAACGAGCACCTGCTGAAAGAGAAGGGAGTGGTCTACTGCTACGGCATGGTGGATGAGCCTTTGGAGAAAGAAGGAGTATTCATAACCAGCGCAATAGCGACTGTGCTTGTAGAGACATTCAACACGCTGGTGAACATCGCGTTCAACTACTCGCCAGCCGGCATTGAGATACTTAAGCCTGAGAGAGAGGTGTATTTCAAGCCTGCGGAGCTGCAGTCGATGCTTCTTGACATATCGCAGATCTCCCTTAATTATTCGAAATACGTGCTAGAAAAAGTGCTAAAGCCGGAAGATCTGGTGAAGATAACGGCCCAGCTAGAGAACAGGAAGCTTATCGGCAAGAAGCTCATGGAGAAGACTGATGAAAAGAAGGAAGAGAAACAATAGCGGCAAGGAGCAGAGCGTATCGGATCAGTTGCCGTCCGCTGTGTACCAGACTGTGCCGTACTCCGTGTCCTCCACAACCACGCCGTGCTTGTCCCTCAATTCGCCCCTTATGACGTCAGCTTCGTCAAATTTCTTCCCCTTTCTAAGCTGCTCTCTTCTGGCCACAAGCTTCCTTGCATCTTCAGATATTGTCTCCTTGTACCTGTCGCCCCCCAGCAGGTTCAGGGCATGCGCAAGCTCAAGAATGACCTTCACAGCATTCCCTTTCGCAGCCTTGCCCACGCTCTCGTGCTCGCTAGCGAAGCCCCTGAGCATGTTTATAGTCTGCGTGAGCGACATCAGCGCAAGCGGCGTGTCGAAGTCTGCGTTCATCGCGCTGGTGAATCTCTCAGCCAGTGCGTCTATGGCGGCGTTCACCTCGCCGTCACTGTCTGTCCGTTCGGCCTCGTGCATGCCGTAGAATATTCCGAACGCCGCATAAAGGTAGCGAAGCCTCTTTTCAGACTCTTTTGCCAGCTCGTCAGTGTACTCTATCTCTTTTCTGTAGTGAGTGGAGACGACCAGCAGACTCAGGACCTCTGCCTCATAATTCTTGAGAAACTCCCTTATCTTTATGAAGTTCCTGAGGCTCTTGCTCATCTTCACGCCCTTCATGTTCATGGTTCCATCATGCATCCAGTACTTTACCAGTGGTGTTTTGCCTGATGCAGCCTCAGCTTGGGCGATTTCGTTGGTGTGATGCGGAAATATTAGCTCGGCTGCGCCTCCGTGAAGGTCGTATTGTGGCCCGAATACATTGTAGGTCATCGCAGTGTCTTCGATGTGCCATCCTGGCCTTCCAACCAAGGCGACTTCATTGCCATTGTATTTTACCTTTATCTCCCAGCTCGGCTCCCCTTCCTTCGCAGCCTTCCAGAGAGAGAAGTCATACACGTTTATCTTGCCTTCCCTGGACTCTATCCTGTGCTTGCTCAGCTCATCCAATTTCATTCCGGACAGTTTTGTGTAGTCCTTGAACTTTGAAACGTCATAATAGACGTCGCCCTCTATGACATACGCATAACCCTTGTCAAGAAGCTGCTGCATCTGCTTGCGCATGTCCTCTATATAATCGTGCGACCGCATGTATACGTCCACATCGCCCTTTATCCCAAGGTCAGTCATGTCTTCCAGAAACCGCTTCTCGTACAGCTCGGCGAGCTCCTTTGCGCTAATTCCCCGCTCCTTGGCCCTTGCAATTATCTTGTCCTCTACATCGGTTATGTTCTGGACGTACTTGACCTGGTAACCGAGCTTCCTGAGCCACCTTGAGACGATCGCAAATGTTATGTAGTTCTTTGCGTGCCCGAGGTGGGCGTCGTCATACACGGTCTGGCCGCAGACGAACATGCTCACCTTCTTGTCGTGCAGCGGGACGAATTCCTCTTTTGACCTTGAAAGCGTATTGTAAACTACCAGCACCATATAATCATCATTTGTTTATACAGGATTTTGGATTGGTCATAAACTAAATAGATTTGTACTGAGATATTTATCTCCGTTATCCGGCAATATGGCAACTATCTTTTTATCTTTGCCTAATTCCTTTGCTTTCTTAAGCGAGACATACATTACCGCGGCAGAGCTTATACCGACAAATAGCCCTTCTTCCCTTGCCAGCCTCTTGGCCAACTCAAAAAGCGCAGGCAGTTCGTCATTTGCGATTTCTATCACTTCATCAAAATAGTTCTCTACAAATAATTTAGTAGGATATGGACTTTTTGGATTTCTCAGACCTTGGATGTGCGTCCCTATTTCTGGCGTCACACCTATTACCCTTATGTCCTGGTTGTACTCTTTGATACGCATAGAGACACCAACTCCCGTGCCGGCAGTGCCGACCCCTACAACCACCATATCTAACTTTCCATCTGTTTGCTCAAGAATTTCTTTTCCTGTTGTTTCATAATGCGCCAGGATATTTGCACGGTCTGCGAACTGGTTGATATCGATATATTTATTGGGATTTCGCTTGAGCATCGCGGACTTCAGTTCAATCGCACCGCCAGTACCTTTTGCAGCAGGAGAAAGGATAAGTTTTGCACCGTATGCTTTGATGATTTTTTGTCGCTCCATACTGGCAGATTCAGGCATCACAACTGCCAGTTTATATCCTTTAATTGCGGAGATCATTGCCAGGGATATGCCCATATTTCCAGAAGTAGCCTCTAGTATTGTTTTGTCCTTTTCCATTCTTCCTTCATCTTCTGCCTTCTTGATTAGGTACAATGCAGGCCTATCCTTAATTGAACCTCCAATATTATACCATTCAAGTTTAGCCAAAACAGTCGCATCTTCTAGTTGAGTTAACTTGTTGAGTCTTACCATTGGAGTGTTCCCAATAAGTCCCAAGATATTCTCTAGAATTTTAGTGCTGCGCTGTTCTCTAAAAGGAATGTTGATTTCGTTTTGTATAGCTGCCCTTACGGTCTCCTTGTCTCTATCACGCATTTGCATTGGCGGGACATCACTTGCACCTGCCAGTTATTATGAACGCCACAGTATATAAAATAATGGTTAGACGCGCTTGGCAGGCGAATGCACGGTTCAAGTGAAGTTGTAGCTTATGTTCGCTATGATTCCGGACTGCTGTACCGGCCTGCTTGCCAGCACGAAATCCCCAATGGCTATGAAATGCATCTCGCTTGTTACGCCTGAGACGACCCTGATGCGAACCACCTTGCCTGCAACGTGGCTCAAGTCCATGCTAACATTCCGGAATGTGGACGATGAAGCGTAGTCAATTGACAGGTTATAGGTATTGTAGTGTGCAACTATCTCTGGCGTGTTGTTCTCGAGCAATTCAACATACAGGTACGAGTCTTCCTGACTCACTACCTTGAAGTTCAGGAAAGACTTTCTCGGGTTTACTAGGAATCTGCTTGAGGTGATGTTGCCCTGATACGATCCGGAACCGCAGGTGTATGTTGTCGCGAAGAAGGTGCCGTTGTAGCCGCTCCACGGCTGCCCCATATAGCAGCTCTCGCTGTTGGCAAGAGTCACGTTAAGAGGCCCTTTTCCGAACCCTGCGCCAGTGACGTCCCAGCCCCCGTACGTGCCGGTGCCGAAATCGCCGTTGTAGACGAAGTTCCTTATGGTCGGCGGAGGCGTTGTAGTTGTGTTGAGCGTTACGGATGCGCTGCCGCAGCTCCCGCCACCGGACCCAGTTTGCAACGTTACGTTATAGGTCTGTGCCGGAAGGGTGACGTTTTCGTAGAATGCCTTGCATGTGTAGGCAGAGATCTGGTTCACATACGTTATGCTGTTCGCCCCTATGCCGTTCGCCGTTATCGTAACACGCTCTGTGCCGGAATTTCCTGCGGCCACCCACAGACCGATAAGACCGCCGGACCATGTGCATTGACCTGACACAATGGAATTTGCGGCAATAGAATACATGCTGAAATTGGTACAGTTACTGGCATGCTGCGAGTAATTCATCGTGGTTGAAGTGGAGGAGTTCGGTGGCGGCACGGTCACGGTGCTGCTGAATCCAGGTATTGTCGTGGTGCTTTCGTGCTGAAAGTACGAATGAGTTGCGATATACGCAAGTATCAGCATTATGAGGAACATTATAACGAAGGCGATGATCCCTTTCTGCATACGGACTCACGGGTTATATATGAACAGGATAGATTAAAGCTTTTCCTCTAGCGCAATCAGCGCAATCGCATGCGACTCCGCTCAGTTCTATCTTTTGCGGCCAGCACATTAACAGTAACGTTGTGCGTGATCGAAATCAGGAATTTCCTGCTGCATGCTGCTGCTTGCCTTCTACAAGTGTATAAATAGTTATGCATGAAGAAATACAACTGAATGGTGCTTATTTGGGAAGTATACCAAGGAAATGGAAGAAGAAAGGAAGGATGCGCTGGAAGTGGAAGAAGAAGCGAAGAAAGCGGCTGAAGAGGGCGCAGAACCGCAGAGTAGGCAAGTTGTAGCGCTGTATAGCGTATCTGCTTGCTTTTATCCTGGGTTTGCTTTATCCTGGTTTAGTAATCGTTGCTCCAGGCAGAGCGCTGTGTGAGCGCTACTTCACGAGCTTCTCCAGTACAGGATATGTCTCGTAGAGGTTCTCCTGCTCAAGCTGCTGGTAGAGCATGTAGATTATCCCGACAGTCAGCAGTATGCCCATGCCTGATCCTATGGCTCCGGTCAGCGTTGCGAGCGCGGATATCAGCCCTACGGCTATGCTGCCGAGCACGGTAAGCGAAGGCACGTACTTGTTGAGTATGTTCTCCACTATGCGCGGGTCCCTCCTGAATCCAGGTATCTGCCAGCCCTGATCGCCTATCTGTTCTGCAAGGTTCTTAGGGCTCTGGCCTGTCAGCCCCACCCAGAACTTGCCGAACACCACGCAGAGGATGACAAGAACGACAGTGTATATGATCACGTGCATCCACTCCGGGACTAGGACAAAACCGCCGAAAGGAAGGAATAGGTGCGTCTTAGTTGTCAGGAGGTATGTGATGTACGGACCATAACCGCCTATGCCGCCATACGCAGCGGAATAGGGCAGTGGGAAGCTGGGCGATATCAGATAGGTGATGCCTCCGCTCAGCTGCAGGCTTGTGGCTCCTGTCGATGACATTGCAGGAGTGTATAACGCGAGGAATTTGGCAAAGTTTGCAAATGAACCTTTCACGCCACTAAGGAACCTGAACCACACAGTCAGGCTCAGCTCAAGGGAAGACGCCAGTATGACGGGCAGCACGCTCACGTACAGGAAAGGTATCGGCAGCCTGCCCCCTATGCCACGCAATTGCTCGAAGGCAAGAGGCAGCTCAACCTTCATCTCGTATATGTAGATGCTTACAAGGAACACTATGATTGCGAAGAACAATGGGCCAAACGCTATGATTGCGTTGGACACCGCTGCAGCGCCTCCAGCCTGTATGGCCTGCATTGCTTCAGGAACCAGTATCTCGAAGGTTCCTGCCACTATGGCATAGGAGACTCCGCTAGCTATGAATAGGTTGATGCCAGAGGTCACGCCGTACTTGCTCATGAGCTCGTCCAGGTATACGATGAATATTGCGCCCAGCATGAGCTGAATTGCAACCAGCCCGAAGGCAGATGGGCTGGCTATTGGCACGTAGCCTGTTGCAACAAAGACAACAGATTCTATGCATGCCAGCACCAGCGCGGAGAGTTTCTGCAGGCTCTGGAATCTCGCTTCCTGTGCAGGGTCGGAGAGATCGATGTCTATGATGCCTGAGCCTTGGATGAGCTGCAGCACCATACTGGCAAGCACTATGGGGCCTATTCCGACAGTTATCAGGCTACCTATCTTTGCTGCGAATATGATGCTTATCAGTTGTAGGAACGGCTGCGCCACTGCCTGCCTGTTAACCCCGACTGCATATGTGTTGTAGAGCACAAAATAGACTGCGAGTATTCCTGCAGTCCAATTCAGCTTCTCCCTTAGTGAGAGCGGCGAGCCCGGGCTGCGTATGCTTGGTATGTACTGGGATATGCCATCCATGAATTCTAGCGCCATCAATGCACCCTTTTTATTGGCTTGCTCTTGCTGAACCTTACGCTGTATGTGTTATTGTGAATTAAACCTTTTGCTTTCATGCCCGCACCCTTTGCAGCGTTCCTAAGAAGGCCGTGCAGGAACGCGATCGAGAGGTCTGCGAACTCCTTTCTGGAGTGGAGCCTGCCGAATTGAAGCGTGATGTCGAATTTTCCAGACGTCTTGATCTTGGCTACGCCCATGTCAAGCAGCGCCATTGATCTCTTGACTGTGTTGAACATGCGCGTTGGGGTCATGCTTTCGATACTGAGCTCAGTTGCCAGCCTGCTGCCAAGGTAGTCTGCGATCACCCGTATCTCATGGAAATACTTGCTGTCGAGAAGCACCAGCGACGAGAGCGCGTAGTACTCGTTCGCTATGCTGTCCTGTTGCTCCTCCGCACGCAGTACTTGCCGCGATACGTCTTCCACGAAAGCGTCGAATGCGCCTTTTATTGCAACATTGCCTGTGTCCTGAGTGCTGTTTGAGGTGTGGAACTCGCAGCTGCCTGCCGAGTTGCTCGAGCATGTGCTCTCGGTGACATGCAGGAGCTGGCCTTTTGACGCAGTGAGGAAACCAGCAATCATCCCTGCTTCGAAGGAGTGGGTGCTCATGCCAAGATCCAGATGCAGCGTGTCGTGCATGCCTATCCCTATCCTGTTCGGTAGCGCGCGGTATGTGATGCGCCCGAATCCGGCAAGCTCGAAGAAAGAAACAAGATCGCTGACACTCTCCTCGTAGAGCGTGTACCTTCTTGTCTGCGCGTACAGCCTGTACAGGCTCCTTCCGACAGCTATGCCGTGCCTGTAATTAAGGGTGCGAAGGCTCTGGGTGGTGTTTGCCATCAAAGAATAGAGCATGAGCGCGTGCTTGCTGACCCTGCCGCTGCCTCGACCGGCAACTATGCTTTTCAGTAATGCAGTCTCATAACTCATATGGTGCGCAGGCGGAGTGTAGAGAAGTTCATGCCTGTGCCTTGCTGGGGCTGCACTAGGAGCCCGCCTTGCACGCTTGATTTTCTTGGGTTTTTTTCGCATGGATATCCTTGCGTCCTTATTTGGATGTGATGCCCATGACAGACTCTAATGTCTTTATGGCTGGAAGCGAACACGCGGTTGCAGAATTGCCTATCGCAGAGCACGTCTCCGCAATGTACACGTCAGCCGCAGCATACTCTTCGACAGCGAAGGTCGTGTTAAAGCCCTTGAACTGGTTGATTATCTGCTGGTGCGTCATGTACGACAGCGGCGGAAGCGCCGTGGACTGGTTTGCTACTGCAGTGCCGAACACCACCGCATCTGCTCCGCTATTTACGGTAGTGCCCCATAACATGAACGGGGTCCCGGCAAACGCGCCTGTGCCGTTCATGAAATACATAGCTTGCTGATAGCTTTGGTTCGGGGCGCTGTTTATGAAATAGCTGATGGGATTTGCGCTATTGACAAAGGAGAATCCCTTCGATATGTTTGATGCATATTCCACAGAGAAGAAGTTTATGTAGCTGCTGTCGTAATGGTTGCCGTAATCTGCGCTCCCTTTGTTAGAGGTGTAGTTGTCAATGGTCCAGTAAAGAGTCGGCACGTCGGCGTCGCCAAGAGCACTGTACCCCTTGTATAGATTGGTAAAGTTGCCAAAACGGGATAGGGCGAGCGCCATGGCCCACCTGTTCTCCGCGCAGTACACGCACGAGGTTGCGCCGATGTAAATGACGCTCGGCTTGCCGCCCACTATCAGAGGAGCGGTGTGGTTCATGCGCTGCACGAACACAGTCCCAGTGTATGTGCCGTTGTGCATTGACTCTCCGTATAACGACAGGTTGAGCAGCATGTTGCCTGCGATCTCGAAATAGCCGTCAGGGGCATTGTTTATTGTTGAAAGTTCGGCGCTGCTCAGGGGTTTGTCTATTCCAGTGAGCCTCTGGCCTGCCGGCGGCCCGCTGATCAGGACGGTTATGGAAGGATATGACACAGCAAGGGCAAGGATGACTGCAACTACCGCGAAGGCAGCAGTGGTCATTTTAAACAACCTTAGCCTCGATTCCAGCTTGTGCAGCTTGGAGCTGCGCCGCTTCGAGCTTTGAGAAGGGGTTCTGGGCATATTACCGCAACATTATACCTTCTTTGTTATAAAAACTTTTGCAGTGTAGTATTATCATGACTTTGGGCACCAAGACGGTCGAGGGTAGCAGGGATGGTGCGCTGCGGACCAAGATGCTTGAAAGGGATTCTGAGACCCTGCTCAAGGTGGAGCTTGCGGATGCGCACTGCCATCTTGACCTGATCCATGACAGCGCGTTGATAGAGGATGCCATCGCATACGGAGTAAACACGATGATAACGAACGGCGTCGATACTGCATCGAACATCAGGAGCGTCGGGCTCGCGGACGGCAAGCACATATTCGCTGCACTGGGAATAGACCCGGAGCATGCTATGCTGGCGAGCGAAGACGAGCTTAACTTCAACGTCGGGATGATAAGGAGCAGCGCAAGCAAGATAATGGCCATAGGCGAGATAGGTCTGGACTACAGGGAAGCGCAGAGCGATTCAGAAAAGGACTGGCAGAAGCGCGTGTTCGAGACCTTCCTAGGGGTCGCGGAAGAGCTTCACCTGCCGGTGAGCGTGCATTCGAGGGATGCACTGGACGACGTCATTAAGATGGTCTCTGCGCACAATCCGGAGAGGACACATATACACTTCTTCGAGGGCGACGTTAAGCAGGTGAAGGAAATAGAAGCGCTAGGATGCATGATATCAGTGCCTCCTTTTGAATCAGGCAAGAGGAGCAGGGCGATCAAGGAGATAGGACTGGAGCGCATAATGGCAGAGAGCGATTCCCCTGTGGCAGGGGCCACGCCCCGCGACGTTGAGAAGGCAGTAAGAAACGTTGCATCTTTGAAAGGCATAAGCTTTGAGAGGGCCGCCGAAGCGCTTACGCGCAATACGAAGAGCTTCTTCAACATCAACAGGATAGGATTGAGATTCTGACAGTGACGTGATGCCCGTGCCTGATGAAAACCTTAGAAAGGCGACATCGTGCTTCCTGGTCAGCGATGGCAGGGTGCTGCTTGCGATGAAAAAGAGGGGATTCGGAGCCGGAAAATGGAACGGCGTCGGAGGCAAGCAGGAAGCAGGGGAGAGTGTTGAAGATACGGCGATAAGAGAGACTGAGGAGGAGATAGAGGTCGTGCCAACATCCATGAGGAAGGCAGCGGTGCTTGATTTCCACTTTCCGGATGATCCTGATAAGGACTGGGACCAGCAGGTGCACGTGTTCATGGTCGACGCGTGGGACGGGACGCCAAAGGAGACCGAGGAAATGAGCCCGAAGTGGTTCAAATTCGACAAGGTGCCGTATGGCAGCATGTGGAAAGACACAGGAATTTGGCTGCCGGAGCTACTTGAAGGAAAGAAGGTGAAAGGTGTGGGCATTTTCGGCAAAGACCAGGAGCTCGCAAGTTTCAAGATGGAGGAAGTCGCAAGACTCTAAAGAGAGGGCATGCGCAATCATAAATAGCTTATCCGCGCATAAGATTCAGGGCTCGTAGCTCAGCTTGGACAGAGCGGCAACCTTCTAAGAAGCAAAGGCTTCAGAGGCAAGTTGATGGCCGTGGGTTCAAATCCCACCGGGCCCGCTGATTTTTACAGACAGCAAAGCAGGGTTCAAATCCAAAGTAAAGCATAAATATTAGGAAAAATGCAGAATGTTGGGATTAGATGAAAAAGACGGTACAAAAGCCAGAAACGCAAACGCCAGTACCAATTTACACAGATACGCTAAAGATAGAAGGCCTTGTGATAGACAAGCGAAGATTCGGAGGTTTATTTAGCAGCGGAGTGACCTTTGCACAGACAAGAGACATGGAAGATGACGGAGTGAAAATTATCGAAGCAAACGATGTAAAGAGAATAAGACACAAGGAAGAATTCTTAAGAGCGTTTAGTCCTGGAGAGTGTTGCTATGTCCGCAATTCAGAAAAAGGAACATTGGAGCTGCTCATTGTTGACGAAGTAAAACAGATAAGACAGATGATAGAATCAAGTGTGAAGTTTAGACTGGACCTGAAGCCTGGAGAGGAGAAGCACATCAGAGAATGTGCCATCAACCACGCCCACAACCAGAAATCCGGTGAGAAATGTATGGTCGCAGTCCTTCTTTATGTCAGAGGATCCTCCAATCAAGAGGAAAGAGACTTTTCAGAAGTTCCTGTTGTGCTTTTGAAGCGCACAGAACCTTTATTGCGGCAGTAACAAGCATGTGATCATGAATGGCAGGAACAGTACAAAAACCAGAAAAGTCGCAGCCAGTGGCAATTGACACGAAAACATCCATAATAGATGGCCTGATTGTAGAAAGGCAAAGATTTGATGACAAGGGAATTACTTCTACACAGATAGAAGATATGGAAAATAACAGAATGCACATTATTGAATCAGATGATGTAGAGGAACTGAGAGACCATAGAGCATTCATAAGTATATTTACTCCGGGAGATTGGTGCTATGTCCGCAATTCAGAAAGCAAAGAGATTGACATACTCATAGTAGACAAAGCAAGCAAAATAGAAGCGGATGCAGAAGGTATATCTGAAAATAATAGAGGCGTGAGGTATGAGCCATTCCAAATTTCATTGAGGCAGAATGCTGCAAAAGAAAGGTATTATTTGGAATTTCAAAAACCAGATGCGGTGGTTGCCAGCATATTCCAAGCCATGGACGCAGAATATGACTGCCAAGGCAGAATCAGACTCGAAGGAGCGCCGGTAGCGCTTTTTAAGCTTGGACTCTCATTAAGACCATTTGAATCCGAAACAGACTAATAGGGCAATTGCCCTCCAATGTAGGTTTTCCATAGTAGAATAGGGGTTTAAAGCCCGAATACCAATATACTAGGTAGAGAGCATGGACGGGACGGAAGACAATGAAACCAAGTACATACTTGAGGTTATTTCTCCAAATAAGCAGCGCTATGACACCCCTGGAGACTGGATACCTGGAACCCCTGCAAAAATCGTCAGCTCGAAATTGGGAAATGAAGATTTCGAATTTCTTATTATGCTTCATGAGCTTATTGAGTACCAACTTTGTAAGAAAAAAGGCATTACCGACGAAATGGTGGTCGAGTTCGACAAGAAGTTTGAGGAGGACCGCAAAAAGGGATTGCACTCTGCAATGGAAGAGCCGGGCAACAATCCAAAGGCACCTTACAGGGACGAACACATGTTCGCGACCAAGCTAGAAAGGCTCATGGCAAAGAAGATGGGCGTAGATTGGACGAAGTACTGCGAAGCTGTGCACGGCATGGAGAGCGAACCCAAGCAAAAAGGCAGGCATTGGTGGATCTTCAAAAGATGAGAAGAGGTTAGAAGTAGCCCCAGCTTAGCAGCATGTCGCTATCCCGGAACCATCTCTGTCCTATGTCTGAACGGTAGAACATGTTGGGCAGCATGACGTTCTTGACATTCTGATACGCTTTCTGTATTGCTTCTGCCATTGTTTGGCCTGAGCCTGTGACCACGAGCGCATAGCCTGATTCTCCCGCAATGTACCACTCGCCTTCAATCCTCTTTGTCTCGCATATGTGTATGCCATCCGGATTCTGGTGCTTGAAGAAGATTGCAGCCCCCTCTGAGTATTTCTTGAATGCTTTCTGGTCCTCAAACGGAAAAGGCGGTATCGCGATGACTACCCCAATCTGGTATCCTTTCTTTGCCTTCAGTTGCACGTCTTTTCCATGCGCAATATCGTAGAAGAACTGCCCCCACTCGCTGACAATGCCCTCCATCTGGATGCTTATCGTCGGATACCCAAAACGTGACGTCCATTCAAGCGGATATATCCCTCTGCCGTTCACTATGCAATTTATGTCTATGTAGCCGACATAGCCGCTTGCCACCAGCTTATCCTTGGTTCTTAACAAGGTGCTCTCGAATATCGGGTTGCTTTTGGTCCAGTACATTGATGTGCCCATTTCACCGGTGCTTGGCCCGATCTCGTCCGGAAATAGGCGTTTGTGTTCAAAATTTATGTTAATGGGCGTTATGAAGTTTTTACCATTGAAGAATGCACCAACCGCAACTTCCACACCCTCGGCCACCTTCTGGATCAAAAATTCTTTTATTTTCTTTGACCACATGGTCTTGTAATGCTCCAGCACCTGCAGGACATCAGTTCCGTTCTCTTCCCTTCCCACAAATAAAAGTTCCTTTTCATCCTGTATTTCGCCGCTGGGTTTTATAACATACTTGTCAGGATTGGTCTTTACGAAAGCGATTGCTTCATTGAACGAGGTGAAATTGTGGAAGGGCAGTATCGCTACGCCTGCATCCTTCAATTCATCTTGTCCGAACTTCCTGTCGAATTCCAGCTTGTCCGTATATACGGAGCCTCCAACTACAAACTTTCCATCTTTCCTCAGCTGGTCTGCTTCAACGCCAAAACCTACGTCATCAAAAAGTATGATGTCTGCCCAGTCCTTATACTGCTCCCAATTATCGATCTTCTCTATGAATCCGTCTCCTACATCATTCTCTGGTTTATCTTTGCAGAAGAACTTGACACTGTGCCCTTCCTTGGTTATTTGCCATGCAAGATCTGAGGAGAGAGCTTCTTGGGTGACGAACAAGAACTTGTATTTCTTTTTTTCCTCTTCGCTCTGCGTCATCTAATCAATTATCTCTTGCAATGTCAAGTATTGCTGAGACCATTGAAAATCTTTAAACCTTCCTGAGTTTAGCTGATACAAAAAATGTTTTCCCTTTGCTCTGATATATTTTGTTTTGAACCTATGTTCTTGAAATTCTGTGAAAATAGCAGACCGTACTCTCACTCTCAAGTTCACATCTCATCGTAGGATTTCAGAACCATGGCGGACTGTTTGATTTTCAGCGCGTCCAACAGTTCGGAAAGCGCCTGGATATCATCTTTGCTTTGCGGGATCGTCACCTCTATGAAGTTGCCCAGTTCCTTCTCATTGTCTTTCTCTGTTTTGTGCACGTCCGTATCCACGCTAAAAACAATCCCTTTGTAACAGTACAGTGTTCTGTTTTTTGTGATCGTCTTGGGTTTCAAAGAGTAGATGGACGCCACGCCCTGCTCCGTCTTGTCGTCTATCTCGAATTCGAACTTGTATCTCTCTATAGCGCTGCCGTTTGGTTTTCTAGGGCCCTTGTATGTGAGGATGGTCTTATTGTTCTCCTTCCTTATCCTGAGCAGCTCTTTGGTGCCTTCAAAAGAGCCATCTTGCGGCGCATAATAATGATCTGTCTGATGCGCACCAAGGAGCCTGTTAGCGCCAGCCGTTCTCAAGGTCTCTGAATCTATATCGGCACGGTACTTCCTCTGCATTTCAAGAATATCAGTATTCGCCGCTTCTTTGTACGGATCGTAATCGTTTTCTATTATAAAGTCTGCGTTATGTTTTGTTGGTGCGATGTGCGCAACGTACATGGGCTCCACAACGTTAGTCATGTACTGCATGGATGTTGACGGGTTTGAAAAGAAGCAGGGCCTTTTGACGTCCCTGATAAGCCTCCGTATTATCCTGCCGTGCGCACTGACATCCACGAACACCCTTAGATCGCCTTCTCTTGTCACTTTTTCGTTGAGCGTAAAAATTCCTTCGATTATTATTATCCTTTTTGGATCAACTCTTTCATTTCCGATGGTTTCTGCGGTCTCGAAGCTGTATATTGGCTTCTCTATCCGCTTTCCTGTTTTCAGCAATCTGAGATGTTCTCTTAGAAGATCAAGGTCAACCGAATCTGGATGGTCGAAATTAATTTTCCGTCCTTTGAAATGGCTGGCACCTAGATAATAATCGTCAATTGAGATCAGCAGCGCCCTGTCCTGGAATTTCTCTTTTAATTTGGCAAGCACTCTTGTTGTCTTCCCAGAACCTGACCCGCCAGCTATCTCCACTATTATTGGACTTGGGCTCTTAGATTCCAGTTCCGCTATCCTATCAATAAGATGCTTGATCCCGTCATCAAGGGACATCCTTTGCACAGGATTTTTGCGTCTCTCCGCTGCGGCATTGTCAGCACCTACATGGTCCGGCATGGTCTCCCTCATGTGAAATTAGCTGTATCTGCTCAAGCTATACCTGCTGCACTGGGTTAGGATTTTCGCTTGGGGCTTGCATCGGCTTGCCGCCGCGCTTTTCCTGCCTTTCGGTCCTTACGTTGACGAACTGCACTGCAATGTCCTCTTCCTGGCTGCTTTCCGTCCACGCCTTTATGTATGCTGCGATGTTCTTCAGCGGCTTCGAGAACCTGTCGGTCATGATGTACGCGTTGTCCTCGTGCTTGAGCAGGCCTACCTGCACGCCGAAGTCCAGGTATCGTTTTGCCGTGGCTATTGGGATCTGCTGCGGCACCTGCTTCAGCCGTATCCCGTTGTTTTTCTTCGCCTCGAGAAGCAGGAGCGCGAACCTGTAGGCCTCGGTCTCGTTGTCGAAGAATATCTTTGCGACTTCCCGCACCTTCACGTTCTTCAGCTTTTCCTTAAGAGGAGCATCCTCAAATTCCCAATACTTGATCGACAACAGAGCACCCGATAAGTATTAGCGCTCAATATCTATTTATTATTGCTGTATGACAAGCGGCCTGAATTGGTGTTATGCTAGGCCTGCAAACCTTCTCCTGAGACCCCTGTCGCCCTTTAGCATGCTGAATACCTTCTTCATCTTGTTGAAATCGGCAAGCAGCGTGTTGACGTCGCCTTCGGATGTGCCGCTCCCGTTTGCTATGCGCCGGATCCTGCCCTGCTCGTGCAGAAGCCTCTCGTTCGTGCGCTCATCCTTTGTCATCGATGCGATTATTACCTCGTATTTCTTCAGCTTGCCTTCGCTCTGCGCCAGCATGTCCTTTGAGACATCTGGAGCACCGAGCATGCCGAATACGTTCTTCAGCGGGCCCAGCTTGCTCATCGCCTTGAGCTGCATATAGAACGAATCGAAGTTCAGTTCGTTCACATCGGCTTCTTCCGGCTTTATCTTCGCTTCCTTTACGGCCTCCTGCACGCTTGATATCAGCGCACCGATATTGGGTATTCCAAGCAGAGAGCCTATGTACTTGTTGGAGTCGAACGGCTCTATGTTGTTCATCTTCTCCCCGGTGCCTATGAACATCACCGAGGTGCCTGATGCGGCCGTTGCGCTGAGTGCGCCACCTCCCTTTGCTGAGCCGTCCATCTTGGTTATCATGACTCCGGAAAGCTTGACAGCGCTGTCGAATTCCCTCGCCTGTCTTCCTGCCACCTGGCCAGTGTCTGCGCTTACTACGAGCAGTTTCTCGTCAGGCGCGAACGCATCTGCGACGCTGTGGAGCTCGTCCACGAGCTGCGCGTCGAATGCGCTCCTGCCGCTTGTATCGCATATGACCACTTGCTTGTCCTTGAACTTGTCGAGAGCCTTCCTGACTATGCTCGCGGCGTCCTTCTCCGCAGCAATGCCGAAGAACGGCACATTCACCTGCTTAGCAAGAGTCTCCAGTTGCTCGTATGCTGCAGGCCTTGACACGTCGCAACAGATGAGCGCCGCGCTCAGTCCCCTATCCTGATAGAACTTTGCAAGCTTCGCTGCAGTGGTAGTCTTGCCTGAGCCGTACAGGCCCATCAGCAGTATTCTCTGCCTCTTGAGCGCAGGCTCGTAAGGCTTTCCGACAAGGCACACCAGCTCATCGTACACGATGTTGGTTATGTAGTCCTTAGGAGTCACGCCCTTCGGCACGCTGCCTTTCAGCGCCTTCTCCTTTATGTGCGTTACAAAATCCTGTGCAAGGCTAACTTCAACGTCTGCACTGAGCAGCGTAGCCTGCAGCTCGCTGCAGAAGTCATTTATCGTGTTTGCATCTATTATTGTGGATCTGCTCAGCTTTGCTATTGCCTGGCGCAGCCCTTCGCCTAGATTCATAGATACCAATAAAATAAGTCAAATCCACCTATAAATAGCTTTCCGGCACATAATTACGTGATATGTTGAAACTCATAATGGCGCAGTCAAATCTGACACTTAAGGGCGGTGCTGAAAGGGTCGTCCTGAAGATCGCGCAGCATTACAAAGCAAGCATCTACACAATAGAGTACGACAAGGACAAGACGTTCGAGGAATTCAAGGACCTTGACATAAACGTCATGGGAAAGGGCGTGCTCTCAAAGCTGTTGCCGTACGGCCGGGTATCACAGGGGCTCAACTATGGCATCTCATTCTACAACCTCAAGCTAAAGGAAGATTACGACGTGATAAATGCGCACATGGTGCCAAGCCACTGGATAAGGAACAATAATGAACGCGTGCTGTGGTATGTGCACACTCCGTTCAGGGACGTCTACGACCTGTACGAATTCAGGATGCGGCTGAAGAAGTTCTACCAGAAACCGGTGCACTGGGCAGGCATAAGGGCGGTGAGAAGCATAGACCAGAAAGTGGTGAAGAGCATAGAAGGCATACTCTCGAACAGCATGAACACGCGATCAAGAATAGTGAAGTATTACGGCAGAAGAGACTCGACCGTGCTCAACGGCGGCATAGAGCATGAGAAGTACTCGGACAATGGCTCTGAAAAATACTTCCTGTACCCTGCAAGGTTCTCACCGAACAAAAGGCAGGAATATACGATAGATGCGTTCAGGCTTTTTGAAAAGAAGATGCAAGGCTACAAGCTCCTGCTGGTGGGCCCTGTGTCTAAAGACAAAGCCTACTATGACTACTACCTGCGCATTGCTGAAGAGGCGAAGAAGAGCAGCGCAATCAAGATATTGAGAGACGTTGATGATGAGAAACTCAGGGACTTGTATTCCCGCTGCACTGCAGTGCTCTACACGCCGGTGAATGAGGATTACGGGCTTGTGCCTCTCGAGGCTATGGCAAGCTCCAAGCCCATAATAGCAGTGAATGAAGGGGGCCCGAAAGAAACTGTAGAGAACGGGAAGACAGGATTCCTCGTTGACAGCGAGCAGGAGATGGCCGACAAGATGGCGTCTGTCGCAGAGGACCCGCAGCTTGCGAATGAGCTAGGCAGGAATGGCAGGAAGAATGTCGTGGAACGCTACTCGTGGGAAGTGTTCTTCAGAGAATTCGACAAGCATCTCAAGAAGGTAAGCAAGAGGGGTTAGGGTTTGTTTCGTTCCCTGTCCCTTTCCTCGAGTCTCTTCTTTTCCTCGAGTCTCTTCGCCTCGGACATAGGATTGAGCTCTATGACATACTTCGACACAACCTTCGCAACATAATCCAGAACGCGGCGTATGTTCGCTTCCGTGTTGGTGCCCGTGCATATCAGCTTGCCGTTCTTGAATAGTATGATCTTGGACTTTGGCTCCAGCACCCTGAAGATCGCGCCTGGGAATTGCTCCGGTTCGTAGTCTACAGCCTTGACCTCCTTTGAAAGCGCATAGAGATCTATGATTGCATGCAAGTCAGCGCTAACTACAATGTTCTGCACCTTTATCTGCGGAACTGTAACGCGCTTGGGCTGTACGTGCACAGCGGGAGTTTTTGAAGGTTCTTTTTCAGCCATATAATTACCACAACTGTTAATAGATTCGAGCGCAAGGCTTATATACTGAAGATATGGCATGTGGTTAGTACATGAACGGCAGTGTTGTGATAGTCGGTGCAGGCGTCGCGGGGCTTTCGCTTGCGAGAGACCTTGCCTCTAAAGGCATGGACGTTACGGTTTACGATGCAAAGCTTCATGTGTCAGACAGCGCGTCAAAGGCATCAGGAATACTCTCTGTCAGCGGCCTGAACAGGATAGGCATACCTTACCAGAAAGCAGTGGTGAACAGGCTGAACGGGGCCGTGCTGCATACTGGAAATGAGACGCTGCGGGTCAAGGCAGACCACACGATGGCGCTGGTCATCGACAGGGGCAAACTTGCAGAAGCCACTCTCATAGAGGCGGAAAAGGCAGGCGCAAGTGTAATTCTGGGAAAGAGACTGGATAGGGAAGCAGTTAGGGATATTGCAAGAAAAAATATGGTGCTGGTCGGGGCGGATGGAGCAGTATCCACAGTGGCAAGCACGTTCTCATTCCCGCCAATCAAGGAATATGTCTTGACTTACAAGGCGGAATACAATAGCGCACGTGTAGATGACATGCGCGTCGTGGAGATGTTTTTCTCTGATGCGGCAAGCGGATTCTTTGCCTGGACGGTACCATACTCCAAGGAAAAGGTGGAAGCAGGAATAGGTGTGAGCGGTTTTGCAAAGCGCAACAGCGCCACTGCCTTCAGAGCTTTTGAAAAGACAAACAGCATGCTAAGCAACGCACGGTTCACGAAGGGATGGGCAAGCATGATACCGTTGAGCAGTAGAAAGGTCACTGTAAAGGACAACATTGCACTTGTTGGCGACGCAGCAGGGCAAGTCAAGGCGACCACAGGAGGGGGAATAATATTTGGCGTATCCTGCGCAAAGATACTTGCCGCAACGATAGAGAGCCACATAAGGAAGGGCACTCCGCTGTTGCGTTATGAAAGAGATTGGCGCAGGAGATATTCGATGGATCTCAGACTGCATAGCATGCTGCATAGTTATTACTCCGGCATGAGCACCAGGAACTTTGAGCTCCTCTTCAGGCTCTCAAAACTCTTGGGAGCGGAGAGCTTCCTAAGCAAGTACGGAGACATGGACAGACCCAGCGCCATGATAAAGCGGTTCTTTCTAAGAGACCTGACTTCGTAGAAGTTTATGATGACCCTACTATGAAATGCAGCAAGTCTGCCACTTTTGCAATGTCTACAGTCACGCCGGTCGGCGTTATGCTTGCGACCTTGCTGCCACGTTCTGTCCTGAAGCCTGCCTGTACATTTATCTGCGATGTGGTCGACAAGTATGTCACGTTGTTTTTAGCGCCCGGGATGTTAGAGCCAGAGCCGCCATACCCCCATAGTCCGCAGCGTAGTTCAGCTGGAATCCAGGAGTTGCCCCGACTGTAGAGTTGACTATGCCAAATGCAACATAATCATATACGGTAGATGTGCTAGTCTGGAATGCTGTTTCGCCCATGTCGTATATGAAGTACTGCTGTGGGCCTGCTGCCGACGTCTGCGAGAATGTCGATGCTAGCGTGAAACTGCTTGTTGGTTGGCCGTTCTGCTGGTTGTACGTCACGCCAGGTGATGGCGCTAGCATCATCGGGTATGGCTTGCTTGATTGTGCATACAGAATGCCTCCGGCCGTCCATGCATTGACCAAGCTGCCCAAAAGCACCGTATTAGTGCGGTTAATAATGGAGTTTGCCACAACGTTGACCGTTATTATTCCTGGTAATGCTCTGCTGAGCTGTATGCTCGTTATGTTGAAGAACGGAGTTGTCAGGGCGCTTGAGACATTCTTTGTGAACATCACCGTTGCCGTCTGAGGGGAGGACGCACTGCTGCTCGTGTAGCCCGTTATCGTAACCATCAAGGGATTCGCGCTTGAAATCCAGGCAGTTGCTCCGCCTGAACCTGCATAAGTTAAGTCTTATCGGTGCCGATGGTGCCGAAGAAGCCTAGCTTGGCAAAGTTGTGCCAGAATGCAATCAGGAGCGGCACGTCAAATTCAAGGTAGAGAGTTTACCTGGCTCTGATTTGCGGCATGGCTTATTGATGATTCGTTCAGAAGTATGCTGATGCTGCTACCATTTGCAGCAGTAAGGTTGACAGATACATATAGAGGCACATCGTATTGCGCTGAGACGCAGGTGGCGAAGTTAGCACTAACCGGCGTTTGTGCAGAGGAGTTTACGTCTACAAGAGTGCTGTTTACTTTCATTGTGCCCGTACCAGACACATAGTAGCACGGCTGTAGATTGTAGAACCTTATGCCGTATGATGTTGTGGTGATTCCGCTAAGGCTGGAAACGTTAACGAATGTGTTGGCAATGTTGAACAGCTGCGCCTTTGCAGAGCTGTTGTATGTCTGAATGCACTTGTAGCCATTTGTCACATTGCTGCTTTGAATATTGCTGAATATTGAGTGGGGATCCGCCTTTATGCATAGCGTGCCGCCATCTGCACTCGGATCGTTCAATACCAGATTTTTAGACAAGAATATGACGCTCAGGTTACCGAACGGCGGCAGGTCGTTTATTGAAAGGGTGACTTTCGTAACGTTATAATATTTGATGAATGAGAAACTGATAGGCGGATCCTTCGTGATTATGATCTGGCCGGCGTAATTAACTGCGAATGTCTTTGTCGAATTAATCTTCTGCATGAGCACACCCTCCAGCACTGTCGAGTTCAGCTGCTGGCCAGAGGATACTGTTGAGATCAACGCGCTAGGAAGGCTGCCGTAGGTTTCATACAAGTATATCAGTATGCCGAGTACGATGAGCACGGCTGCTGATGCGAATAATTTCTTGTGGCTCCTTCCTTTCATAGTGCCCTTGTCACCAGCGTCTTCGGCCATAAAAATACCTTCATATTTTGAAGTATAAATCTAAAAGCAGCATATCATGCGCCCAGAAGCGCCTTGCTTGCAAGCTGCGCCACAGCTATCAGGGGCTGCGGGTAGATTCCGAACACCAATATCACGGCAAGCGTCACCACAACAACAGCGGCGACGAAAGGCTCAGTCTTCAGATGTGAATGCTCTGTTGTTGAGTACATGGCGCTTATCACTCTCGCATAATAGAAAACGGATATGAAGCTGTTAAGTATTCCCAGCGCAGCAAGTATCAGCATGCCGGAGTCGACCGCACTCGAGAAGAGCAGGAACTTGCCGACAAAGCCCATCAAAGGAGGAATGCCTGCCATTGAGAGCAGCAACAGCGTGAGCGACGCGGCTGCAAACCGGTTCCTGCTGTTAAGGCCGCCGTAGTCGTCCAGTGTCCTCAAGCCTCTGGATTCGAGCCACAGCACTATTGCAAACGCGCCTATGATCATGAACGAGTGCGCTATGAGCTGGAAAATGCTGGCCTCTATGCCGAACGGCGATGCGACCACAAAGCCTATCAGCAGGTATCCTGCCTGGGATATTGACGAGTATGCAAGAAGCCTCTTTATGCTCTTCTGGGCAAGCGCCACAAGGTTGCCGAAGAACATTGTTGCCACTGAAAGTAGCAGCGCAATGGAAGAGAAAGTGGCCTTGTATGCCGCAAACACAATGAATATGATCTCGAGCAAAGCCACGAACGCGACTGTTTTGTTGACTCCTGCAAGCATCGCAGTCACATAAGAGTGCGCGCCCTCGTACACGTCAGGAACCCAGAGATTGAACGGGAACAGCTCTGCGCCAAAGCCCAGGGCAGCCACAAACAGGATGAGCGCGAGAACAATCAGGGCATTGCCGCCTATGTTGGGGTTTGCACTCAGCGCGCTTATCCCCATCTGCGCGCTGTACGGGAAGATCAGAGCTAGCGCAAACGAGAACACTGCGATTGCAACCGCGCTCATTATGAAGAACTTCACAGTCGCTTCTATGTGGTGCTCGCCTGCAAGCAGCATCATGAAGGCGGTGGGCACTGCGATGAGCTCAAGGCAGATGAACAGCATGAGCATGGATGTTGCTGCAGGAACCATCACCGCTCCGGCAAGCACAAAGCCGAGCATCAGCAGGTGCTCTGCGTAATCCTTTGAGTACTTGTAAACAAGAAGGTTAACAAGCAGAAGCATGAATGAGAACAGCAATGCGAACAGCATTGAGAAGCCGGATATCTGGAACGCGTTGAACAGTAACAGGTCGGCATTTGCATATAGAAGGTACGCGGACACCGCAGTCTCCGCCGCAAGCAGCACGCTGCTCAGCAGGAAGGCCGCAAGCTTCGACCTTGCGAGCACTGCGGCTAGCGCAAGAGCCACGAATAGCGGCAGCATGCACAGGAGCGCGTACGACAATAATAGTTCAATTGCCAATCGATCACGTTTTCAACAGGCCGAGCAATATGTATGGTAGAATGCCAAATAAGAATATGGACAGCAGCAGCAAGGCATAGCCCAGATACTGCGTGCTGCCTATGAGGCCTACGCTGTCGGAGTGCCCCTTAGATGAAAGCATTGAACTGCTGATCGTGAAGTACAGGTATGCGCCCACGAGCAACGGGGCGAGAAGGGCCACTGCTCCGTAAGCTCCGAATGCGTGCACGGCTTCAAGGAATATGAGAAGATAGCCTACAAAGCCAGTAGTCAGCGGGAATCCGACAAGCGCAAGGGCACCGGCAAGGAACGCATACACTGTAGGTCCCGCATCGACAACTGCGCCCTTGAGAAGCCGTATGTCGTGCTCGCCGAAAATGTGCTTTATTGAGCCGGCCGCAAGGAACAGCAGTGCAGCTGTAAGCCCCTGCGAGAATATCGCGAAGAGCGCGCCGGAAGTGCTGATGCTGCTGGCCGAACATCCCAGAAGTATTATCCCCATTCCTGCCATGGAGGAATATGCCACAATGCGCTTGATGTCGCTCTGACGCAGCAGCACTAGCGCAGAATACACCGCAGATACCGTGGCGAGCGCGGCGACATATGCGGCATACTTTGAGGATACGGGCAGCATCGTGAACAGAAGCAGCATCCCGAATGCGCTGAATTGAGTGAAGATTCCTGAAAGCAGCATGGATCCCTGTGTCGACGCCTCCGCATGCGCGTCAGGAAGCCACAGGTGCATGGGGAATATCGGCATGCCTATCATGAACCCGACGAACAAAGCAAGGAATATCAGGGCCTGGGTGGTGGGATTTATGCTGCTGGCATTGCTTATGATGTACTGTATGTCGAACGAGCGCAGCGGGGTATGGAAATAGATCAGCATTATGCCGAAGAGGATCAATGCGCCTGCAAAGAGCTCGTAAATGAGGAAGTTGATAGAGGCGCGCATCCTGTTCGAGGAGCCGAGCACGTTAATCATCAGGAACATCGATACGACGCCGATGCTCCAGAAGATGAAGAACATGAAAAGGTTTGCAGAAGAGAAAAGCCCTATCGCAGAGATCTGGAATAGCTCTATAAGCAGGCATGAGGTCTTTGGCCTGCTGCGTTCTGGATTGCCGGACAGTGATGCCACAAGCAGAACGGCCGATGACATGAGCAGCAATATGAGAGAGACTGCGCCGACGTTGAATCCGAAGGTTATCATAAGCGAACTTATGTAGGCGTAACTCTCCGTGAAGCCGACATGGCCGGCAAGCACGGAGATGTAGAGCATCGCAATCGTAGTCAGCAGCATGAGAAATGCCGCTGTTACTGCGATGCCCCTGCTGTGCTTCTTGCTTAGCACGAGCGTGAGCATGAGCGCAACGGCAGAGAAAGCCAGCATTGCAGATATGAACGGGAGCATCTACCACACCACGAACAGCACTATGGCCGCGATTGCGGCTATCACAAACACAGATACGTAAACATCCTCTCTGCCGTCGATCATTACGCGCAGCATTGAGCCGAAGCGCGACACGGCGCCGGCCATGCCTCTCATGAACGAGTACAACGCACGGTCGAAAGCGCACACAGCACGAGACAGAGCCATCACAGCCCTTGCGACGCCCTGATAGAAGATGTTGACCAGCACGCCGTTGTACAGCACCGCGTACAGGCGCAGGTGCAGCTTCATGTTGTACGGTTTGGAATTCATGTAGAGCACATATGCCGCTCCAAGGCCTGCAATGGCAGCCATGCTTTCCAGTACTGCACTTTCAAGTGAAATGCCGTGCACAGCAATGCCCGGGGCGCCAAGAAACGCCGGCAGGTACATGTATGCCAGAACCGAAAGCACAGCGAGCGCGGCGAGCACGTAGATCGGCACCGTGATGGATTTTGGCAGTGCGCCGTAGACGCCCTTGATTTCGCTGCGCGCGCCATGGCGCACAGGCACAAACATCCACTTGAACATGCAGAGGCTGCTCACGAAACCAATAAGGACCAAGAGCAGGTATACGGGCATGTTGAACGATGCTGCAGTACCTATGCTGGATATTGCGAAGAAGCCAGCCAGGGGCAATATGCCTGCAACGGAAACCACACCTATGATCATGGCGATGAAGAGCGGCGTGCGAATAGGAGTGCCGTGAAGCCGGTATATGTCGTCCTCATGGTCGTTCGCGCGCATTATTGCGCCAGCGCACAGGAAGAGCAGCGCGGTGTAGAATGTCTGCGCAACGAAAAGCAGCATCGCTGCAAGGAGCGCATTGAATCCGAGCGCAATCACCATGAGTCCCAGATTCTCCATCGTCGAGTATGCAAGCAGGCGTTTTATGCTATTCTCTGCAAGCGCGTTCGACACGGCAAGCAATGCAGTTATGGAACCGACTATGACAAGGATGCCAAGCAGGTCGTACCTTGCGAAAAGCGGAAGCATCAACGCCAGCAGGAAGACGCCCGCCTTTGCAATTGTTGAGGACAGGATGAATGCAGACGACGGCATCGGGCCCTCCATAGCGTCAGGCAGCCATTCATGGAACGGAAACTGCGCAGACTTTGTTAACGCTGCGATCATCACAAGCGCAAGGGCAACCGCGACCTCGGGATTTGCAGGCTGCTGGAGCATGGTTGCAAAGCTCAGGGAGCCGTACGCGTTCCAGACCAGCAGCATTGACGCGAATATGAGAAGGTCCCCTATCAGCACAGCAGCTATCGCCTTCCTTGCAGCGCCCTGCGCCCTTTCGTTCCTGTACCAGAAGCCTATGAGCAGATAGCTCGCCAGGCTCAGGAGCTCCCAGCTTATGAGCAGCGTTATGAAGTTCGACGACATGGAGAACAGCATCATCGACGCCGCCAGGATGCACATCTCGAAGTAGTACCTGCCCCGCTCGCTGGGCACGCTCATGAATCCTATCGAGTACAGAAGCACTATCGGAGCCATCACCGCAACAAGAAGAAGCATGAGCGTATTCAGCTGCAGCAGTGCGGTATCGATGCTGAACGTGAAGCCGGAGACGCTGAACCATGTGACGCTCTGCGCGCCGGGGTTGTTCACCAATAAGTACAGCACAAGAAGCAGGCTGAGCACGCTGGCTGCAAGAGTCACATAACCGGCTGCGCGCCTATCGTGCAGAAGCATCGCTATGAGTGCTGCGACAACAAGCGGCGTTATTACGAGTATAGCGAGCATATCAATGCCTAAGCTTCGAAAGCTTCGTTACGTCCATGCTGACCTTCCACCCTGCCATGTAGCGGTACAGCACCATGAGGGCCATGGTCTCCGTCGCCGCCACTGACCACAACGAGAGCAGCAGCAGGGTTATGCTTCCTGCAGCACCGTAATAGAACAGCGTCACCGCAAGCAGCGTGCTTGCCAGAAGCATGACCTCTATCGAGAGGGCAGTGATCAGGAAGTGCCGGCTTGATGCGATGCCTCCGGCGCCTATCGCGAAGATAGCCATGCTCAGCGCCACGAAATAGAGTGCAAACATCAAATCTTCCTCAGCAACACTATAGTCCCTATGCCTATGCTGAAAAGCGCGAACACCATCACGTAGAGCAGTGCAATGCTGGATGACAGGCTTGACGCTATCGCCTGCCCTGACAGCACGTTGCCCTGCGCGCTCAGGAAATTGGCGCTTGATGCCCCGTAATATATAGCTGCGAAGAATGCGAGTGCGAGCACAGCAAGCACTGCATAGTTCGTGTGCCTGGAGCGCGGGATCTCCACTGCAGCGACGCCCACAAACAGATAGGTGGCGATTCCACCCACCATGATGAACAGCTGAAGCAGGGCAAGGAACGGCTGCTCCATCACAAGAAACAGCAATGCGCTTATAGAGAATGCGGCAGTCAGCGCAAGCACAGCGTGCATCGTGTCCTTCAGCACAAAGAGCAGCGCCAGTGACGCGAGCTCCAGAAGCGAAAGCATTGCGAACAGTGCAAAGTCAAAGGATATCATCAAACCACTAGTCCAGCTCTTCTGGCCTCTTTATGAATTCGCGCCTGTCGCAGCGCTCGAGATCTGAATTCTTGGTAAGCGTCAGGCATCCTGTAGGGCACACCTCTTCGCAGAGCCCGCAGAAAAGGCAGCGCTCGAGGTTTATCTCGGGCATCTTCTTGGTGCCGCGCTCGGTCTCCGTATCTACCATTGTTATCGTGCTGTTAGGGCATATGAGCGCGCATGAAGAGCAGCTTATGCACGTCTTCATGTCAAGCTTCTCTATGCCGCGGTAGTTGTCTGTAGTGGACTCTTTCTGTTCAGGAAACTCCAACGTGGACGGTGTGCGCAGAATCTCGCGTGCGACCTTAACTACAGGGTTCTTCGCCATGCTACCTCACGAACAATATGAATGTAATTAATAAATTGGCTACTGCAAGCGGAGTCAGGTACAGCCAGCCCAGCCTCAGCACGCGGTTTATTTTCATCCTCATGGTCGTGGCCCTTATCACGATTACAAGAAGGACCACCACGGCAACCTTGGCGATGAGCGCCAGGAACTGCGGTATTATGCCTATGCTGTTCCATCCCCCGAGGAAAAGCTCGGAGATGAGGAGAGCGCCCACAAAAAGCCGGGTGTAGTCCAGCATCACCGCGATTCCGTAATACGAAGCCGGTGAATCTGTGAGCCTGCCCGCTATCAGTTCGCTGTCGGCATATCCCAGATCGAACGGAGGCCTCTCAAGTTCCGCGAGCATCACTATGAAGAACACGATGAAACCTATGGGCATCAGAATCGCATACCAAAGGTGCTGCTGCGCGGCGACTATCGCACCCATGCTGTAGCTGTTAGCAAGCGCAGCGACAGCGACAACTACGAGCACGAGAGGAATCTCGTAGCTCGTGAGCATGACTATTGACCGGTGTGCGCCCATCGATGCGTACTTGTTCCCGCTTGTCCAGCCGGCAAGAAACAGCATCAGCGGAGAGAAAGAGAGCACGACGAATATCGCCAGCAGGCCTAGCGTGGTGTCTATGCCAACGAACGCGCCGTTCATCGGAATGAACGCCAGCACCACTATGAACAGCGCAGTAAGCACAGGCAGCACCGTCTTGAACAGCGGCTTGTCTGCGCCGTTGGGCATTATGCTTTCCTTGGACATCAGCTTGAAGAAATCAGCGACGTTCTGCAGTATGCCGTACTTGCCCACGTATGTTGGGCCTCGCCTGGACTGCGCACGTGCGACGACCTTGCGCTCTATCCATGCGAAGATGAAACTGAAGAGCGTGAACGTGACAGCCAGGATGATTGCGAATGCGATGAGAGACAGCAGCAGCGACAGCGCAACGAGAGTTGTTTGAGAGGCAATAGAGGGCGCAAGCGCGTTGTACACCGCGTTGTAGTATGCGCCAACCAACGGAGAGCTGATCTGAGGCATAAAAATAAATGGAAACTTGCTTTTATAATTATATGGATTACCATATGAGTGTGATGAGCGCATGGCGATAGACGAGAAATCGGCGAGCATACTGCGGCAGGGCTATGCCAGGATAAAGGTAAAAAGGGCAGGGATGCTGCAGTTCCAGATATTCAAGGTCAAGAGGGTGCAGCTCGGCAGCGATACGTTCGTAGAACTATTCCTTGACAGGCTCCTTGACATGAGCGAGATGCTGCGCGTCGCAAAAGAGACAGGCCTGCCCGTAGAATCGGAGAACAGGAGGGCGTTCCCGGAAGGCAAGGGAGCCAAGGACTTTGCAGGGCTTTAGACAAACCCTTGGTTGGTCACGTTAAGCACTCCTGCAACTGACCTTGTGGAGTTCATGTACGTGTAGTTCATAGCAAGCGCGTAGTTCGAGTATACGCTCGCGATTGCGCCTACAGGTACGCTGATGCACAGCGCAGAGACATTGGTAGCGCCTGACCCTGCCACTGTTGCGTTCATGGTCTCGTTGCGCCTGAGACCAGGGGCGAAGCACGACAAGGTGTTGATTCTCAGGGTGTTTGCAAGCTTGTTGCTTATTGTGAGGCGCGCTATATTGGTGGAGTAGTCGAAGCTTGTAACGTTGCAGCCTATGGATGCGTTGCTGAACGAGCACGTGTTCTTGAACGATGACTTCCACGTTATGACGTTGCTGACGTTCATGGCGTTGAGCAGCGAGGCGCCGTTCACGTGCGACAGGGTGATATCGCTCTGGTTGACAAGAGAGTAGAGGCTGAGCCTGTAGGAGGGAGTCAATTCGGTCGTGTTCACCATGCCGAATCCGTTCGCGGTGCCAGTTGGGCTGACATAGACGGAGCACACGCTCGTGGCGTTGGTTGTGTAGATGAGGCCCTTGCACAGCAGTTTTGACCCCTTAAATGCCGTTGTGTTCTGTACGAAGTTTGTGAAGAAGCCATAGTGGTTTTCGAATAATCCGGCAACGGCAAGGCTGTTGTTGTATATGAGTATGGATCCTATCGAGGTCGAATTGGTATAGAAGAAATGCTCCTGGTAGTTTGTCAGGTTCTTGTTCGCCTTTATCTGCGCTACGATCACGTTGCTCTCTTCAGGCGCATATGTATTGCCTGCTATGCCAAGGCATGTACCTGCTTTGCTGTTGTTGAAATAGGAGAATATCTTTGTCCAGCCCTTGCTGTACAGGTAGCATATGCTTGTCTTGTTGTTGACGATCGCGTAATGCACGTTGGTGCCGTTTATGCTGGTGTTGCCCTGCTTGAGATAGAAAGATGACAGAACATAGTCCACAAACGACGGCTGCACACGGCCCTGCACCCATATGGAATAAGCGGCGGTGCTGTTGGAGTACTTGATGTATGCGCCGTTGGCAGCCTCTACAGCGACATACAGGTTCTCGAAGAGCTTTGTGAGAACGCTTTGCGCAGGGGAGAACATGTTGGTGAAGACGCTCACGTTGTACTGGCTTGCGGTGGCAGCTGCGGCAAGCAGGCCTGTCGATGATAACGTGAAGCTCTGTGTGTATATGATGTTGTTGTTTGGCAGCGACGTGTATATGTCCGGGCTCTCTGGCTGGCTTATCTCAACTGCGGTAAAGCTCTGTGTGCCGAGCCTGTTCTTTATATTGAGCACGTGCGCAGGGTCCGCTACAGCCAAAAATGTGTAGGTGCCGCTTGCCGGATATGTGTAGTTCTCTGATACGTCAGCGCTTGCGTGTGCGGGCAGGTATATTGTGTTATAGTGGAGAGCGGTTCCGTTCAGGTAGAATCCGACATTGAGGTTGCTTATGCTTGAGTTGCCATTGTTTGTGATGTTGACTGTGAAGTATGATGTCTGGTATGGGTATGAGACTGCTGTGTTGTTCCGCAGCGTGATCGAGACCTGGTAGTTAGCCGAATACGTCCTGCTTACGGCAAACGCCGCCAACAGTATCACCACAACGGCCAGCGCGCAGTAGAACACAAGACCCGTGCGCGAAATCCCCTCGCCCTTCTTTGAATCTTTTGCAGAATCCTTATTGTTTTTCATAGTCATCACCGCGTCCTGAGCGCTTTCATCGCAATGGTCACCTTGTCCCTTATCGGGCATATCTGCAGGTCAAGATAGTTCCTTATCCACGAATCCGCATCGTACTTGTCCCCGATATCAGGCCTTACTAGAAAGTACGTGCCCTTCTCGTTGTCTATGATCGTAGCTCTCTTCAGCTGGAGCAGGTGGTACCTCAGGGTTTTCTCGTTTATCGCGCCCCAGCTCTTCCCTATGTATTCTATGAGCTCTGGCACGGTAGGGTCTTTCCTGTCAGTGAATTGGAAATACAATATAGCATCAAGCACGGACACTGCGCTCAGCCGCGTCTCGCCGGGGCTTATCACGCCCAGTGAAAGCGCAAGCCACCTGACGATTGACCTCCTCGTTTCCATGACCTCCTTTGTCATCTGAAGGTTCCTGAGCGTGAGCTCCCGCTCAATGAGCTTTGCTTCATTTACCTTCATGAAAAGCACATGCGCAAATCTCAATTCATCTATAAATATCTTTTGTGAACAAGTACATTATGGCAAAGGTGCAGGTCGCTGTGAAATTTGATCCACAGACGCTTAAGGCATACAGCAGAAACGAAGCCACCATGCATCTTGTGTTTGAGAGCGTAGACAGCCTTAAGCAGTACTGGTGTGAATGCGAGATCGCAATGAAGTCACCGCTGTCGCTTGCCGGAGACAGGGAGCTTGATGCGGGACGCACAAGGGTAGGTATTGTGAGGCCTAACGAGAGCAAAAGCAAGCAGGTAAAGATCTATACTAGGCCCATCAACTTCCCAGACAGCTACAAAGTGAACATCACGACATATGTCTATGATGATGACGGGACTATTGCAGAGAGGCTTGAGCAGACAGAGAACATCGTGTGTGAGGGCTGATGCCCAGAACCTACAAGATAAGCAAAGGAAAGGACTATGTCCTTGTGACCATAGACGACAGTGGCGCTTATATAATAAAGGACAGCGCAGGCAGGAAGGTGTTCCTGACCAGATACCAGGCGCAGCTCATGAAATTCGGGATAGAGAACATAGTGAAGGATGCCTTTGAAAACGTAGAAACAAAGGACGTTGTAGTAGAAGAAATAAAGGAGTAACTACTGGGTCTTCTGCATCTTTGGCTGCGTCTCCTGCTGCTTGGCATGAAGCCTGCGGTTCTTCCTGTGCATCACCGCGCCGTTCTTATAGCAGCGGCTTGAGCAGAAATAGCTGACGTTGCCTATCCTGGAAACGAACATTATGCCAGTGCCTTTCCTCACTTCCGACAAGCAATAGCTGCATTTCATAGATATGCCTACTTGACTTTTATCTCACGCGCTTCCCTGCTCGTGTCAGGCAGCCTTATGACGTCGCCGATCTTTATTGGCCCGAGCACATTCCTTCTTATGATCCTGCCCCTGTCATTGCCTTCGAGT
This sequence comes from uncultured Microcaldota archaeon, assembly GCA_903884115.1. Lineage (GTDB taxonomy): Archaea > Micrarchaeota > Micrarchaeia > Micrarchaeales > Micrarchaeaceae > CAISDH01. The sequence continues at coordinate 127,230 of CAISDH010000033.1, read as the reverse complement.
ATCTTGCATGAAACGGAATAGATCTCTCCAGATATGCCTGTCTTCACTGACCGCACAACATCCATGATCTCAGCCATGTAGCCTTCGAACACGGCCTTCTGCTGCTGTTGCTGAGGTTGCGGATTTTGTTGAGGCTGCTGCTCAGGCATTTAGATTCACTGCTTTGTCTCGGCCTTTGGAGCCTGAGCCTGCTTAGGTTGCTCCTTTGGCGCCTGCTTCTGGGCCTGTGCGGCCTTCGGAGCCTCCTTCGGTGCTGGCTTCTGGGCCTGCTCCTTCTGGGCGACGCCAGATATCCTTGAGACTATGTCCTTTATCTGCTGCGAGGCCTTGCCTGCGTTCTCCACGGCAATGGCGGCGCATGAGATGTTCATGCCTATTGCCTTGCCTAGGTCAACCTTGCTTGGCACATACGAATAAGCGATCTTCTTCTGAGAGCATAGCACTGGCAGGTGAACCACGACTTCCTCAGGATCCACGTCAGCGGCGATCACGACAAAAGAGGCGAGCCCGCGCTCTATGCTCTTTGTTACCTCGTTGGCACCCTTCCTGAGGGTTCCTGACTGCTTTGCTAGCTGCAAAGCTTCGTAGGTCATCGACGCTACTTCGCTAGATACTTCGAAATTTACATAAGACTTTGCCATAATAACACCGTCGGATTGCTTCATCCAGTATTATTGCAAAACGAGAATTGACTCTCCTTCGCATTATACAGCATAGTATAGGTGCAAAAGCTATAAAGCCTTTCCGCATTGAGGCGAGATTAATGACCATCAGTCCATGTACTGCTCCGGCGCCGGCACTTCCGGTGGCTGGCCTTTCCTCACACGGATGTCGCGCACTATCTTAGCCTGCAGGTTCGTGGGCACCTTCTCATAGCCTGCGAAATCATAGTACCAGATGGCTCTTCCCTGCGTCATGCTCCTGAGCTCGCGCGAGAAGCCCTTTATGACCTCGGACACAGGCAGCTTCGCAGTCACTGAAGCCAAGTCTCTCTCCTGCTCGACGCCCTGCATCTGACCGCGCTTGTTCTGGACGAAAGAGATGACATCGCTCAGGTATTCCTGAGGAATGCTGATCGTGAACACCTGCATCGGCTCCAGCAGGACGACACCTGCGGCAAGCATGCCGGCCCATATCGGCCTTCTTATTGCGGGCATTACCTGTGCGGGGCCCCTGTGCACCGGATCCTCGTGTATCTGAGCATCAGTTATAGTGGCGATTACGCCGCTGCATTTCTCCCTTGCCATTGGGCCTGTTGCAACTGCCTCAACAAAGCCGTCAACGAGCGTCTCCTCGACTTCGTTCATGTACTGCACGCCTTTGGTCTGGTCCACAAGCATGCAGTTGTTTGAAACATACATCACGCCCTTCGCGGTGACGCGGTCAAGGCCTGCTATGACCATTGCCTCTACAGCGGTTTTGCCTTTGGGCTTGCCGTCGCGTATGGCACCGCTGTCCATTGCCTTGAACACTGTGTCGCTTGCGGGCTCGACTGTGACATAGAACTTTGAGTGCCTGTTCGGTGACTTTCCCTCTACAGGACCTATTTTCTTCTCTATGGTCTCAAGGTACACCACAATCGGCTCGCTCGTTGTTATCTGCACGCCGAAGTCGTCCCTGAGCTTCGTCTCGACTATCTCGAGGTGCAGCTCGCCCATTCCGCTCACAAGGTGCTCTCCTGTATCCTGGTTTATCTCGACCTTTATCGTCGGATCCTGCTTCGAGAGCATGCGCAGTGCCTCTATAAGCTTTGTAGTATCCCTTGAGTCCTTGGGCTCTATTGCCTTAGTGACGACGGGTTTGGAGTAGTGCACTATCTGCGTGAACGGCTCTATCGGAGTCTCGCTCAGAGTTGTGCCAACGGAGACATCCTTCAGACCAACTATAGCCGCGATGTTGCCGCAAGGCACGGAATCGACCATGACCTTGTCATGGCCCATGTAGATGCCCACCTGCTGCACTTTCTGGGTGTCGCTCCTTCCTGACAGGTGGAACTCAACCCCCTTCTTCACAACTCCTGAGAAGACCCTGCCAACTGCGACCTCTCCGCTGTGCTGGTCGTACATCATGTGGAATATCACTATGTTCGTGCTTGCCTTGGCATCGCATGCGAGCATCGACTTGCCCTCTGTGCTCTCAAGGTCCCCTGCCCATATCTGGGGTATCCTGTACTTCTGCGCCTCCCTTGGAGAGGGCAGATGGTCGACGATCATCGCAAGCGCAGCATCGTCTATCGGCGCGAGCTCCTGCAGCTTTTTGAGACCTTCCTCGCCCTGCATGGTGAGCTCGAATATCTGCTTGAACGTTATCTTGTATTTCTCCATGATGTACTTGGAGATGGCCCACTTGTCGTACGCGGAGCCGAAGCACACGCTGCCGTTCTCCACGCTCACGTTCCATTTGCCTACGAACTCGTCAGCGACATACCTGTCTATGAGCTTGTTGACGTCGTTTATCAGATTGAGCAAACGTTCAAAGGTCTGCTCCGGTGTGAGCCTGAGCTCGTTTAGGAGGCGATCGACCTTGTTGACGAACAGCACCGGCTTTGCCTTCTCCTTCATTGCCTGCCTTACGACGGTCTCTGTCTGCGGCATGATGCCTTCGACAGGATCGACCACGAGCACCACACCATCTACTGCGCGCATCGACCTAGTCACGTGGCCTCCGAAGTCAACGTGGCCCGGCGTGTCTATGAGGTTGATTATGTAGTCCTTGTTCTTGTAGTTGAATCCCAATGAGATGTTTGCTGACTTTATAGTCAACCTGCGGTCCTTTTCAATTGCTTCGTAGTTCGTGTAGAGCACGTCGCCGGCAACCGTCTTGGATATGAGGCCTGCCCGTACAAGCAATGAGTCTGTGAGCGTTGTCTTGCCGTGGTGCACGTGCGCTATGATCGCTATGTTGCGTATCGCGTCGAGGTCGCTCATCAATGAGGTTATCTCCTCTACGATGTACTCCTTTCTTGCCATAGGATCAGCTACTTGGCGCTGCGCGCCATGCGCTCTATCTCGTTCTTGCGCTTTAGTGCGAAGCTGTTTATGTCACCGTTGGATGCAAGCATGAGCTCATTGGCGAGCGCCTCTGCCATTGTGCGCTTATTGCCAAACGCTCCTATGATAGTTGCATGTGCTACGTTTCTCAGTGCGATGTCCAGCCTTCTGCTGGCGCTTATGTCAACTGCGACATTTGAGGTTATGCCTCCGTACACGACGTGGGTCGTGTCCTCTATCGGCGCGCTGTTCTCAAGCGCCTTTATGAACACTTGCACGGGGTTCGCGCCAGTCTTTGTGTTGACGATGTCGAACGCATCCTCGATAATCTTTATGACCTTGAGCTTCTTGCCTTGCAGTCTCCCTTTTGTACGTATAACATGGCCTCCTACCTTGCCGCCTGTGCCTCCGCGCATGAGCGAGTTCTCCAATCTCTCTATGATGCCGACATTCACCTTTGAGAAGGATTTCTGGCTTCCGCGCCTGCAAGAGAGAGGGTACTGCGCCTGCTTGAGGTTGATGTAGTTCCTGAGGCTGAGATCTGCAACCTCTACGTCAAAGCTGTACTTTTCAAAAAGCAGGGGCTTTATCAATATGCCTTCAACAACTGGCTTGGATTCTGGCTTCGCCTGTTTCTTGACCCGCTTTGGAACTGCGACATTTGCGGCTTCTGCCTCTTTCACTGGCTGCACAGCCTGTGCCGCGTTCGCTGTTGCTTGAATTGGTTGCTCTTCAGCCATATGATCATCTCTTTGGCTTCTCCTTCTTGCCGGACCTGACCAGCCAGAGGTTCACGCCGTTGACCTCGGCCACCTTGTACTTTAGTCCCGGGATCGCGCCGAGCTGACCTCTCTGCGAGCCGCCAAGGCCCTCTATGGTAACCTCATCGTGCTCATCTATGAAGTTTATTGAACCGTCAAACGGTACGAAAGCTCCGACAATCTTGTTGTTCTTTATGAGCTGCACCTTTACGCACTTGATCTTGCCAGAGTTCGGCTGCTTCTGGTCCAGTATGAACTTCTGCAGGACGAGGGCCTTTGCCCTTGGGGTGTTGCCTAGGGCGTCGTACTTCTCCTTCAGGTGGAGTATCTTACGCTTGTACCATTTCTTGAGCAGGCGCTGGTGCCTGCGCTGCCTTAGAAGCTTCCTTGCTGCGAATTCTCCGTTTGCCATATAATCAATAGCTCTCGTTAAGTATGTTTGAGTTGCCCGGTGATATCACTGAAAGCGCCGCGACAGAGTATGGCTTTCCGCACACCGCGCCCAGCTCCATTGAAGTGCCCTTGAACTGCAGCAGCTTCGTTCCCGAAAGCTTGCAGAGGTGCACCAGGTCCTGCAGGAACTCCTGCTTGTTCGGCACGGCCACGACAACCACTTTCGCGGTGTTCGAGCTTATCGACTCCTTTACGCCGTTAATTCCGAGCCTGGCTTCACCGCTGTCTACAGCTAAGCGTATATCATTAGATAAATCTGCCATTAAATCAGCACTGAAGAAAGTATAGTTATTGTCTTAGCAAAATATATAAGTGTTCGTCTATCATATGCTCTCGAATCACATGCACGCAAGGAAGGAGCTTGAAAGCCTGGAGAGCAGACTGGAAGATGGAAACGACAAAGCGCAGTCGGCCATGGAATACCTCATAACCTACGGCTGGGCAATCCTGGTGTTATCCATAATACTTGCAGCATTGTTCATGCTGAACGTGTTCAACCCGAGCGCTTTTGCGCCAAGCTACTGCGTATTCCCTGCTTCCTTCACCTGCGGTGTCGTAGCCCTGTCGCACACGACAGGCAATGTGGCAGTGACCGTTGGCCAGTCGCTGGGGACGCCGATAAACGTCACGGCCATAGGGTGCAACGACCAGGGCACAGTGACAGGCATGATAAGCTACATGCCTGCCAGCAGCAATATATACATAGGAATAGGCAGCAACTACACGTTTACTTCCATTCCGTGCTACCAGAACGGCGCAGTAGTCTCTGGCGCCACCGGAACGCTATATAGTGGCTATATCGTGTTGAGCTACACCAACCTGCAGACGGGATTCCAGCACACGGCCATAGCAAAGATATCGCAGAAGTTGACGTGAGTGACGCTCTGTATTTATAAGGCAGACCAGTTGATTGATCTAGTGGTGCAGTGATGAGAAAAGCTGACATGGCAACGGCGTTCAGGATCGCAGCGATACCTGTGATAGCCTATGCAGTGCTTCTGAAAATGAACCCGATAATCCCGGTAGCGCTGTTTATCGCCGCCCTGGTGTCGGACGGCATTGACGGGTTCTTTGCCTTGAGCGAGGTGAGCAAGGGAAAGATCGGCTTCGGCACCTACCTCAGATACGCAATGGGCGACGATGCTGCGGCAAGGATGGTTGCAGGATACAAACCCAAAATAGCCAAGATAGCGAAATGGGGTCCACGGATGGACATCGCGGGGGACCGGATGGTCGAGTACTCGCTCTGGATGCTGTTCACCTACGTTAGGATACTTCCCTTCTATGTGATTCTGCTCGTATTGGCAGTGCACTCCATTGCAGATGCATTGATGGGCGGCAAGGGAACCTCGTCCAAGACCAAGACGCGCTTCGCCAGGATCGTGTACACGTCAAAGACCAGCAGGCTCATCGCGAACGTGCTCAAGGCGCTGACATTCTCATACCTTATGCTCGTGTACATATCAGGTTGGAACCTGCAAATAGGATATGCGCTTGCTGCTCTTCTGGTAATATTCGTGACATTGCGCGGCACGGCGGAAATCTACGAATCAGTTTTAGCTGATTAGCTACTCTGTTCTAAAAAACAGAAAGGAAAGGCATAATAACATTAATTAGTGCAAATGAAAGGAATATGTGAGTCTATGGTCCTAGAATTTGCTTTCTTCGCAGGCTTTGTGTCTCTAGCTACCGCGTTGGTGCTAGTTTTCTGGATTTCAAAGCAAAAGGTGAAAGACAAGAAGATGGAAGAGATATCCGATGCCATCAGAATCGGATCGAACGCTTACCTGAAGAGGCAGTACAAAACAATAAGCGTGATCTCGCTAATCTTGGCGGTCGTGCTTTATTTTGCCTTCGGGCTGAAAACATCACTCGCATTCGTTGCTGGCGCGATAATGTCTCTGCTCGCCGGATACGTCAGCATGGCAGTCGCAACCAGATCAAACGCGAGGACGACATATGCCGCAAATTCCGGAGTGAACAAGGCCATGAAGGTGGCATTCTACGGCGGACTGGTAATGGGCCTGTTCAACGTCGGACTGAGCCTGATCGGCATATCTACCCTGTTCCTGCTTTATGGCAATAATCCCTCATTGCTTGTCGGTTTCGGTTTCGGCGCATCGCTAGCGGCTCTGTTTGCCCAGCTTGGCGGAGGAATATTCACAAAAGCGGCAGATGTTGGTGCTGACCTCGTAGGAAAAGTGGAGGCAGGCATACCTGAAGACGACCCAAGGAACGCAGCGGTAATTGCTGACAATGTTGGTGACAACGTGGGAGACGTGGCAGGCAGGGGTGCCGACCTGTTCGAGAGCATGGCAGGAGAGAACATTGCGGCAATGATCATAGGATTCTCTCTGTACGTACTTACAAAGAACTTCTTCTTCGTCATATTCCCATTGCTTGCAAGATCAGTAGGAATATTCGCTTCGCTGCTTGGAGTGCCATTTGTGCAGGCGAAGGAAGGCAAGGACCCGATGGACGCCCTCAGGAACGGCCTGGTGGCAACAGTGGTCTTTGCAATAGTTGGATTCTATGCACTCATTAGGTACACAATAACAGACTTCAACCTGTTCTTGGCCAGCATGGTCGGACTAGGCGCAAGCCTGATCATAGTCTTGGTAACAGAGTACTACACATCAAAGGCGCACAAGCCGGTCCAAGAGATTGCAGAAGCATCAAAGACAGGGCACGCGACAAACATAATAAGGGGATTTGCAATCTCTCTGGAATCTCCTACAGTGCCTGTTCTGGTCGTCGCTGCTGCAATCCTGGTCTCGTACTATCTTGGGACTCTGTTCGCAGCTGCAAATGGCATAAGCGCATACTTGGGAGGCATATACGGCACGGCCGTCGCCACAATGGGCATGCTATCAATAGCAGGAATGATCCTTGGCCTGGACGGATTTGGGCCGATAGTGGATAACGCAGGCGGCATTGCAGAAATGGCCAATGCACCCAAGAAGGTAAGAAAAACAACAGACGCGTTTGATGCAACAGGAAACACGACAAAGGCGCTGACAAAGGGTTATGCGGTGGGCTCTGCCGGATTGGCAGCAATGCTGCTGTTCCAAGCATACCTGCAAGTTACACACATAACAGTAGTAGACATAGTCTCGCCGCAGATAATGGTCGGCCTATTCATCGGAGCACTGCTACCATTCGTATTCGCATCGTTCGCGATACGCGCAGTAGGAAGAGCCGCATTCAAGATGGTCGAAGAAGTAAGAAGGCAGTTCAGGGAAATAAAAGGCCTGATGGAAGGAAAAGCAAAGCCGGACTACTCAAGGGCAGTCGACATCTCAACCGTGGCTGCACAAAGGGAGATGATAATTCCTGGCTTGCTGCCTGTTGTAGTTCCGATAGCCTTGGGCCTCACCTTGGGCGCCGAATCGGTAGGCGCGTTCTTGATTGGAGCTACAGTAGCTGGCTTTATCCTGGCAACGCAGATGAACACCGGAGGTGCTGCTTGGGACAATGCCAAGAAATACATAGAGGAGGGTCACTTTGGCGGCAAGGGCTCTGAAGCCCACAAGGCGGCAGTCACAGGAGACACCTTTGGCGACCCGCTGAAGGACACTGCAGGACCGTCTCTGCACGTCCTGATCAAGCTGATCAACACGGTCTGCCTGGTATTCGGCCCGCTGTTCATTCTGCACACCTTGCTTTGACCCAAAGCAAGGATAAGGCAGAAAGGCATGCAGCCGGCAGGCACTGGTCTCTGTGGCAGATGTGAAGTGAGTGTGTGGCTTCCATAGCATTCGAGCGCGCCATGAATGAAATCTCAAAAGCAGTTGTAAAGGAAGCCCTGCCGATCGATGTCAATAAGCTCGTGGACTGCGTGACACGCATCAGTGATGAGACATGCGCAGTACAGGTATTTGATAGCGCGGCCATCGCAAGCAAGACGCACGTTCTTGGAGCATATCTCAACGCGCTGCTCACGTTTAAGAATCATACGAACAGGGCAAAAAGCATAGGAATGGAGATGCTCCTGTTCGTAGCTCTCACTGACCAGATACACAGCGCGCTTGAGATCGCGGGCGCAAAGCCAGGCTCTAAGGTGGTGGCGTTTGCCAGCAGTGAAGAGGCGTTCTCGAAGATAGCACCGATGCTGGAGAGTGTTGTTGCTTTTGACCCGGGCAGGGCACACCAGAGCGCGGTGTTCAAGAAGTTGGGAATAAAAAGCGCGGGCAATGCGCACAGCAGCATAATGCAGGCCATGGCAGTGTCTCGGCTAGGCCCGTGAATCATACGGACCGTTCATCGCAGAGTATATCTGCTCCGCCTTCTTTTTCCCTATCTTGTCTACCTTCATGAGCTCGTCCTTGCTCGCGTTGAATACGCTCCTGATGCTGCCGAAATGCTCAAGGAGCATTTTTGCGATCTTGGGTCCCACACCTGGAAGATTGCCGATTATGCGCTGCTGCAGCTGCTCTGGGGTGTATGCGCGCATCCCTCCTTTGGCAGACGGTTCCCTTGAAGCGCCGCGCTGCTCCCTCCTTGCAATGCTGATCATGATCTCTGCCGTTTCCTTTGCGTTGCGCATGGACAGCGCAACAATGCCGTGATCGATGCATAGTGAAGCGATCGTGCCGTTCATGACCATGCTGCCGAGCCTGAAATCAGAGCTGTCGCCCTCTATTATGAGCAGGGGAAACCGGTAGTGCTCCTTCAGCCTCCTTATCTGGTCGAAGAGCCTGCCGTTGATTATGGAGTTCTCGAAATCGCTGACCGTCTTCCTTTCAACGCACACCCTGTCCGACAGCACAAAATCGCCAACGTTGAGCATTTTGCTGTCGATTTCTAGGCCGTTGGACTTCAGCGTGTCCAGCAGCTCCGTGTTCCTCTCGCGCGAATCCACGATCACCTTTAGTGCATTCATGCGATGCGCCTGGAGAACGTGATGCCGACTATTGCAGTGGTGACATTCTTGTCTCCCTTTATGAAGAAGAGGGTGTTGCCTATGGGTCCTGATGCCAGCGTGACGTTCACGGTATAGCTTTGCAGGGTGTCTGTCACATTGAGCTGCGCTATTGTCTTCGTGGATATGCCCGCCTGCTCAGCCACGTACAGCTTCTGGGGCGAAGCCGAGATGGCACGGAGCTTTATTGTGGCGTTTATGTAGTAGTTTGAAGAGGGATTTATCGCTTTTGCTGTGCTTGTTGCGTTTGCATACGGCGCGTACACGATGATAGCTCCAGACTGAAACGGTTCCCATGCCTGGCTGTATGTGCCATTCAACGGTATCAGCGTGGTCTGCCACTGCGTCAGTATCGGGTACGAGACGAAGCTCCTGAATATGGAGCCGTTTACCGCATTTGTTGTGCTGAATGCGGAAGTGGAGTTGTCACCATACACAGGCTTCCCGAACACGCTCGTAAGATAGTTTGTCATTTGCGACAGTGATGTGGTGTTGTATGCGTTCTTGTCAACAATCACGAACGCCGTGTTGTAGTTGAACAGCGTGAGCAGCGTCTGGTTGGTGTAATTCTCTATCACAGGGCTCCCATAGCTCAGGTTGCCATACGATAGAAGGTTCTGGTCCTGCAGCACCAGAGGTATGTTGTACAGCACCAGCGTATCGGTTTGGTTGCTTCTTGTGACGTAGCCACCCACAAGCGGTTTGTGGGATATGCTCGTGTAGTATGTCGCCTTGCCTGCGGATAGGATCGCGTTGTAAGAGACTGCTGTGGCAGGCAGCTGCAGCACCGAGAAGTTGGCAGGCAGAGTTGCCAGTATATTGTAGAGCTTCGGCACACTGACGTACGTCACGGCCGGCTGTGCAAGTGATGAGCCAAGAGGCATTCCATTGCTCTCCAGAAGGAATAGGAAGGATATCACACCCACGACAAGCAGCCTGTTGTGCAACAAACTTTCTTTGGCGTGGTTCCTTTCCAGCAGCAGCTTCGCTCCGAAGGCAGCAAGTATGGCAAAGAACATCGTAGTCATGAGGTTGAATCTTCCAGGCTCGCTTATGGCATTGATGTACGGCATCAGGCGATATGCGTAATAAATGCTTGGAATTTGCGAAATGATGCCGTTAAACTCTATATAGGGGCCCAATGAGAGCAGTCCGAACAGAACAGCACCGGCAATCCACGGCGCAGCGTGAACCTTTTGCCTGTACGCGTAATAGATCGCAAGTAACAGCACGGTAAACGACAGGTACGCTGTGCGCTCTGTCGGCATTCCGGCATATATGGTCGAGTACGTCCCGTTCGCCAGCCAGCTGAAGATCCCGTTGTAATAGCTCGGCACGAAGAAGGATAGGATGTCCGAACTCCACAGCTCGTTATACTTCACGCTGTTCATGGAGTTTGATGACGAAAGGGCGCCGCTGTGAAGCAATGCGTTTGCCGTAGGCAGGAACAGCCATAAGCCAAGCAGGAATGAGAGCGCAGCAAAAAGCGCAAGGTTTGATGCGAAGCGCATGCTGAGTACGCGCCGCCTGTCCTTGCTGAATGCAAGATACGCCACGACAGCGGACACTAGGAGCAGCGCAAGCATCAGCGCCTGCTCATCGCCCCCAACCAGCGCGGAGAGTGCGAACGATGCTGCCATGCCTACTGCGTCGATGCGCTTTCCTTCGTGCACGCACCTGAGCATGAAATACAGGAACAGCGGCACGAACATGATGTTCAGGAAGCTCAGGTGCGAGTATGCCTGCGCTATGTGGAAGCTGCTGAACGTGAACACAAGGCCGGCAAAGAAAGCCGCATAGGAATTCTTTGTGATGTACTTAGCAAGCAGCATCATGCCAAGGCCCGAGAGCACGAAGCTCAGGAAGAAGATCATGTTGTATGCGAATACCACACCAATTGCCTGGAACGGCACGGAGACCAGAGCAAGCAGGGGGCTCATCGTCTGATACACGAGGTTCACACCTATGGGCCAGAAGAGAAGGTTCGTATAGTATATGCTGGTGTGCAGGCCGAATACTGCCTGGTTGACCCACCATATGTCCCACAGGTTCTGGTAGGAATTGCCGCTGGAGCCGGGAGTCACATTACTCAGGTTCAATGTCAACGGATAGAACAGCACCAGGGCTATGAACAGATATGCAACTGCTGCGCAGAGGTATCCCTTCCATGGAAGGCCGCGCAAAGCACCGACCAAATTACGCGTTTGTTCGTTCATAAATATCATCGTGGCTTTGAAACTGTTATTCGCCCGCCACACAGGTTAGGACGCATTACAGAGCCGTTTGCACCCAACAGAGTTTCACTTGTGAGAGGTTGTACAATAAAACTATATAATGTTTATCATGTATCGGTGGAAGGCAACACAAAAGCTATTTATAAGATGGCAGTCACAATCAGGTGAAAGTACTATGGATGGCAAAAGAGCGCTGGGGTATGCGTTGCTGGCGGGTCTGTTGGCGGTCGCAGCGCTGCCTGTATCAGGTGCATCATATACAGTGACACACCTCAATGTCACGCTAGTTTTGGACATAAACACAAGTGCTCAGGTGACAGAGCTGCTAACCGTTGAGATGAGCAACAGCTCCGTCAGCCAATACCTGACTAACAGAGTCGCGCTCAACTTGACGCTCAGTGATTGGCAGGAACTCGTAGGTCCGCTGCTAGTGCAGCACATCATAAACCCGAGCACCAGCGTCCACAATTTCAAGCTGCTTCCAGGATCGGTGATGAGCAGCAACGGAATCAACACAGCATACATACTCGTGGGCTACACTGTCAGCAACGTCACTAGCGTGAACCAGACTGCACCCAGGACCTTTGTGTATGACTTCAACCCTGATGTGTTCAACTTCGAGCACGGCGCAAGCGGTCAGGTGCTTATTCCCAACACTACGCTTACAATAGTGATGCCGAAGGGTGCAGTTATCAAGAGCGCATATCCGCTGCCGGACTATCCGCCATCGGCATTCACTAGCGGCTACAAGAATACAACGACCATAGCATGGCTGTACAGCGAGCCACTATCCAAATTCAACCTCACATTTGTGATCATGGAGAGCATACAGACGGAAGTAACGAGCTTCTTTGTCGGCATATACAATGCGCTGGGAGCGTTCACATACGTCATCATAGCGATAGTGGTGTTGCTGGTTCTTCTCTATACATATCTCCGCGTCAGGTAGTGTGTGGTTCCTTGCACGAGTACGAGATTGAAATCCTGAAGCTCTTGAAAGGGCAGAAGAGCGCAACGCCATCCCGCTTAGAGGAGCAGCTCAAGCTTGGAAAGGATTCCGTCGTATGGGCGCTGGAGAACCTTGCCAAGAGCAACGCAGTCAGCATAACAAGGAAGAGCACCTACGGCATCGAGATAAGCAAAGAAGGCAAGAGCTACCTGAAGCAGTTCCCAGAAGAATCGCTGGTGAAGGCGCTCGGAAACGGGAGCATGCCTCTCGAAAAGATCATGGACAAGATAGGACTGATCTGGGCAAAGAAGAATGGATGGATTGAGATAACCGGAAAGGAGGCCAAGCTCTTGAAGGAGGGCGCGCTGATTGCGGACGGGAAGAAGGAATATGCCACAAGGAAGCTGATAAACGACCTTGGCAGCGCTAAGAGCGACGCACTGGAGAAGCTGCTCTTGTCCAACAAGGAGGCGGTGCAGCTGCTGTCTAACAGGAACCTGATAAAGCTGAAAGAAAGAGGAGAAATAACAGACGTATCCATCAACAAGAGCGGCTTGACGCTGCTTGAGCAGGAGACTGGGAAGGGCATAGGCCAGCTCACGCGCGAGATCATAAAAAGCAGGAAATGGCAGACAGATGGGCTGCGCGGCTACGACGTTAACGCGCCAACGGAGCCAGAATATGCTGCAAGGCTGCACCCAATGCACGAGATCCTAGACAAAATAAGGAACATATGGATCAGCATGGGATTCATGGAAGTGACGGGACCTGTGATAGAATCTGCATTTTGGGATTTCGATGCACTGTTCGTGCCGCAGGACCACCCTGCAAGGGAGATGCAGGACACGTACTTCCTATCGAACCCTAAGACAATAGATATAGAAGACCTGGAACTGCTTGGAAAAATGAGAGAGGCCCATGAAAAGGGATGGCAGAATGAATGGCGTGATACAATATCAAAGCAGGCCTTGTTGAGAACGCACACGACAGCGACAACGATGCGACAGCTTAGGAAATTTGCGCTTGAGAGCAGCGGCTACGAGCCTATAAAATTATTTTCTGTTGGAAAGGTCTTCAGGAATGAGAGCATAGATTACAAGCATCTTGCAGAGCTCTACCAATCAGACGGCATAGTCATAGGCGATGGACTCACGTTGGCGCACCTGATGGGCATACTCAAGAACTACTACGGCGCATTGGGCATGGATGTGCACATGAAGCCTGCGTATTATCCGTTTGTAGAACCCGGGCTTGACGTGTATTACCACGACGAACGCCTGGGGAAGACAATAGAATTGTGCGGATCGGGCATAATAAGAAAAGAGATAACGAATGCGATGGGTACGAACAAGACTGTGCTTGCATGGGGAGCAGGAGCGGAAAGAATCGGACTCAACCTCATGAACGTCGATTCTTTGACCGCACTCTACAACAACAACATGGGTTGGCTCAGGAATAGAAAAGAGTTGTGATGATTTGGCCGCAATAACATTCAAGTACGCAGACCTTAAGGGATTCGGATTAGATGCCGACATACTTCTGAAGGAGCTGCCAAGGCTTGGCATAGATGTCGATGATTCAACCGATGAGGATATAACTGTAGACATAAGCCCGAACAGGCCAGATTTGCTGGATTTTACTGGGTTTGTGCGCGCGATCTTGAACTTTATAGGCAAAAGGGAGCCGAAAGAGAACGCATACAAGATAAACAAAGACCCACTTATCGAGATACGGACAACGCCAGCAGTGAAAGAGGCACGGCCTTTTATAGCAGGGATCGTTGCAAAAAACGTGAATCTTACAGGCAACAACCTGCTCTATTTCATAAACTTCACCGAAAAGCTGTGCGATACATATGGAAGAAAGCGCAAAAAGTTCGCAATAGGGCTGCACAACCTTGATGTCATAAGCTCTCCGCTCGTCTACGATGCTGCACGTGATAAGGAATTCATCCCGTTGGGAATGAACAAGAAGATGCGTTTCGAAGAAATAATCGCAAAGCATGCCAAAGGCATAGAATACGCATACACTCTGAAGGATTCCAAGAGCAGCAAGTATCCATATTTGGTTGATGCAAAGAACAATATCATGAGCATGATACCAATCATAAACTCTGAATTCACCAGAGTTACAGAGCAGACAAAGAATCTCTTCGTTGACATAACAGGAATATCAAAGACAGGGATGGATCAGGCATGCAGACTGCTAGCGTGCTCGCTGATAGACATGGGTGCTGAAGTATATCCCTGCATAGTCAGTTATGCGGCGAAAAAAGAAACCACGCCAATCTTGGATTACAAGGATGTCAAGGTGAAAATCACAGAGATACAGAGGACATTAGGTGTTCCTGTAGACCAGGACAGAATGATAGAGCTGGCAAACAGGCTGGGCCATGTAGCTGCAAAGTACGGCAATTCGTTGCTTGTGCGCGTAGCGCCCTACAGGGTCGACGTGCTCAACGAGCAGGATGTTATAGAAGACATTGCGATAGCATACGGCTATGACAGGATAGATCCGCTTCCTGTGCTTGGGGCATTCCAGGGCACTCCTGACGACGCAGTAGAGTATGCGAACAAGCTGGGAAGGACAATGGTAGGCCTGGGCTTCACGGAGGCCATGAACACATACCTTACGAATGAAAAAGTGAATTTCGAGAACATGATGCGCCCAGAGGATGCGGATAGCACTGTAAAAGTATCATATTCCAAGACAGAGAACATGACGATGCTCAGGACAAATATACTGCACGAGCTGCTGCAGAACATGAGCGAGTCGAGGAGCGAGCGAATGCCGCTGCGGCTGTTCGAGATAGGGAGCGTGTTCTCTGTCAAGGGCGGCAAGGCCATCGAGGGCAGGAGCATGGCATTCGTCAGCGAGCATTCGAGGGCGAATTTCTCCGAGATAAAAGCCTTAACGGAATCAGCGCTGAAGCACATGCGCATCGATAGCTACACTGTTGAAGACGCGCACGACAGCGCGTTCATAGAAGGCAGGTGCGCAGCCGTAAAGGTCAAGGGCAGGGTCATAGGCCATTTCGGAGAGCTTCATCCAAAGGTGCTCGAGAGCTTCGGCCTTGAAGAGCCCACGGTGGCAGCGGAGCTGGAGCTCTGACGTTTGCTGATGCCATTACTTCTTGAGTCCGAAGATATTAGAAATCGAACGTGCTTTTGCGCTCTGCACGTCAGCAACACCCTTCTCTTTCGCATAAATATCCTGCCATTCACGGAACTTTGCAAACTTCTCTCTGTCCTCTTTTGTGCGCTTCTTGATATATGCGGATTCGAGCTTTTCCCATTCTTCCAAAGTATAGCTGTACGGCGCGCTCTTCCTTATCGATGGAGAGGAGTATGCGTAGGAGTAGAACTCCAAGTAGTCGCAGTCCTCGTTCTTCGTGCTGCCCGCGTTAGCAGGAATGCCTTCTTGTGCAAGAAAGTTGGTGAGCTGCTCCATGCTCGTCTTCGGCATGCCGTTGTCCGCGCCTGTCGGATTGTACATCACGGTTATCTTTAGCTCGTCGAAGTCAACTATGGCTTTTATCACCGCGCCCATAAGCATGAGCTTATATTGCAGCCTTGCAGAATGCGGAACGTCGATGAGATCTGCTTTCTTAAGGTTTGAGAATACCGCCCTCTTTATGATGTGATATGGAATGCGGTACTTCTTGCTGTCTTCAAGTACGAATAAGGCCGTGCCGTTCATGACAAATTTTTGCTCCTTGGCGGGTTGTGTGTTGCTATCCATCTGGTTACGCCTCTTTGGTATGTGCTGCGCCATCATGCTCGGTATCGCTTACTGAGAAATTTTTTACGCTCTTGCCGCCGTTGACAGGCAGCGCAAAGTAGTCCTTCAGCTCACCGTACGTCTTCTTGTATTCGTTGGTGCCCTGCAGCTCCTTGACGTTTCTAACGTACTTGTCTTTGGAGTACGTCCAGCCTGGATGCGTAGCTTGCCATTCGCTCTGCGGTATGCTAAACTGCTTCTGGACCTTGTCCCTGTATATTTCGGGAAACACATTGAATGTGCAGAAAGGCAGGATCTCCCCGTCTGGCATCGCATAGCTGACGCCGCACTTCTCGACTCTCTGTACATCATAATTGTACTCGTCTTGGAAGTGCATCATTCCCAGGAACAGCATCTTCAGCTGTATTTTGCCCATCGTCTTAAAGTTGTTCTTCGTGAGAAGCGACACGAGCAGATTGGTGAAATTCAGGCTCTTTGGCTGCTTCTCCTTGTCGATGAATTTGCCGATGCCTAGGAGCGCCTTTGCTGCTATGGACTTCCTTGCTAGCTTGCCCCTGCCTTCCATCTCATTTATCGCGCTGTGCAGGTGCTCCATCAGCCCGTATACATCCAAGAACTCAGTGATTGGCGTTATCTTGCCGTTGGGCTCTATGAACAGGTAGCATCCCGCACCGCATGCGAAGTGCACGGAGAGATCGTACTTGAACTCGCCTGTGAGTGCCTCTGCGAACTTGCTTATATCCCCAACACAAGGCACAGTGAACCAGTGCTCCTTCCTTATGACGCCGTTTGTCTGCTCCTCTATGAGCTTTATCGCGCCAGGAATTGTTATCCTCTGCTTCTCCCGCTGACTGACAGGCATCCTTCCTACAAGCGACACGGGCTGGAAGTTCACAGCCTTCACCACGTCGCTGTTGTTAACTGCAAAGTTTATTATCGCGCCAAGCTCGCCGTCGTTGACAGTCCTTATGACTGCCGGAACAAGCACGCAGCCAACGGACGCCTTGCGCAGGGCATCTAGCGTCAATGGTATCTCCCAGTGGTTTTTAGGATTTGTCCTTGCGCTGACGCCGTCGAAGCTCATATAGAGCGTGCTCACGCCAGCATGCCTGTACTTGACAGCCAGCTCAGGGTGCAGCCCGATGTTTATTCCTGTAGTGTTGAGCTGTATCTGGTCGAAGCCCTCCTCTTTTGCAGCAACTACAATGTCGACAAGATCCTCCCTCATTGTGGGTTCCCCGCCGGTTAACTGCAACGCGTTTGTGGGTATGGGCCTCTGGTTCCTGAGATTCCTGAACAGCTTTCTCAATTCATCAAGCGAAGGCTGGTACACGCTGTCTCCTTCCTTGGCATAAAAGAAGCAATACCAGCATGAGAGGTGGCACCTGTTTGTGACCACTACATTCGCCAATGCAGTGTGCGACTTGTGCCGCTCGCAGAATCCGCAATCGAAGGGGCAGTTGGCACCCTTTGTGGAGGTTACAAAGTTAGGGTTGTCGAAGCCCCTGCCCGTGTAGCTGAACTTCCTCATCTTCATGTACATGTCGTAGTCTTCCCAGTACTTTTCGATTGTCCACTTATGCTCCGGACAGTATTTCCGAATCATTACATTGTCGCCATCCCTGTAGAGTTTGCCCTCTATTATGAGCTTGCACTCCGGACATACAGTCAGCGTACTCTCGATAACAGGCAGCTTGTCTATCTCTTCTGGGCTCCTGTGATACGGGGACTGCCCCTGCGCGGCTTCGCTAACTTCGGCGTATGGCTCTTCGGCTAAAAGCTCACGTTGTGGGTTTTCTGGCACTACCATCCCTGAATTTAGGCATTTTGAAGCTATTTAAGCAGTGTGGGTTTGAATCTTTACTCACGTTCAAAAATTGCAATATTCAGATGCAAAATAACGAGGAAAAAATGCCTGCTGCTGCGCTTCGCCCACGTCCCAGGTTTTACAGCTTCAGTGCTCCGCACACAATTTTGCTGTTAAGTGCAAGGCTGCTGATCTCGTTCTCAAGCTCCCTCTTGTTGCCGGATAGGGCTAACTCCACTATCCTGCGCTCAAGCTTGCGCTTTGTTATGAGCCTTTCCAACACAGCTATCTTCTTGGAGTAATCGCTGTTTAGGTACTTGCTTACCGCAGCTTGCGCCACCCCCAACCTCTTAGCTATCTCAACCTGTGACATGCCCTTCTCGCTAAGCCTCTTTGCAACAGCCACACGCATCGCCGGTACTATGATCCGCATGGCCCTGTCGCAGTCCAAGTACAAGAAACCACTATTCTATTCCGAATGTATATTTTATGTTATCGATGATGCCCTTGCCCTTCGGCTTCGGAATTTCTTCGTCTTCTGGCTCTTCTTCCTCTTCGCGCTCTGTGTTATTGCGCTTTTTGCGCGCGGGCTTCCGGTTTGCAAAAGAAAATAGGTGTTTTAACGTATCTGGGCGATTGGCCTGCTTAGGCTCCGGAACCTCTTCGTCCTCGGTGCCCCTCTCTTCAGCTCCAAGCCACCCCTCTATAATATCGCCTCCGCCGTCGTCTTCCAGGTCGCCGCGGTCCAGAACAATGACATCGGCATGCGCCTTCCTTGCCTTTGCAGCTTCCCGCTTGTTCCTGCACACGACAGCTCTGAACTTGCCGCTCCGGTTCGCCTCTATGCTGGCCTCTATCGGCTGCTTTGATATTACGACAGCCAGGTCGGTGTGGCGGCCCTTATCATCAAGCAGGTCCTCTACAAGCGCAGTGTAGTCAGATGACACCGTCTCGCTAATTATGGCAGTGCTGCCAGCCGAATTTATGAAGTTGGACAGCCTTATCACAGATTCGCGATCATCTCCAAGAACATAGACTTTCATAAAAACAGCTCTAGCACATTTTGCCCATAAAGGATTATTAATCTTCCTTTATCAATAAAATAAGAGTTTATGAGAGGGCGTGAAACTACAGTAGTGTGCGCTTCCTGCGGAAGGAAGATACCTAGGAACAAGTCAGTATCGGACGAGAAGGCAGTGCGTTTCGGCACTGATATGAAGACGGCACAGGATGTCCGCTTTTTCGAAAGGCTGAAGATATATTACTGCATAAGCTGTGCTAAGCACAGGGGCATATTTGAGAAGAAGAGAAGGCAAGCCATAGAAAGAGCGAAAAGGGAATTGTAATGTTAAGCCCGGATGACCTGCTGATTTTCAAGGTAAGAGCTGGCGCAAAAAAAGAAGAGGAAAAGACGCCAGCCGCAGCAGAGCAGGTCAAGCCGCAGCCTATTCCTGTGAAAGAGAATGTGGAGCAGGCAGTACAGGTTCCGGAACAGGTCAAGCCGCAGCCACAACCGCAACAGATTCCCATTAAGAAGGCCGAACAGGAAGTGCAGGCGCCTTTGCAGGCCAGGCCGCAGCCGCAACAGATCCCTGTGAAAGAGAATGCAGAGGCAGCGACTCCTGAGTGGGCTCCGCTTACATACCAGGCAGGAAGGGAGCGCCCGTCTGCTGTTGAGGCTCGTGCAAATGAGGAGGTACCCGTCGTCACTGCTGGAAAAAATGCAGGGGGCACTGAAGGCGCAAAAGACCAGTTCTGCGCATGGCACGCATGGAGGCCGGCGTATGCAGTATGCAACTACTGCCACAGGCCGTTCTGCTATGAGGATATAGAGGAGCTCAACAATGAGCATTACTGCTTAGAGGACATAGACAAGGTTTCAAGGACGCATGCGGAGGGAGTGTACACGAAATACACCAACATGAGCTTTGTGGCTTCCGCGATGCTGATGCTCGTGTTCGCAGTATTCATACTTTCGGCCAATGCACAGCTGGCATATGTTATAAACACCGTGAGGATTCTGGGTGCCAAAACATTCTTGACGACCCTGAACATAAGCTACGAAACTCTGCTGTTGGAAACACTGCTTACGATTGTCTCGCTGGTTTCCGCCATAATGATCGTGATGCAGTCAAAGCGCGCGTATTGGATCGGGACTGCGGCATGCATCGGGGACATTGCACTCTTCAGCTACCTGTTTCTGGGCAGCGGAACCTTGTACATCGCGGTAATCTCCGCAGTGTCATTCACTGGCCTGGTATCTCTTGCATATTCCAGGGTGACATACTCTGCAGAAGAGGAATCGCCGTTCGCGGATCTCAGCCGCATGGCCGTTCCAGCAGGAGTCCAGAAATTCTGAGATGGTCTCTTACCTATGATAATAGGCCATCACTTATGGCACAGGATAAGGCATAGAATGATTGAACCCGATTCTACGTTGTGTCACTTTGAGGAAGCTCTGAGAGACGTCATTTACTAGATAAATAAGCCCGTGCTTAGGGCATAGGACAGGGGATAGGCAAAGGCAGGCACACTAACCTTCAAGTTAAGCGCTCCAGCAGCGCGATATGGTGTGCCTTAAACACACTAAAGTAAAGAAACCAGGAAAAAGAGGCCATGGCGGTTTACCTGCATTTGCCTGTGTAAAAAGCTAAAAAAGAAAACGAGAGGCAGGGAAAACTCCCTGCACCTCTAATTCAGCCTAACATGCCGTTATTTACTTCTTCGGCTTCTTCATTAGCAGGTAGTATGCCACTCCTCCTACAGCAGCTACAACCACAACGGCTATGCCCGCGTAGAGCAAGTCATTGTTTGAGCTGACAGGTGTAGGCGGCACTGTGGTGCTTGCAGCTGTTGGTGCAAGTATGTTCAGTTTCTGCACAAGGCTGCATACTTGCGGAAGCGTGCTTATATCGCAAGCCTGTACGGTGTACTGCTGGCCTGCGGATAGACTTCCGACATTGAATGTTACTGATGTAGTTCCCTTAGCCTGAACAGTGCCGTCAACCAGCATAACTATTGGACCGGTCGATGACGTGGTTGCAGACACTATGTCTGTCTGGCCAGCAGACGCACTCTTCGAAGCTACTGTCAGAAGCACCGCTGTGGGCGTCCCGTTGACTATGACAGGCACAGTAGGTGAGAGCACTATAGGTGCTGCGCACAGGGTCAGAGTTATGGTATGCCTTATTGGCACGTATGTGATGTTGTTGAGCAGCACGGTGTACGTGTAGTTGTTGCTCTTGTATCCCACTACCTGGAACTGTCCCAGTGCAAGGGTGTAAGTCTTATTGTTTATGCTTACTCCGCCGGCGTCCGGAGATATGAAATTCAGGACGGTAGTCAGATTAATGCCTCCATTCATGTGGAGTTTCTGCGTGTTGTCCTGGCTTAAGTTCACTATCTGGAAGCAGGATCCATTGCTAAGGCTGATTATGACAGGCGTTGCTGATGAACCTCCTGCTGTTGTGCCGCCACTGCCTTCGCTTGTGCCTCCGCTACTTCCGCCGTTACCATTACCTGATGGAACAGTAGTAGTTGCTCCTACTATGGTGGTAGTTGCACCGGCAGGACTTACTACCTGCACTAGCGTATTGCTTGTGCTCGATCCAAAGTCAGAATATCCAGCATATACTGCAGTTAGGCTGTGGCTCCCCGCAGTAAGAGAGGACAGTGCGATTGAATTTAATCCAGATACTGTGTTTCCGGTTCCAATAACAGTTGCACCGTCATAGTAGGTTATTAGCTCATTATTGGGAATTGAACCTGCGCTTGGTATTACATTTGCAGTGAATGTTATCGTATCTCCTAATGCTGCAGGATTATCATTTGAAGTCAGGGTAGTTACGGTGTTTATTGCAAATGGCGGCACCGCAGATCCTGCAGGTATTGCAAAAGTTCCAGTGTTGCCTGCCAGGGTAACTGTAGTCTGTGACAGGGCTCTGCCATTCAGTGCTGCACCTGTGCCAGAGAATGCAATAGCATAGGAAGACAGAATAGTTCCAACTGTGGAAGAACCGCTTCCAAGAGTCACTCCAATCGGGCCTCCTGCCCCTGCAACCGCCCAGTAGACGTTTTTAGCTTGTGCACCGTTAATCAGGACAACATTACCAAGGTTGGAAAATGCTCCTGCAATCTGGAATACCCAGAGGGCGTTTGGATTGCCCTGGGCATCAAGAGTAAGAGTTGTAGTTATCGGTATAGTGACGCCCGAGGACCACTTGTAAAGGCCGGGTGCAAGTGTCATACCACCGATAATTCCGGCACCAAGTTCGGAAGCTGTGGGGTTTGTCTCGCCCTGTGCATTAGTATATGCAGTCAGCATATCGCCTGCTGCTGTGCCGACGTTGGCCGGAGTTGGCACGGCATAATCATATGCATACATTCTTCCGATCACATAAGTTGATGTCGCATATGTGTTAAGAGGGATTGTGTTGGTCTGTGTTTGACTAAATCCTGTGAAGGACGTGCTAGTCACTGCCGGACCCAATCCAATATCTCCAATAACGGGAGTTGTTCCTGAAAATGAGATGCCCTGATCTGCAAAGGCAGCAAAATCGCCTGCCGTCCTAAGATTCACTGCTGTCGCATGGCAGGAAGGGCATGTAATTCCAGTTACTACTGTAAGCATTCCCGAATTAATAGAATTTACGGTATTACTGCCGCTATCGACGACAACAACGTTTGCGAACTGTGTATCTCCAACCAATCCGTTTACCGTATACGTGAAGCTGTTTGAGGAGCTAGACTGATATCCGACCACTGTGTTAGTTACTGAGTTGAATACTAGGAAAGAGTATGTCAGGTAGATTCCGCTTCCTCCAGTTGCAAGCGCATTGAATACAACAATATTGCCTATGGCTTGAGGTGAAGGCAGAGCCGGCGTTGAAGATAGTGCAACTGATATAGACAGAGCGCTAGCCGACTGCACTAGAAAAAGCGCTAGGAAAACCATACCGAAAAGCATGCCGAACAGTCTATTTTTTCCCATCATGGAATCGAGTATCATACTAAGCAGAGTTATTTAATACTTTTGCGTGCTGTGCTTTATTCTGCTTTTGTCAAGCGGAAGGGATTTGGCCAGCAGGTTAGACTATCTGCCCAGAAAGCCCTCGCATATCCTACTTTATCTCTATGGTGTCGCCGATCTTGGGAGCGTACGCCTCGTATCCGTCAAGCTTCAGGCTCTCTGCTAGCTGCGTGGTGGATTCAACATCCCCGTGCATGCAAACGACAGTCTGCGGTCCGCTCCTCTTGATGTACTCGTGGAGGTCGTTCCTGTCCGCGTGCGCGGAGAAATCGTAATAGCTTACGGGGGTCGTTATCTTCCGGGATTTGCCGTGCAAGTTTATCCTTCCGTGGTCCAACAGCATCCTTCCGTTTGTGCCTTTGACCTGATAGCCTGTAAGGAATACGTACGAATTCCTGTTGAGCCGCGTTATGTAATCAAGGACAGGCCCGCCGTTTAGCATGCCTGCAGTAGTAAGTATTATGGATGGCTCTTCAAGCGCCCTGTCCCTGTCACCATGCTCGTTTATCAGCGTGGTCTCTGAAACAGCATTTGACAGAAGCTCTTCGTTTGTGATGAATTGCGGATACCTCAGCACAGCGGATGTTGCAGACTTTGCCATGCCGTCCAGGTATGTCCTACCAGCAAGGCCGTGCTCGTAGAGTATTGTGAGGATCTCCTGGCTCCTTCCCACTGCAAATACGGGAAGCAGCGCAGTGCCGCCGTTGTCAAGCACCTCCTTGATCTTGCCTATGAACTCGGTCACGAGCATTTGCACGTCCGGGTGCACCCTGGTGGCATACGTTGATTCCGTTATCAGCACGTCGCTCTCCACAATCTCTGCGCCTTTGTGAAGGCGCTGCGGCGTGAGCTTGAAGTCGCCAGTGTAGACTATTCTGCGACCTCTCCTGTTTATCCGTGTTATCGCGCTGCCGCTTATGTGCCCAGCGTCAAAGAGCTCTATGTCGAAGCCGCCTGCGTCAGCATTTTCGTGGTAGTCAGTGCTTACGAACCTGTTCTCAAAGCTCCTTATCTGCCGCTTGTGGAAGCGCTCTGGCACATGCTGCTTCCTGGCGATGCCCAAGGAGTCCTCGAGCAGCAGCTGCGAAAGCTTCAGGGTCGGCGCGGTGCCTATCGTGGGAGGTAACGTCTTGTTGTAGAGTGCAGGCATGAACCCGCAGTGGTCAAGATGGGCATGGCTCAGGACAACCGCATCCGCTTTTGGTATTGACAACGGGTATTCCATCTTGTGGTCAATCTTTACCCCATAGTCGAGAAGGAGTTGCTTCCCATCTTCTAGCAATACAGCAGACCTTCCTACTTCCTGGGCACCGCCCAGAAATCTTAATAACATAGAAACCATTCGCTTTGAGAATACGCAGAACAATGTCGATATCTCCCTGCAAAGTTAATATATGTTTGTTTCTTTATAGTAGCATGGCTGATGAGATTAATTTTGTAGACCTCGCCGCACTTACACGGATAACTCCCGACTCTGTTGTTGAGAAGTTCGGAGGTGTCATAAATTCTTCATTTTTCGACGCATCGAGCATACTTGCGACGCTTAAGCAGAAGGGCCTGATTGATTTTACCACGGCATTTCCAGGACAGAGCGCGATAACCATCACAGAACTGGGAAAACAGCTGCTTAACGATGCGCACGACAAGGCGAACACGCCTTTCGACCAACTAGACTTCACAATACTGAACCAGCTCTCTGCAGGAAAGCGCAACGTACAGGAGCTGAATCAGAGCGTTAACGTGACGCAGAAGGACTTTGCGCTTAGGATCTACAAGCTGGCGCAGAACGCGTACCTTTCTTACGACATGAGGAACGGCAACGTCAGCATCGCACTTACAGAGAAGGGCTTCCTCCAGGTCAAGGCAGGCATGCCTCAAGCAGGAACAGACGCTGGCACAGCAGCTCCGACAGCACAGCAGACAAAGCAGATGATGCAACAGGGCTTCCAACAGAATCCTCAGGCTGCACAGCCCAAGGTCGAAGCGCAGGCGGCGCAGAACGCTGCGCAGATGCCTCCGGAAAAAAGCTTGGCAGAAGCAGAGGAGAAGATACGCGCAGGGAAGAAGAGGAGAAAGATGCTCATCATCGGCATCGCGGCTGTTGTCGTAGTGATCGCTGTAGTGTACGCGCTCATATTATTTAAGAAAATATAATCGTTGATGCTATGCAACTGCTGGACTACATGCAAGCCCAAAAGCTCCTCCAGGACCATGGGATTCGAAGCGTGGATAGCAAGTATGTTACAAGCGCGGATGATGCCGCAAAGTTCGCCTCTAGCGACGCGATAGTTCTGAAGGTGATAAGCGAGAAGGCCCTGCACAAGGCCAGCCACGGCTTGGTTGCACTGAACCTGAATTCTGAAGAGAAGGTAAGGTCGGCGTACAAAGCGCTTGAAATAAAGGCGCGGGACCTTAGCCCGTACAAGGTGCTTGCACAGAGGATGGTGGGCAAGGGCATTGAGATAATAATTGGAGGCAAGACAGACCCGCAGTTTGGAAAGCTGCTGCTGATCGGCCTTGGCGGAACGTACGTAGAGATCTTCAAGGATTTTGCATTGCGCCTGTGCCCGATAGGAAAGAAAGACGCGCTGGCGATGCTTTACCAACTGAAGTCGAGAAAGATGATAGCGCCTGATGACAAGACGGAGAAAATGATAGTGTCGCTTCTGGAGAATACGTCAAAACTGTTTTCAGAGAACAAGATGGAGGAGCTTGACCTGAACCCGATAATACTGCACGATGGCACATACGATGCCGTAGACTTGAGGATGTTGTTACAATGACACAAAAATACGCGGACCTCACTCCGATAATGTATCCAAAGTCGGTCGCGATAATAGGCGCTACTGATAACACAGGCAAAATAGGAAACATAATAATGCGGAACTACATAGATGTCGGATTCTCAGGCAAGATCTTTCCCATAAACATAAACAGCCAGGGGAGCATACTCGGATTCAAGGCATACAAAAGCGTTCTCGATGTGAAGCAGAACATAGATCTCGCTGTCATCGCGATACCTGCTCAGGCAGTACCCGCTGCGCTCGAGGAGTGCGGCAAGGCGCACGTCAAGGGCGTCGTGGTGATAAGCGCCGGATTCGCAGAGGTAGGCAACGTGGACCTTGAGAAGGAGCTAGAAAGAGTGGCAAAGAAATACGCGCTGCCGGTCATAGGACCTAACTGCCTGGGGGTCATGGACCTCAGGTCAAGGATAAACACGCTGTTCCTGCCCACATTCAAACTGGACAAGCCGAAGATCGGCAACATAAGCTTTGTGTCTCAGAGCGGCGCGGTAGGCAGCGCAGTGCTTGATGAGATGATGCACGAGGGATTCGGCCTTGCGCGCTTCATATCGTATGGCAACGCGGCAGTCATTGATGAAGTGGATGTGCTCAACTACCTGATGCATGACAAGGAGACAAAAGTCATCGTCTTTTACATAGAGGGAGTGAAGCGCGGCAAGGAGTTCGTAGAGGTTGCGAAGAAGGCGACGAAGATAAAGCCAGTGGTTATAATAAAAGGAGGCAGGAGCGATGCTGGCATGCAGGCAGCCCACTCGCACACTGCCGCACTTGCAGGCGGTTATGAAGCTTATGACGCAGTATTCAGGCAGTTCGGATTCACAGCCGCAAAAGACCTGAAGGACCTTCTAAACTATGCGAAGATCCTATCCGGGCAACCGCTCTGCACAGGCAACAGGGTTGCGATACTCACGAATGGCGGAGGTATGGGCGTGCTCGCTACAGATGCGCTCGCAGACAACGACCTGAAGCAAGCACAGCTAACGGAAGCTTCTCAAGCGACATTGAGGAAGACGATGCCGCCGATAGTCAACATACGCCTGCCTTTGGACGTGGGCGGAGATGCGGACGACAAGAGATTCGGAGACGCGCTTGATGTCATAGAGGCGGATCCTGGAGTTGACGCTCTTATAGTTGTCGCGCTGTTCCAGACCCCAGGCGCAGATTCCAGGGTAGCCGAGAAGCTGATACACCACGCCACAGGCATGAAGAAGCCGATGGTCGTGATCTGCATGGGAGGGAACTTCACTGAAATGCACAAAATCATGCTGGAGAGTTCAGGGGTGCCCGTGTATTCCTCGCCAAGCGACGCCGCAAGCTCGCTCGCGGCGCTGATAAGCTATTCTCGCTACAGGCAATAGCATGATAAAAATCAACGACAGGATAAGAAACATAATAGCGCGGGACAAGAAGGTAATGTTCACAACGTCAAGAGAGCACTTCCCGTTCGTGGTGGATCATGCATCGGGAGATTTTGCCTACGACGTGGCAGGAAACAGATTCATAGACTTCTCAAGCTTCATAGGCGTGTACACACTTGGAGACAACGCCAATGAAGAGATAAGACAGGCAGTAAAGGGGCAGGTAGACAAGCTCATGCACCCTGCGTTCCTTGATTTCTTCTCGGAGACGCCTGTCAGGTTCGCCGAAAAGCTCGTGACCATGTTCCCGAAAGGGTTCGGCCGTGTGTTTTTCTCCAACTCTGGCGCAGAGTCCATAGAGGACGCGATAAAGCTTACAAGGATATTCACGCGGCGTCCGTACCTGCTGTCTTTCTACAACTCATTCCATGGAAGGACGCTCGGCGCTCTGGGGCTCACCGCATCAAAGGCAATACAGCGCAAATACATAGGGCCTGGACCGAATGTGATACACGCTCCGTATCCATACCCATACAGGTGCCCGTTCAACACGAGCAGCGAAGACGAGTGCGCAGACGCATGCATTGATTTCGTAGAGAGCAACATCTTTGCAAAAGAGACTTCGCCGGACGAGATAGCAGCAATATTCATGGAGCCTGTGCAGGGAGAGGGTGGTTACATCGTGCCGCCCAAGAGGTTCGTGCAGAAGCTGAGAAAGCTGGCGAGCGACAACGGCATACTGCTTGTTGACGATGAGATCCAGGCAGGCTACATGCGCACAGGCAAGTTCCTTGCGCTTGACAACTTCGGAGTTGAAGCGGATATATACACGATGTCAAAGGCTCTTGGCGCGGGTGTTCCGATAGGCGCCACTGTAGCAAGAAGGGCTCTTGGAGATTCGAAGCCAGGAGAGCATGCAGGCACTTTTGGAGGCAACCTTCTCGCCATAGCAGCGGCAGAAGCGTCGCTGGACTACGTGAAGAGAAACATGAAGAGCTTGCAGGGCGCAGTAAGAACCAAGGGAGAGTTCGTGATGGACAGGCTGCATGAGATGATGTCAGACTATGATATCATCGGCGACGTCAGGGGCATTGGGCTCATGATAGGCATGGAACTTGTCAGGGACAGAAGGAGCAAGGTACCGGCGGTTGCTGAGCGGGCAAAGATTGTGGACGAGTGCTTCCGTAACGGATTGCTTCTGTTGCCTGCAGGGATTTCAACCATAAGGATAATACCTCCGATAACCATGGAGATGGATAACATAGAAAAGGGTATGGACGTACTGGAGAATGCGATAAAGAAGTCCGATAAGAAAAGATGATTGCAGGCGTTTCCTATATGCGGGTCCTTCATAAGGAAAGGAATTCTCAACGATAGAGGAGCAAGACTTTTATACCTGAATTCAGTAAAGTCTCTTTATGACTAACGTTTTAATCTGCGGAGGGGCGGGCACTCTTGGTTCTGGCCTATCCCGCTTGTTCATAGACAAGGGATACAACGTATCGTTGCTCGACATAGTCCGAGTCGATGAAGCATGGAAACTCTCTGATGTGAATGTCAGGGACAAAGTCGAGTACCTATGGAAGTCAACAGTAGACATAACAGAAAAGGACCTCGATGGCATGGACATAGTGGTCGATTGCGGACTTGCTGTTGCCGATAGGCCTGAAGGTACGCTGTCTCCGGAGCACACGCTTCTTGGAAACGTGTTGCCTCCGCTTCACCTGCTGAAGATCGTAAAAGAGATGAAGAAAAAGCCCGTAATAATATATCCCTCATCGTTCAACGCGAGATACGGACATAAAGTCAACACCATTCTCACTGAAGAGACGTTCCCTCTGCCGTCCACTCAGTACGGTTGGACCAAGGGAGCGGTTGAACTTCTATATCAGGCATATCACAGGGGCCATGGAGTTCCAGTGGTCATAGTGGTTGTGGGAAGCGGATACGGACCGCGCATGCGCTCTGACGAGCTGGTGGGACGCTACATACTGCATACGCTCCAGGACAAGAAGGAGTTCAAGCTGCGCTCTCCAGAAGCGAAGAGACTGTGGTCGTATGCTGATGATTTCCTCTCGTTCTACGACAAGCTTACTGACAATGTTGAAGCCTACAACGGAATGGTGCTTAACTGCGCAGGCAATAAGGGGGACAGGATAGTCACAAACACGGAGCTCGCAAACATGATCAACGGCATTGCAGAGAAGAAAGGGTTTAAGCCCATATCTATTGCGCCGATGCCATACGAAGCAGGAGAGATGATA
Organism: uncultured Microcaldota archaeon; assembly: GCA_903884115.1. Classification (GTDB taxonomy): domain Archaea; phylum Micrarchaeota; class Micrarchaeia; order Micrarchaeales; family Micrarchaeaceae; genus CAISDH01. The sequence goes on along the minus strand of CAISDH010000033.1, from coordinate 97,919 downwards.
GACGGGAAACCCATAGACTTTGGCGTAGACAGCAGCAAGACAAGGCAGTTGCTCAAATGGGAACCGAAGTTCACGCTCGAGGAAGGACTGTCAGCAACGATGGACTGGTTCTCAAAGAACTTGGATAGGTACAGATAATGCACCCTAGGCCGTTTATGCCCGCATCGGGTTGAGAAATATGAAGAGTGCAGAAAAAATAAGCGTGATCGTGCCCGTCTACAATGAGGAGAGGACTGTGGGGCAGATCATCGGCAGGGTTCTGAAACAGGACTGCGTCGCCAGAGTAATAGTGATGGACGATTCAACAGACAGAAGTACGGAGATAGTGAGAAAGATCATGGCCAGGGACGGCAGGGTACGGCTGATACGCAAAAAGAAGAACAAAATCCAGAGAGGCAAGGGTGCGGCACTTATTGCAGGAATCAAAATGGTACGGAACGGGCTGGTGCTGATACAGGATGCGGATTCAGAATATTTCCCTGAAGATTATCAGAAATTGCTAAACAAGATCGGGGCAAAAAACGCGGTGTTTGGAAGCAGGATACTGGGCAGGAATGTGGGCCATCAGTACCGGCTAGCCAAGCTGGCAAACATGACTATGAGTTCCGCTTTCTCATTCTTCTTCAGGCAAAGGATAACGGACATATACACGTGTTACAAGCTGTTCTACAGGAACATGGTAGATCCGAGCAAGCTTCGGCATCGCGACTTCCTGATAGAGACGGAGATTGCTGCGCAGATAGTAAGGAACGGCTACAAGATCGAGGAGGTGCCGATAAGGTACAATGGAAGGACGTTTGAAGAGGGCAAGAAGATCAATGCGATGGATGGCATAAAGGGCCTGCTCTACATAGTAAAGGACGGGATAAGCTACTCGTTAGGCAATTAAACCGCAACGATGCAGAGCATAGGACTATCGGTCTCAGGGTCGATTCTGAACTGTGAAATTTCTAATTCCTATGACAGGGGTGGTGCCATTCTGGTTGCCGCCCGAAAAGAAAAGGAGGTAGTTGAGGCCCTTGTGCAAGTCTGCTCCGAACGAAAAGTTCTGCAGAGAATCTGTCAGGTTCAGCGCGGTGAGGCGCTGGTTGTTCAAGTAGACGTATTCCTGCGTAGCGCCTAAAGGAGAGAGGGCACGCATGCTTATGTTGGCCGTGGTGTAATTTGGAGAGTATAGGCCCACGTACGCCATGTTAGTGCCAAACCACGCGTTGAGGAAGTCTTTGCTGCAGAGCGAAGACGATCCGCAAAGAACCCAACCAGGCTGCCAGACGCTGTTGGGATTCTCGAGAAGCACAGGAGTGAATGCCACGAGTGATTTGCCTGCCGTGTCTGCGAGCTTGCTTGTAGAGAAAATTATCGTGTTGTTGGTCTGATATACTGAAGGCCCAAGGAAGCCGGCGAGATACGATCCAAGCACCTCCTGCTCTGTCTGATTGAATGCCTGCCTTATCATGGAGACAAAGCCGACATTGTAGGTGGCGAGGAATAATTCCGTTGTGTTGGTGTAGTTTTCCTGCAATGGAGAGCCATACACAAGTCCCTGGCCGTTCTGCAGATAGTATGCCGAGGCCAGCAGGGGCACATCTACCAGAGATGCCGCTTGTGTTGTGTTTATCCTCAGCACGTATCCGCCGACCAGCGGTTTCTTTAAAGCAGTCTGATAGTAAAGTGCCATCCCAGGGTACAGCTCCGGAGTGGCGCTCAGGTAGTTTGGTATTGTGGGCAGTATCAGAACAGAGAAGTTACCACTGAGCTTGCCTATCTGGTAGTATGCCTGGGGTATTGTGGTGTTGAGCGTGTACATGCTGTTCAGCATGTGCTGGCTTACTGGCCAGGGGTTGTACTCGAGCATGATGAGCGCAAAGAACAGAAACGGCACGTACTTCTTGAAACTAGAGGTAGAAAGCGCACCGTCAAGCAGCACCAAGCCAATCGCTGCGAAGATGGCAAAGAACAACTCGACCATCATGTCGAACCTGCCCGGCTCCCTGAGCACGCTGACCAGGGGTATCAGGTGGTATATCTGGTAGAGCCCCGGCACTTGGGTCGGGTTGCCGTTTATCTGCAGGTACGGCCCTATTGAGAGCAGCAAGAAGAGCACCAGAGGAACCAGGTAAACCCCCGTGTCCTTGAAGCGCGTCTTGTACTCGTGCGCCAATGCCACCAGCACCAGGAATATGACGCTGTAGCCTATGTAGGTAGTGCGCTCGGCCGATGCTGGCGCGAATATTGAACTGAAGCCGCCGCTAATGAAGCTGAGCAGGCCGTTGTACGCGCTTGGAACGAAGAAAGAAAGAAGATCTGGGCTGTAGAGTTCATTGTACGAGGTCGTGGCCTGTGAGTTTATTGTGGAGAGCACTCCTTTGTTCAACGACGAGATTATTCCAGATATGAATGGAGATCCCAGCACTAATATCACTGCCAGCATCTCGGCAAACAACACAGCGAATTTTTTGTTCAGCACTTTGTGCCGGTGGTTTTTGTCGATAGCCATGTACGCGAGCACGAAGAATGTGAGAAGCACGGCCATGAGGCCCTGCTCTATGTCACCCATGAAGGTCAGAAGCACGAAGGATATTCCGGCATATATGGCATACATGGGCTTCTTCTCGTCTATCATATAGAGGAGCAGCAGCAGGAAGAGAGGTATGAACTCTATGTTTGTGAACTGCAGATGCCCAAATGCCTGTATGGTGTGTATGGGACTGAACGCGTAGATGAAACCGGCAATGAAAGACGCGGCGCGATGCTTCGTCACATGGAACGCAAGCATGTACGTGAACAGCCCGGCTAGCACGAAGCCCAGCAGCAACATCATGTTTAATGCGAACGCAAGGTTGACCGGCTGGAAGAGCAGGCTGACAAGCCCCGCTATAGGGGCAAGAGTCTGCGTAGCCAGGTTGGCCCCGATAGGATAGAAAAGGTAGTGGCTGAAGTAAGGAGAGGAATGGAGTGTGAGCATGGAGTACGGGACCCACCACAGCTCCCACATGCTCTGGAAGGTGTCACCGCCGGTGCCAGGCACCGTAGATGTAATGTTAATTATCATGGGCCAGAAGAACACTAGCGCGATTGCAAGGTATGCAAGCGCAATCAGGGCATACTGTTTCAGAGCCTTCCTGTCAACGCTAATGCCGAGCATGAAAAACACAGATGGAGAGCTTCAAAAATCTATAAACCTTCTCACTGCCTAGGTTTTAAGCGCCCCTCTTCTTGAATGATAGGATCTCGCTTCCTGCGCTTTCGAGCTGTATCCTGGCTGTGTCCTGCTTTCTTCTGAATCCCGAGAGGACGGCCTCCGCGAACCTGACGCTCCTTGTGGTGTCGTAGATCTGCTTCATATTTTCGAAGTATGCCTCTGCGCGATCCTCTCCGCCTTTCCTTAGCTCCTCCAGGATCTCGCGCTTGAGCTCCCCCATGACGTCCATGAGACCGAGAAGGTATGCCTCCTGGTTGACGTCTGTCTCGCGCTGTGATGGCACCACTCCTTTGTCAACTATGCCGTAGAATATCCTTGCTTCAGCGTATTCCTGGCACGCCTGGCGCGTGTAGTACTCGAACTCCGCGCCGAACTTGACAGCTTTCTTGACATCGCCGTATGCGCTGGCCATCGTCTTCTTAGCAGCACTCTTGTCTCCGTTGTGCAGTTGTGTTATGGCCTGTGCGGCGTTACGGATTATGCTGCGGGTAAGGTCTGTCACGCTGTCGAACGCCTTCTGCTTCTTCGCCAGATAAGCGCTTATGCTGTCGATGTCCTGTTGTAGCTCTTTCATGGTCTCATATGCCTGCCGTACACATAAATATATTGCTCAGCGTATCCCGCAAGGTCTCCGAAGCGCTCTTCCGCGAATTCGTGCAGTTCTTCTATCTTCTTTGGCTTGCCGTTGAAGTACATATTCTCGAGAGTTCGTTTAATCCAGACATCTATGGGAAATGCCTCAAGCTTCCCATAGCCCATCAGAGCTATGCAGTCCGCGACCTTGTCGCCGATGCCAGGTATTTCCATGAGCTGCTCCTTTATCTTGCCGTAGCTCCTGCACTTGAGTTTGTCCAGCTCAATGTTGTTGGTGCAGAATTCCGCAGCCTGAACCAAATACTTTGCCCTGAACCCCGCGCCGCATGCCATGAGCTTCTTCTCTGTCGCGTTCGCCAGGCTCTCGCAATTTGGGAAGCCCCTGCCGGCCATTACGCCTGTGTCGTCCATTATCGGGCTTCCAAGCACGTTTATGATGTTGTGCATGATCATCGTTATCCTCTTCACGTTGTTCAGCTGCGACACGATAAAGCACATGGTGGTCTCCCACGGGTCGTTGCGGGTCAGGCGCATGCCATAGTATTCTTTTATCGCCGCGCGTACGAATTTGTCCGTACTTATACGCCTGTATATCTTCTTCATGTCGTCCCTGAGACGAAAACGGCTGGTTATCTCTTCTTTTGCGCTAAGGGTACCGCTGCTGTGCGCCACGATGCGGCAGTTGCCGCTGCTCCCGTTGAATACGGCAGTAACCAGGCCCTTGCTGCTGGGATACGTGAGCACCCTATCGGCATAGTCGTAATAGGCGTAGAACGTCAGCGGCTGCGCACTCTCGAAAGTGTGCCTTATGTCAAAAACCTTGGCCCTTATCTCTTGCAGACGCACGGCCATCATATCTCGCTTATCGGCTTCCTAACCTGTGTGGTGTTTTTTACACTCCTTATCGTAACAGCGTTATTCTTCAAGGTCTGAAAATACACGGTTATTGAAGTATAGCCAATCGTGAAAGTAATTAGACCTGAAAGTCTAACAACATTTCTATCAGTGTCAAAAAGCACACATCCCAGACTACTCTGTGTTACAAGTTCCTCACAAACCAATTCAATTCCACCGAGAGTTGTTTTCCGTCTATAAATTAGTTACTGAGGAACTTCTTTGATCATAACGCCATACCAATTCCAGCGAGTATGGTTGCCTGTTTGAATTCATACGTGGAGGTTTTATCAGATACTCATCGTCAATTTCGATCTGTTGACCGAACTATTGTCGAAATACCAGCCAGATTTCGTATTTAGTTAGAGAATAAGGTTGTAGCCGACTCCAGACAGTTTTGGACCTTTAACCATAAATTTATTATACTATTACTTTTAAATATTACAAGAGTGGTTGATGGGATGAACGACATAAATATGTCTTTCGACAAATTTGGCAGGATTGAAGCTTTCAATCCCAAAGTTAGCAAAGCAATAATGCAGAAGATGTCAAAAGTGAAATTAATACAGTGCCTAGAAGGCAAATGCTAAAATTGTGCAACTAGACGCAGTATCTCACTATTGACAGGATTAGGGCCAATGCGAGCACAGTCGGTACGATGTAAAGTGGTGGTACTGATAAACATAATAGAGGACCTAAATAGAAGATTGGAACTCACAATATTGCCGACAGAGCAGTGTAATTTCCGTTGCATTTATTGCTACGAAGATTTTTTAATAGGAAAAATGTCTGCAGAGACTGTTTTGGCTATTAAACATTTACTTGAACAAAGAATACCAGACCTAAAAACATTAATCATACGCTGGTATGGTGGAGAGCCGCTTTTAGCACAAAATGTGATATCGGACGTAATGGAACATGTTAATTATTTAAAAAAGGAGTACAATCCAAACCTTGAGGTACTTGGACTTATAACAACTAATGCCTCGTTGTTAAAAGTAGACAAACTATCCGAGCTTGTAAAAAAGGGAATCATATCTTATCAGATAAGCTTTGATGGAGATAGAGAGGAGCATAACAAATTAAGGCATAGCGTAAGCGGCGACCCTACCTTTGATACAATCTGGAATAACATAGTTTTTGCAAGCAAAACGAATCTTGATTTTTCAATAATAATACGCATGCACGTAAATAGTAAGAATCTAACAAGTATGAAGCGGTTTATACGTCGTATTAAAGCAGACCTTGGAACAGATAAGAGGTTTTCATTACTCATTCTTCCTTTATCTAAATATGGAGGTAAAAATGATGAAACGCTGCCCATAATAGAGACGAAAAAACCACTTAAAGAATTGATAGAATATGCAAAGTCGCTTAACCTGAAGATATTCAGGGAAAATCCCTTGAATCTCTGTTATGCAGCTAGGCCATACGCTTTTGTCATAAGAGCAACCGGTGATATTCAGAAATGTCCAGTGCTGTTGTATTCGGCAGAGTATAACAATGTAGGTAAATTGTTACCTGATGGAAGTTTGGAGTTGGATCCCAACAAAGTAGCAATGTGGAGTAGAGGAATGGTAAGTAAAAATAAAAAAGATCTCATATGTCCTGCCAGAAACTTTCCAGGAGTATCTTTAGCGTATAAATCTGCAAAAAGGGATTTTGATTAGTCTTTTTCTGCAAAGGCGCAAGTATTATAAGTAGGTTCGGGTTTTTAGAAACATCTGAAAAGACCTGACAATTGTTGAACCAAACAGCACCAAGTATACGCTACACATCACGCAACCAATAGCTCATTTATCGGTTTTCTTAATTGGCTTGCATCCTTTATGCTGCGCACGGTCACGGTATTGTCTTCCATAGTCTGGTAGTCGATGGTTATTGCATAGGGCACACCTATTTCATCAGCCCTTGCATAGCGCTTGCCTATGCTTGCAGTCTCAGAATAGAAACAGTCTATGTTCTTTTCGAGCATGCTGCGGTACAGCGTCTTTGCCTTTTCAATCAGCTTGTCGTCCTTCTGCAACGGGAATATCCCGTACTTGTAAGGTGCAACAGACTCTTTCAATTTGAGCCAGTCCCAGCCACGCTCCTTGTCCTCAACAACGCTGTTGTCCAGCAGCGAGAAGACAAGCCGGTCCAGCCCCATCGAAGCCTCAACTATGTGAGGCACTATCTTTTTCTCGTTGTTTATTACGCTGAGGTCCTTGCCTGACATCTTTGCATGTGATGACAGGTCGTAGTCTGTCCGGTACGCATTGCCAGCAAGTTCAATGTAACCGTAACTTGTTTTCACTTCCAAATCTACATTACCCTTGGAGTAGAAGGGCAGCTCCTCAAGGTTCAGTTCCCTGAACCGGTATGTTGAGGGGTCAAAGCCCGCAACGGAAAGCAGGCGGTCCTCAAGAAACAGCAGTGACGCAAAGTACTTGTTCGGGATGGAGCCTTTCTCGAGCAACTCTTTAAGTGTAAGTTTCTCCTCATTATCGGTACCTCTGCGAATGAAGTTCACCTTTGTATTGAGAATCTCGTTCATGTCAAACTCTAGAAGATCTTTCGGATCTTCGTCAGGGTCTATGAATAGCTCCAAGTCCATTTGCGTTATCTCCCTTAGTCTCACAAGCTGCTGCCTTGGCGATATCTCGTTCCTGAAAACAACACCTATCTGACATATCCCTACAGGCAGCTTGACAGAGTTTGTTTTGAATATGTGGCAGAAGTCTATGAATATGCCCTGCGGAGTTTCTGGCCTCAGATATGCAGGATCCCTGCCATAGGGGCCTACCTGCGTCTTGAAGAGCATGTTGAAAGGCTCGACCTTGCTGTACTTGATACCTCCACATGCAGCGCACTTTATTCCAAGAGTGTCGAGCGCAGACTGGAGAGCTGCAGCGTTCATCTTCTTTACGCTGTCAAACTCCTTCTGCATGCCCTTACTTTCGTAATAAGCTTCCACTATCTTATCGGCACGGTATGATGTCTTGCACGTATCGCAAATTGTTATAAAGTCCGCGAACGTAGCTACGTGGCCGCTGGCCTTCAGAACCACTTCTGACACAACCTTCGTGGCGTCTATCTCCAATGAACCGGTTCTTCTGACAACGATGGAACGCCACAGGTTCTCCAGGTTCTTCCTTATTCTGAAGCCCACAGGCCCGTAATCGTAGAAGCCTGCTATGCTCTCATATATCCCAAACGCCTGAAAGTAGATGCCGCGCCTTGCGACTATATCCCATGCTTTGCTCTCTTTCTTCATAAACGCACTCTTGTAAACGAATAGCTTGTTCCCGAAGGATATTATATGCTTTGTGCCTAATATTAATAAAGGGATCAGGTTGCCAAAGACAAGCTTCGAGCAGGCGCGCGCGGCGATGCTCAAAAACGCAAAGGAGGGCATAAGGAGTGCCTATGCCAGCGAGGAGTATGCGCTGATACAGGCGATAAACGCCTATCTGGAGATAAGCAAGGCATACAACCTGTCGTTTGAGAGGCTTACGGAGTGGTACGGCATCTACTTCCCGGAATTGAAGGTAGGCAACCCAAGAACGCTTGCAGACCTTGCATTGGTGCTTAACGATCCGGAGAAGATGAACAGGGAGGGAATAGTTTCAGTGCTTAAAGATGAGAAGCGCGTTGATGAGGTGTTCACCAGGGCAGTATCCACGATCGGAAGGCATATGAGCGATAGGGAGCGCGTCGCGGTGTTGCGCTTTGCGCAGCTTTCGAACGAACTTGTGAGCACGCTTGACATACTTGATGCATATATAAAGAAAGTCAGTACGGAGATAATGCCGAACACCGCGTGCCTCACTGATGAGAAGATTGCAGCGGAACTGCTTAGCAAGGCGGGCTCCCTTGAGAGGCTTGCAATCCTGCCAGCAAGCACGATACAGCTACTCGGCGCAGAGAAATCGCTGTTCAAGCACCTTAAGTTCGGGAGCAAGCCGCCCAAGTACGGGCTGATATTCAAGATGCCTGAGATCAGCGGGGCGCCAAAGGACCTTCGCGGCAGGATAGCGAGAATCTATGCCGCAAAGATAAGCATAGCCCTGAAGAGCGATTATTTCACGAAGAATTTCATAGCGGAGAAGCTGAAGACAGATCTGAAGGAGAGTATAGAAAGGGCAAAGAAATCAGGGCCGCGCAGAAGGGAAAGAAGGCCTTGGCCAAGGGAATCAAGGCCTTGGAACCGCGAACCGGAGCAGCAGGCAGCCGAGCCCAAGCAGTGGGTGCGGGAGTCCAGGCCGCAGTCGAGCAGGCCGATGCCGTGGGAGAGCGATTCCAGGAGGGGCATGAGGGGCCCAAGGACCGAGGGCGGATCCGGACAGGGACACCATAAATCAGACAATCAGGTGCGCGGAGCTAAGCCCTGGGAAAGGAAATCCAGGCCCTGGATGCACAAACCGGGGCAGGACGGCAGGAGGCGCGGCAAACACAAGGCATAAATGCACTTTCGTTAAAAATATATCAATCCTAGTTGATGAATTCTATGGCTAATGTATACGAAACTAAGGCTTCGACCGTGATAGATGCAGCTGCGCAAAAGCTCAAGGACAAGGTGAAAAAGCCGGCATACATTGACTTTGTCAAGAGCAGCGCCGGAAGGGAGCGAGCTCCGGTAAGCCCTGATTTCTGGTATATCAGATGTGCGTCGATACTCCGCAAGGTCTACATAAACGGACCCGTAGGCGTATCAAGGCTCAGGACGTGGTACGGCAACAAGAAGGAGCACGTGATACACAGGAAGCACTTTATGAAAGCGGGAGGCAGCATAATACGCGATGCGCTCATCGAACTTGAGAAGCTCAATTACGTCAAGACCACCAAGGCAGGGCGCATCATAACCCCGCAGGGCAGATCGTTCCTTGACAAGATTTGCAATGATTCTGCAGGTGCAAAGTAATGGCAGAGGAAGAGGAGCAGTACCAGAAGCGCATGCGAAAGAGGGTCTCGGAAGCGATAAGAAACGCCCAGATGGAGCAGCAGAAGAAAGAGATCATGCGCAGGTTCCTGGACAGCACCGCATATGAAAGGATGATGAACGTGAGAGTCTCCAACCCGGAGCTCTATGACCAGCTTGTCAACCTTGTAGTGTCGCTGGTGCAGAGCAACAGGATAACGGGCAAGCTTACGGAAAGCCAGCTGAAGGCGCTGGTAGAGAGGATCACGTACAAGAAAGAACCGACAATATCGTTCAAACACAAGTGATTATGTGTCTAAGAAAACCAACTATAAGAAACGAAGGCTGGGCAAGAAGCTCAAGCAGTCCAGGCGCATGCCGCTATTGGCAAGGCTCAGGACGCACAGGAGATTGGAAAGCAACAGGTTCGCAAGGGACTGGAGGAGAACCAAGATGAGAATAAAGGATGAGTGATATGGCAAGTAAACTAATCACAATAAGCATAAGGAAATACCTTGTGACGCAGCCAAGGACAAAACGCATGAGGAAGGCGGCGACCTACATAAGGGAGAGAGTCTCGCACTACATGAAAGTGGACCTAGACAAGGTCAAGTTCAGCAGGGACCTCAACAATGAGATAACAGCGCATTCACTGCGCATGAAGCCTGTGAAGCTGAGCATAGACATTGACAAAGGCATCGCAACAGCATCTCTGTTCAAGGAGCAGGCTGCGAAGGACAAGACACCAAAGGCATCAGAGCAGAAGCAGACAGCGCATGCGGCGAAAACCGAGAACAAGGACGTGGAGAAAAAAGGAGGCGCGCAGACTGCGAAGGAGAGGCCCGCACCAGAACGTGCGCAGAAACGCCAGGAGAACGCAACGCGAACGGCCGATGCAGCCAACATGAAGAAAAGCCCTGAAAATGAAAGAAACGCAACCCTTACTGAAAAGTCACAGAAGTGAGACTGTGGAAGCAGTGAAACATAGGGTGCATGGTAGCGATTTTGTAGGCGCCTATGTGATTGCAAGCGATAAGTTCGTTTTCTGCTACAGAGGCATAGAAAGGCATATGAAGGAGCTGATCTCGCATGCGCTTTCGGCGAAACCCGTCGAGCTGTCCGTAGCGGACTCCCACCTTATCGGCATCTTTGCAAGGGCGAACTCCAACGGCATTGCGCTCTCGGACCTCACGACTGACGATGAGCTTTCATACCTGCGCTCTCTCAAGCTCGACCTGAAGATAGGGGTGGTCGGGAGCAGGCTGAACGCCATAGGAAACAACGTGCTTGCGAATGACAAGATCGCATTCATAAACTCAGAATACAGCAGCGCGGACGCTAAAAGCATAGGGGACATACTTGACGTCGAAGTGGTGAAGGCAGAGGCAGGAGGCTTCAAGACCGTCGGGGCGAACAACATACTGACAAACAGGGGATGCGTGCTCAACAACAGAAGCACCGAGGAGGAGAAGCGGATGCTCGATAGCGCGTGCGGATTCGAATCAACATTATCAACTGCAAACACAGGCTCGCTCGCCATCGGGCTTGCCGGAGCTGCGAACTCCAACGGCATCGTCATAGGCGAAGCGACAACGGGCTACGAGCTGAACAGGATACTTCAATCTCTGGAAAACGAGTAGTGCACTATATGGCAAAAGAAGAACCAAAAGAGGGAAAGGTCTCGGAGCTCGAAGAGCTCGGGTATGCAAGGCAGGTGTACCAGAACCAGTACGCCCTTGTCAACAACTCCACGCAGATGGTGCTTCAGGAGATGCGCGAGTTGGGCGCATCGCAGCGCACGCTGGAGAACATCGAGCTGCTCAACGGCAAGGAATCGCTGATCAGCACAGGAGCAGGGGTCTACATCAGGGCGGTGCCCAACAACACCAGAACGGTCCTTGTCGAGGTCGGCGGCAACTATGTCGTGGAGAAGGCAGTGGACGACGCCAAGGCGTTCTTGAGCACGCAGGTGGAGTTCAAGACAGCAATACTGAACAAGCTTCTGAAGAATAAGCGCGAGCTGGAATCTGCGCTGATAGAGATTGAATACAAGATGAATAGCAGCGAAATGCAGGTATAGGTATGTTCGAAGCGCTCCGAAAGAAGCTCACAGACACGATAAAGGGCTTTGCAAAGCGCGAGGAAACCAAGAGCACGGAGACAGTACAGGAGATGCCTGCGGTAGAAAGGCCCGAAACCAAACCCAGGCCAGAAACTGAGAAGATAGCAATAACCGAGAGGCAGGAAGCGGCTCCTAAGGTTGAAACGAAACCTATGATAACAGAGCCGAAGCCAGCGCCCAAGACCGAGATTGAAAAACCTGCCTTCGTTGAAAGGCATGAAACGAAGCCCAAGACTGAGATTGAGAGGCCCAAGATTGTCGAAATGCAGGAAGAGAAGCGCAAGGTAGAACCTGAGAAGCCGACAATTGCCAAAAAACACGAAACAAAACCCAATGTAGAGGTAGTAAAACCCGCAGTCTCTGAGAAGCAAGAAGAGAGGCTCAGGATAGACCTGAAGCTCACTACGAAGATAAAGAGCATGTTTGTCAAAAACATAACACTGAGCGGCAAGGAGATAGATGGATTTGCAGACAGCATGAAGGAGCCAATGCTGCGCTCTGACGTTGCCTACAGCACCACTGAAGAATTCGTGCACGACCTGAAGAGCCAACTTGCAGGGACTCAGATCAGATCAGGTAAGATAGACGATGAGGTGACCGACGTCGTAAGGCGCGCACTCCTGCAGATACTGAACAGCGGTCCGAAGGCAGGATTCAACGATCTGATTGCGCAGAGCATTGCAAAGGGAAGTGCACCAGTAAGGATACTATTCCTGGGACCTAACGGCGCAGGCAAGACAACTACGATAGCAAAGCTGGCGTACAATCTCAAGATGCAGGGAATGAGCTCAATTCTTTCAGCAAGCGACACATTCCGCGCAGCTGCGATAGAGCAGCTGGAAATCCACGCGAAGAAGATAGGGGTTCCGATAATAAAGAGCAAGTACGGTGCGGACCCTGCAAGCGTTGCGTTCGATGCGATAGCGCATGCGAAATCGAAGGGCATACAACTAGTTCTCATAGACAGCGCTGGCAGGCAAGAGACGAACAAGAGCCTGATAAGCGAGATAGAGAAGATGGTGAGGGTGTGCAAGCCCGACATCACCATATTCATAGGCGAGAGCACAGCAGGGAATGTGATCTCCGAACAGATCAGCGAATTCGGCAAGCACGTACACATAGACGGCATAATACTGACAAAGCTCGATTGCGACGCGAAGGGCGGCAGCGCGCTTTCAATCGCAAAGACAACGGGAGTGCCAATCCTATTCTTCGGAACTGGGGAGAGCTATGATGCCCTCATGCCTTACAGCAGCGAGTTCATAGTTGATGCGATACTGCCCGCTTCGTGACTACAGGCATGGTACGAAATAGCTGCATGTTGAGGTTCTCCTTGCTTCCGAATCCATAAATAACTTATCTTCGATGTAGTTAAGGTTGTGATGAAAAGAAAGACGAAGCAACGCACACCTATGATCAGAGTAGGATCGCAGTCGGCGATGGAGTACCTCATGACATATGGATGGACAATTCTGATAATATCAGTCGTGCTGGCCTCTCTGTGGTCCCTCGGAGTATTCTCTGCTCCAGGAGGAGGCAGCAGTGGCTCGTGCGGAGGCGTAGTCGGCTACGTCTGCGGCAATCCTGTGCTGATGAGCAACGGCATTCTGTCGGTTTCAATCGGGCAGGTGAGCAGCGCAGGCAGGGCCTTGACGGTCACAGGCACGGCCTGCTCCAACTCCACGACACAACCTTCTACTTTCTCTCCAGCGAGCCTCACCCTTTCATATGATCAGCAAACAAGCGCTTCATTCGTATGTCATCTACCTACGAACACAGTAGGAACAACTTTCTTTGGCATGCTATGGATCCAGTATAATTATGGGACGCAGACGGGTTTGGTCTCAAAAGTAGGCCAGGTACAGACAAAGGTGACCTATGCCACCTCTGTTGCTGCGCCGCCGCCAAACACATACGCATTCTCTGCAACAGCCGGAACTGGCGGCACAATATCGTGCAGTCCGGTACCGTGCTCTGGAACCTACGCAGCAGGAAATACAATCACCCTTACCGAGACGCCAATCGGAACCAATACTTTCAACAGTTGGTCAGGAACATCATGTTCGGGAACTTCAAGCTCGTGTATTTTGACAATGCCTGCAAGTGCGGACAGTGAGGCTGCTAACTTCAATATACTATGCAGCCTCACCATCACAAGTAATGCATTGTATACTTCACCAATAGCAGCGACTGTCAGCTTTACCATTTACGGCGGCGGTGGTGGAGGGGGAGGAGGCTCAGGTGCCTGCTGTGGTCAGGGCTCAACTGGTGCGACAGGATCTAATGGAGCCACAAGCAATAGTATCTATTGGGGACCTCTTGTACTATCTCCTGGTTCTGTTGTTAACGTCATAATTGGAGGTGGTGGAGGGGGAGGTGGAGGCGAGTCCAACGGCGCCTGTGGAGGAACATGTCTTAGTGGAGGAGGAGGCGGCAGTGGCTACTATGGAGGAGGAGGCGGTGCTGCAGGATCAACAGGCAGTCCAAGTCAGACAGCGTCAGGCGGCGGCGGAGGGGGAAGCTCTATTATATTTGTAAATGGACTGGAAGAAGGATATGCTGCAGGGGGTGCTGGTGGAACCGGAGCAAATGGACAGATTTGCGCGGGCGGAGGTGGTTCGGATAGTGGTGGTGGAAGTGCTGGAAATTGTCCAAGTGGCACATACTGGGGCGGAGCTGGAGGTTTGTCTACAGGCGGCAACGGCGCAATAGCTCAGTATTCAAGTAATACATACCCTGGAGGAGGAGGTGGAAGTTATTCCACAGGCGGCACAGGCGGTAGCGGCAGTTCATATGGCAACGGTGGCGGAGGGGGCGGCTATGGAGGAGGAGGCGGAGGGGGAGGTAACCTGGTAAATTCCGGAGGTAGTGGAGGTTCCAATGGCTCATCAGGAGTTTCTACCTCTGGCACAGGCGGAACCGGCGGATCAACTGGCACAGGAGGAGGCAGCTTAACGCTTAGTGCAGGCAGTGGAGGGGCAGGCGGCAGCGTGACGCTCACGTGGACTGGCCCTTCTGCGTGCATACCATGATGTTGATTGGGAAATTGAGTTTTAAACGCCGGATCAACCGCTTGGTCTGAAGAAGATTACAACAATGAGGCATAAGCAGTTACAACATGTCTTTATAATTTGCCTTATCTATCTCTCTGATCCCATGGATGAAGAGCTTCGGGCTATTGAGGATACAATATTGGCGCAGATGGAGGGGAGATTCTCTGAAAGCGCGGATAAGAGCGTGCGCAGACAGCTTGTTTTAAGGATCTTGAGGTCTCTTGCACCGAGCATTGAAAAGGACGATGCAGAGCGCATAATCGCCGATATGAACGACTTCTTCCCGATAACAAAGTATCTGGACGATGAGAACATAGAAGACATAATGGTAAACAACACAAACAATATATTTGTGTACAAAGCAGGGCATGGCGCTGAGAAGACAGAGGAGAGCCTGGAAAACACTGATGAGCTGGGCAGGCTCGTGAACAAGCTCAAGCTCTATGCAACGAACGAGATCGTCAAGGGCAGCATCCTTGATGTTCACATGCCTAACGGGAGCAGGGCGAACATCATAGCGTCGCCACTAGGCTACAATATCACGATAAGGAACTTCAAGAAAAAGCCGATGAGCATACTCGACCTGATAAACACAGGGGAAATGGACTACCAGCTTGCAGCAAGGTTCTGGCTCTATGTGGAGGGTCTCCGCACCAGGCCCGCAAACCTGCTTATAGGAGGGATGCCTGCGAGCGGCAAGACAACTCTTCTCAATGCGCTGTTCTCATTTTTCAGGCCTGAGCAGCGCATCGTAACAATAGAGGAAACGTACGAGCTTGACTCGTCAACACAGGAGAACTGCGTGCAGCTGGAGACCAGCGAAGAAATGACAATGGAGGAATTGGTGAAGAACGCACTCAGAATGCGCCCTGATATGATAATTGTAGGAGAGGTGAGAGGTGAAGAGGCTAGCGACATGATTACTGCAATGAACGTAGGAAAGATATCGATGGGCACAATACACGCATCTTCAACAAGGGACATAGTTAACAGGCTGACACACACGCCGATGAACGTGCCTATGGACATCATACCTGTGATAGATGCACTGGTGGTCGTGTCCACAGTGTATGACAAGGGCACGCCGACCAGGAAGATAACGCAGATATCCGAAATATCAGGAGTAGAGACCCAGGTGCTCCTTTCCGACCTGTACAAGTACGATTACAAGACGCACCTATCGTCAACGCCAATACCCACCGTCACTTACAGGGACGTCCTTTCAAAGCTTCTTGCGATATCACCTGCCGACATCATGGCAGAGGAGAGGGTAAGGGCTACAATCCTGGAAAGGCTGAACAAGATAGGCAAGCGCGACATGAGGAGCATCAGCGAGGCAGTAAGGGATTATTATGACAACCCCAATGCGATGCTCAAGAAGATAGGCCTTGGAAGTGTTGAGCCGGTAATTAGGATCTGATGGTTCAAGAGGCATCACCACCAGTAACGCTTCCTACAAGAATTTGTTAAGTATAGCAGAAATCCTTGAGAGATGTCAGGTACTGGAAAATAAGCTATCACTTAGACGCAGGATAAGTGACAGGATTCATTGCTAGCACTTTTTTGATTGCAGGCGAAGGTAGACCTGACTTTTTGACAGAACCGCAAGCTCCTGAGCAAGGAACTGCACCTCATCTGGCGCTTGAGAAACATGATATGCCCCTCCGACCTCTGCTAATTTCAAAGAGAGGAATACCTTGAAAAACAGAACCAACAAGAAACGCGGGAGAATTTCAACCAAACTCAGGCTTCTGGGAACTACTCTATACCCGAGCGCCCTGAGGACGTAAAATGATTCCCTCATGGAATCTACAAGAAGCCCAAGGTCAGCGTCAGACTTAGCCAAATCTCGAGTGCTAATTCCATGTTTGATAATAAGTTCAGCAAACAGAGGAACGCCAATTCCGTGCGTGAAGACGAAATCTACAATACTTTTCGATGCCTCTGCCTTGAATCCTGCTTGGTGTAAAATGTTTATAAGCCGCGTAAGCCTCGGGGTTATGGTTCCGTCGACCTCACCGAAAGGAACTGTGGCAGATTTGAGGACTACTGCCTTGATGATATCCCCTTCCCGTTTTCCGCCAGCATATACAAACCCCATCATGACACGGTCCTTGCCCAGGGCATCAACATACTCATCAGGACCTGCGAGGTTGTTCCCTGTGAATACCACATTCGGAGACTTGTTCCTGGCCAATACCGGCAGCAGTTCTGATACTTGATTCCTTCGAACTACTACAAGAATATAGTCATATATGTCGTTTGGCTTTAAGGTTCGGATTACCTTGACTCGAGTAACGCTTCGTTTGTTTTTAAGCGGTTCCTCAATGATTATTCCTTCCTTTCTAATTTCTTCGTAACGCTTACCACGCGCAAGTATTGTTACATTAATCCCGCCATTGTGTAGGACGGTGGCATACACCGAACCGTTTACGCCTGCTCCTATTACAAGGATCCTTGCCCTATCATTTTTCATGTAAACCCCGCATAGTCTCTAAGTACTTATTTAGTATGTAAATATAACTAATTTAAGCACGGAGTTCTGGCGATCCAATAAGTCAAAGAAATAAAAAAATGAGAAAAGAGCCATGACTAGTTGTTATCATGCTTTGTACATAGCTCTGAGAGAGCCAGTGCCAATCATGGCATGAATTCCTTGTTCTTTATCTTGTCCTTTATGTAGTCGTCGACAAAGGTCAGCCTCGGGCCTTGCAACGCATCCTGTTCCAACTTTGTTTTTGTCTTCAGTACCTTGTTGAGCTCGTCTACCCAAGGTTTGTGCTTGTTTATCCAGGAGTATTCCAGCAGCTCCTGCGCACGCTTCAGGTCGACATCTGTCGCTTTCATGGTGAGGTCCTTGAGGAAGCTGTAGTGCTCTATGTCCGACATCGTTACTCCGATGAACTTCGCTTCTGGGGTCGCTATCTCCTTGCTCATGTACGCGAGGTTAATGCTGCTGGTCTTTATCGTCCAGTAGATGTACCAGCCCCATGCATCCGCATCGTTGAACACATATACCGGCAGATCCAGGTCTGCCAACTTCCTTATGAGGCGCCTTGTGCCCCTTGATGCCTGACCCTGTGGGGAGATGAGTATGCAGTTCTCCTTCTTCCAGAACCCGTCCTGGTTGAGAAGCTGCCAGATCGCGTCCTTCTCGACGCTGAGCACGTACTTCGCTTTCACGTCCGCAAATTCTATGTCGTTGTCGACGTCGCTCGGTATCGCCCATCCGCTCCTTCCTGACTTGCTGACGTCTATCTCAACAGTCTCGCCGCCGAACTTGTCTATGACGCGCATGTTGCCGGCCACGACGCCCTTCCTGTTGGCATTGAGCTTGAGGTCTTCTCTCTTCAGGTTGAGCGCAACTTCGAGGTCTTCTATCAATGGATTGGATTCTGACTGCTCGTTGAATATGTTCTCGTCGATGTCCTCTCCCAGAGAGTACTTGAGCTGGTAGAACAAACCTCTTATCGACGTGCTGAGGTTCTCCCTGACGAACTTGTGGCATTTCGCAGCTATTGCAATAGTCTGCATGAAGCGCTTGGTCTGCGCCACGTTCAGGAAATTGCGCTCCTCCTGGGCATCGCCCAGAGACAATATGCCGGCCTTGTCGTTGTACTTGATGTTGGACCTGGTCCTGGTAAGTGTCACAAACTTAGGGTTCCTGCCAGCGTTGACATCGGTCACTATGTTGTTTCCGAACTGCTCCAGAATGCCTCCCGCATCCTTGCGCTGCTTTGCTGGCTTCTGATCAGACACCTTTATACCCCTGGTGCTTCCTGAGCTCGCTGATCAGTTCGCGCTTGCGCTTGCTCGGCTTTAGGGAGTACTCGAGCACCTGCGCTAGCGTGCTTGCAGGAATTAGCTTTATCTTCTTGAGCATATCCTTGTTCAGATAAACGTCGTCAAGGTTGCTTTTTGGAAGTATGACCTCTCTGAGCCCGGCATTTATTGCCGCCTCGACCTTCTGCGTGACGCCTCCTACAGGCAGCACCTCGCCCCTCACCGAGAGAGAGCCGGTCATCGCAAGGGATTGGTCTACCGGCACCCCCTCCATCGCAGAGATGATGCTTATCGCAACTGCCATGCTTGCGCTGTCGCCCTCCACGCCCTCGTAGGTCTGCAGGAACTGCACGTGCAGGTCATAATTCGAAACATCCCGGCCCATGTGCTTCTTGATTATAGCGCTGACGTTCTTCACTGCCTCGTTCGCTATCTTGCCGAGCCTGCCCGTGGCGATAAACTTGCCTTCAGCCCTGGAGCCTGCGGGCGTGACCTCCGCAACTATCGGCATGATTATTCCAGATGAGAGCAGGTCTGATGAGCCCATCACTGCAAGACCGTTCACCTTGCCCACGCTGAACCCCCTGGTCTCGAACACCCGGTAGTCCTTGCTGTAGTCTATGTACTGGGATACTGCCTGCGACTCTATGGGTTTTGCAAGCGCCTTGGCGCCGACAACTTCCTCTTTTGTCACGACCTTCTTGCCGTGCTCTATCGCAAGGTCTCCCGATGCCCTGACCAGGCCGCCAAGATCCCTGAGTATGAGCGTGAGCTTTCTTTTCCTGCCTGCGCGCCTCCTTGCCTCCTCTATGATCTCGTCGACAGCTCCTTTGTCGAAGTGAGGTATCTTGCCATCCTTGTAAACCTCTTGGGCGATGAACCTTGTTAGGAAATCCCTGTTTGTTGCGTTGTCGTCCATAGTAGATTCCATGTAGACTTCGTAGCCGTAGCCGCGTATCCTCGATCGCAGCGCCGGCCTCATGTTCTGTATGTCCTGAAGATTTCCTGCAGCGACAAGTATGAAGTCGCACGGCACGGGCTCAGTCCTGACCAGCGCGCCCGAGCTCATCTCACTCTGACCCGTTATTGAATATTTCTTCTCCTGCATTGCGGTGAGAAGCTCCTGCTGAGACTTGGGATCCAGACTGGAAACCTCGTCGATGAACAGGACTCCCTTGTTGGCCTTCTGTATTGCGCCGCTCTCGACGCGCAGGTGCGCCGGAGTGCCCATTCCTCCGCTCTGCAATGGATCGTGCCTGATATCGCCGAACAACGCCCCTGCCTTGCTCCCTGTTGCGTCGATGAACGGGGCGTGTGCCACTCCTGTGTTGTCCACTATCAGCTTGGGCTCGTTCGAATCGAACATGCCAGGGAGGCCGACCCGCCTTACCATGCTGCTCATGAACATGAGCACTGATCCGAATATCATGATTCCGAGCATGAGTGCCGCAAGCACCACGAGCTCATAGTCCTTTATGATACCTGTAAGAGAAATGGCAAAAAGCAAAATGATGAGCACCATCACGATCGGAGCCACAATGGAGTTGTTCTTGCCCAGCATGGCACGGTTCCTCATGCGCTCCTTTTGCAGCATCATCCTGCCCTGCCCGTCGCCGAGTTTATCACCGCGTATGGGATTGGGATATGTCTTCACAGTCTTAACAATGGGCTGATTCTCGTCATTCTGGTTCTTGTACGTTAGCACATCTTCAAGTTCGGTGGGCGGCAGCATCTCCGCCATGGCCTGGGCTAGCATAGTCTTTCCAGTGCCTGGCGAGCCAACAAGAAGCACGTTGCGCCTTTGCTTCGCTGCCTTCTTGATTATCTCTGTCGCGTTCTTCTGCCCGATGACCTGGTCAATCAGGCTTGTCGGTATTTTTATGTCTGCTGTCGTCTTGAACTTGATGGGCATTCTCTTCAGAGACATTCTCCACTTAGGATATAAAAACCTATGGAAGGGCAGCCGCAGAGATTGTTACATTAAGAGGTTATTCTTCTGATGCCTATCCGAGAGACGCTCAAAGAATTTGTTTCCAGACGGTTTATGGAGTTTCAACACCCAGAGCATGGCAAAAAATCCAAGGTAAAGGGCAGTAACTTTTAAATAATACAAGGTCTGAAATATACTATGGAGATAGCCAATCTTATCAGGACTGCAGAAAAAGAAAGCACTGTCTTTTTTATTAGAGCTGTATCTGAAAATACAGGCAATGCCCACCGGTACATCGTACAGGAGCTGTCAAGACGTGATGCAAAAGACGTACAGGAGATACTAGGGATTGTTAAAAAAGGAAGTCTATCAGGTGAAGCTTTGTGGCGCCTGGAAGACATCTATAGCGAGCTAGTGTCCATAGCAGTCCCGACAGGATGGTTCGAATCCAGAACAAAATATGAATTGGGTAGCATAATAGAAAAAGACAAAGTGAAGATCACACCTGCAAAAGAAAGAAGCATGGCCTAACGCAGGCGCATAAAGCCTGCGGCGCAGGCGTTCTTCTGGCGGATAACCTGGCCTGTCGGACCAATGCGACAGCAGGGATTGGCACGAATCAGGAATAGATTAAAGACTTCCGAAAAACCAAAGTCTTTAAACCTTGAAGTTCCAAATACATATGGTAGTTTATGAAGATAAAGGACATACGGGGAATGCAGAACGACGCACTTGCGAGCACACGCGATCAGCTTGTGCTTGAGCTTAACATAGAGAGGAACAAGACAGCGTCAACAGGAGTTCAGAGCAAGATCGTAAAGGTAAGGGAAATCAGAAGGACCATCGCAAGGATAAATACAATGCTCAAGGAGAGAGGTGCCAAGAATTAAATGCCGGACATCTGCCCCAAGTGTGGTCTTCCGCTAGAGATTTGCGTTTGCAACGTCCTGGAAAGAGAAACAGAAACCAAGATTAGAGTCTATACTAAGAAGGCGAAATTCGACAAGTACGTAACAGTGGTCGAAGGGATAAGCCAGGATGAACTGGAAAAGACAGCCAAGAACCTGAAGCGCATCCTCGCATGCGGCGGCACGTCGAAGCACAACATAATAGAGCTGCAGGGCGAACACAAGCTTGCGACCAAGAAAGCGCTGATAAGCATAGGCTACAAGGAGTCAAGCATAGATGCCTCATAGGCGGTTAAATGCCCGTCCTTGGGATAGAGAGCAGCGCACACACGCTTGGAATCGGCATAGTTGATAACGGACTAATCCTTGCAAACGAGAAGCGCATGTACAAGATAGGCAATGCGGGCATTCTGCCTATGCGCGCAGCCGCGCTGCACACTAAGAACCTCCACGCCACGTTGGGAAGAGCGCTGAAGAATGCAGGAATAGGAATTCGCGACATAGAGGCGGTTGGATATACAAAGGGCCCAGGGTTGGGGCCCTGCCTTGAGGTGGGCATGCTCGCGGCAAGGAGCCTTGCGCAGCGCTATGGAATTCCGATATTCCACGTGAACCATGCGGTTGCGCACATAGAGATAACGAGTCATATGTGCAAGGCTCGCGACCCTCTGGTGCTGTATGTCAGCGGAGGCAACTCCCAGATTCTTGCAATCGTGGACGAGCCACGCAAGCACTACCACGTGTATGGAGAGACTTTTGACATAGGCGTGGGTAACATGCTCGACAACTTCGCAAGAGACGCGGGGTTCAAGCGTGCGTGGGGCTCGGAAGTAGCGAGCGCGGCTCAGGGCGGAAATTACATCAGCATGCCTTACACCGTCAAGGGCATGGACTTCGCGTTTGCAGGCCTTATGACCAATGCAGTAAAGATGCTCAATAACCATGCGCTGAAGGATGTGGCATACTCCTTGCAGGAGACTGCGTTCTCTATGCTGTGCGAAGCTACAGAGAGGGCACTTCTGCTAACGGGCAAGCATACGCTTATAGTCTGCGGCGGCGTGGCTCAGAGCGCAAGGCTGCAGGAGATGCTGTCGATGGTGGCCGCATCACACAAAGTAAGATTTGGAGTGGCGCCGAATGAATTCAACGCAGACAACGGCGCAATGATCGCACTTGTAGCAGAGAGGCTGCTGCTCTCAGGAGCCAAGCACAGGCTCGAGGACTGCAGCGTGAACCAGAAATACAGGGTAGACAAGGTTGTACTGGAGTGGAAATGATGGAGCTTATATCAGAGGGCGCAGAGGCAAAGATATACGCAACCGCACTCCTTGGAGAAGATGCAGTTGTCAAGAGGCGCTTGCCAAAGAGCTACAGAGTGAGGCAGCTAGACGATGCGCTAAGGAGGCAGAGAACCAAGACAGAGGCAAGGGCACTAGCGCTTGCATCGCTTGCAGGGGTGAAGACTCCAGTGTTGCTGCTTGTTGACGATTTCGACATATACATGGGCCGATTGCGCGGAACAAACCTCAACAAGATGCTGGAACGTGGCATTAGCGCAGGAAGGCTTGAAACGATCCTGTTTGATATCGGAGCGTATGCAGGGCGCATGCATTCGGCAGGAATAGCCCACGGCGATTACACACCTGCGAACATAATGGTATGCGACAGCATTGCGTATGTGATAGATTTCGGGCTTTCCTCCACTATGAGCTCAGTGGAGGAAATGGCACTTGACCTTCTGCTGATGAAAAGATCGCTCTCCAGCGCAGAATTTTCCAGCTTCATGGCAGGGTACAGAAAAGCATACAACGCAAGCAACAGGACAGAAGGCAGGCTGAATGCAATAGAACGGCGCGGCAGGTACCAGACAAGAACCCTGGCCACCACGTAGATCTTCCGTTTGACAACCATACAAAGACCTGCAAACAAATTGGCACAAAAAGAGCATATAAATAGGAGTAAATCCGAAACTAATATTGCATGTTTATGGCAGAATCAAACGGCCGGACGGTCCTGGTGACAGGCGCCAGCGGAAGGGTTGGAAAGCGCCTTGTCGACGCACTTGTCGAAAGGGGAGAGCGCGTAAGAGTATTTATAATGGATTTCGATGTCGCCCCAAAAGGTGCGGAGATAGTCAGGGGAAGCATTCTCAACAAGGAGGCCGTAGCCAAAGCAATGAAAGACGTGGATGCAGTATACCACCTCGCCGCAGTACTGGACTACACTGCACCAAGGAGCCTCATGTTCGATGTGAATGTCACAGGCACCAAGAACTTGGTGGAGGCATCGCACGCCAGCAAATTCATCTATCTGTCATCCACTGCAGTGTACGGCTACCATGCCAATTCCCTGATAACAGAGCTGACACCGTACGCACCATCAGGGTTCTACGGCAAGACAAAGTCGATTGCGGAGCGGCTTGTCCTAGATAGGAAGGGCATTGTCTTGCGCTCGTCTGACATCTTTGGCAAGGGATTCAAGGACGGTTACGAATATGTATTGATGCAGCTGGAGAAGGGCAAGATGCCCATCATAGGCAGCGGCAACAACAGGATACACTGGATACACATAAACGACCTGATAGACGCTTTGCTGCTTGCAAAGGACAGGGGAACACCTGGAGAGGTGTATCTGGTTGCTGGAAAGGAAGTGAAGCCCCAGAAAGAGCTATTCAACCTTCTAACGAAATATCTTGGAGTTCAGACACCGCACAGGCATGTGCCGAAATATGTAGCGGACATAATGGCGCATTACGAAATGCTCACGTCAAAGTTCAAGGGGTCTAGACCGAAGGTAATATCCGATCACATAAGCAAGATCACAAGCGACAGGGTGTTCGACATATCAAAGGCGAGGCGCGAGCTTGGATTCGAACCAAAAGTGGAGTATGAAGCGGCAGCAAAGGAGCTTGTTGACGAGCACATCCTGCGTAACGCCAGATAGGGACCCTTCACCGCAACAAGTCAATAGTATTTTATCTTTTCGCTTCCTAGCTAAAGCGCGACCGGTAATTTCATGGCAGAGATGCTTAGTCCTGATGATGAGGAGATATTGCGCTTTATTGAGAGCGCAAAACCCAAGATTTACGTGATAGGCACCGGAGGCAGCGGAAGCAACACGATAGCAAGGCTCAGCAGCATCGGCGTGCAGGGCGCGACTCTTGTCGCGATGAATACTGACGCTGCGCATCTTGTAAAGATAAAAGCCGAACGCAAACTGCTCATCGGCAAGAAACTGACGCGTGGATTGGGCGCTGGCAGCGATATAAAGGTGGGTGAAGAAGCAGCAGTGGAAAGCAAGGAGGAGATACGGCACATGCTTGGCGATGCTCAGCTTGCATTCATAACCTGCGGACTTGGAGGCGGAACTGGCACAGGATCCGTTGCCACGATTGCGCACGAGGCGAAGGAGGCAGGCGCACTTACGATAGCAATAGTTACACTGCCGTTCTCAAGCGAGGGCAAGATGAGGATGCATAACGCATTGGAGGGTCTTGCAAAGCTGAAGAAGGTAGTCGACACGGCAATAATAATACACAACGACAAGCTGCTAGCAGTGGCGCCGGACCTTCCGTTGAACATGGCATTCAGAGTTTCTGATGAAGTGCTTGCGAACGCTACGAAAGGCATCGTTGAGATGGTCACGAAGTCTGGAATGGTGAACATAGACTTCGCAGATCTTAGGACCGTGCTCAAGGATGGCGGCTACGCTGTGATAGGCACAGGAGAGGGCATCGCTGGAGGCGACGGCACAAGCAGGGCAGTTGTGGCACTGGAGAATGCGATAAAGAGCCCGATGCTCGACGCAGACCTCACCAATGCAAAGAAGGCCTTGGTTAACATAGTCGGCGGGGAGAGCCTCACATTAAGAGAGGCAGAGGCAGTGTTCCAGGACATCGCGGCAAGGGTGAACAGCGACGCATTGGTTAAGTGGGGCGCAAGGATAGACCCTGAGATCAAGAAGGACGCGCTGCGCGTCATGATAGTGGTCAGCGGAGTCGATTTCCCAGAATACACAGAGCATGAGATAGCAAAGAGCATCAAGAGCATGGAGGAGATCGACCTTGATGAGGTCTTTCAGAGAGAGCAGATAGAAAAGTAGATCGCAATTGAGAGGATATCATGTCAAGCATTGAATTAAACGTAGGTGCTGTGTCAGCTCAGGGAAGAAGTACGGACGTGAGTCAGGCTGCGAAAGCCTTGGATAAGGCAGCTAACAGCTTTGTTGAAAGTTTGGCCAGCAGTCTGAACAAAGTTGACAAGATGGATAAACCAATGCAGAAGATATTCTCCATGGATCTCGGCTGCATGAAACAATTAAAGAGCATAGTCTCCTTCGATGGAGCGGTAAATAAGGTATCTAGTGATGAGGGCGCAGCCAAAGAATTCTCCAAACGCATAAACGAGGCCGCGGAAGTAGTGAACGGGCGAAAATATCCCGAACTTAAGAAAGGGCTGGATGATACGGCATTCTTAGCAAAGTGGTATGCTCAGAACATTACAGAGCGTCAAAGGTTAACTCAATTCGCAAGCAGCCTGAACGAAACCAGCAAAATTTTGGAAGACACGTTGAGTGGCGCCTAAAAAGAAACGTAGGGCTGATTTGGGCGGTTTTCAAAAGGCAAATCATAAAGAGAGCCAGTCCGCTGGAACGTTGCTTGCGGTTTGATCCTAGTTCTAGCTGCTGCCGTCGGCTTGAACATTGGCAAGGCTGCTTGTGCTCAGACCGCCACCGTTGGAGGCGACTATTAAAGTTGCCGCTGATCCTGCATTAATGTATATCTTGTTCCACCACGCCTCGTGGCCATCCGCCGTATAGATGGTAAAAGAATACGCACCGTTCTCACCCATCAACATCGTAACGCTGCCCGTGGGACACTGGTTTATGAAAGGGGAGCGGGCCACAGAATAATTTGCTGAAAAAGTTCTGTTGGTGCTAAGTTCCGTCAACACATATCTTATGACCTGACTGCTGTAGCAGTTATCTATATCAAACGTGGTAGTATACACAGGTTCCATCGTTGTACTGTAGACTGGAGTGTAGATAGAAGTACTCTCGCCTGGCAAGGAACTTATAGGCGGAAGAATAGAACTCACGAAGTACCATACAAATGCAACCACAAGAAGCACAACCGCCACCCCCACCAAAGGAGACGTCGCACCTGGAGTTTGAGTGGAAGCCTTACCCGCAATGGAGGTCTTGGCTGCGATTGGTGTCTCACTTTTGACTCCTGTCAGGTCTTCCTTCATCTGGTCGTATTCCGCCTTGGTGATTTCGCCATTTGCGTAACGCCTTTTAAGTATTTTTAAATTCGCGTCTTCAGCCACGTAAACACAGTATGATATAAAATAGGAAAATTAATAAGTATATCAACCGCAGCACGTGCTTTTTCGGTTACAGTTTAATGAACTTTGCGAAGTACTGACCTACAATACCCCCGACACCACCAATAAGGGCAAGCACGATTACACCGATAAAATTGTCAACAATGTACAATGGAGAGCTTCCTGTGATTAACAAGATGACAATACCGCCAAGGATACCCACCACAAAACCAACACCAAGACCCATTTTAACGCCCTTGCCCAAAATTAAGCCAGTAGCAATTCCGCCAAATAATAGGCCTAGGGCGTTAATTTTAAAACTTAAAGCGGCGCTTATTATTGTGCCGACTACGATTGCTATTACGATCTTGTTGATGTCTGCGCTCATCGCAGCGTTAAGATCGGAGAATTTTATATTTGGAGCTGGCGAGGATGCCTTGGATGAGATTTTCGGCATGATTTTTACCCCGCTAAGGTCTTCCTTCATCTGGTCGTATTCCGCTTTTGTGATTTCCCCCTTAGCGTAACGCCTTTTAAGTATTTTTAAATTCGCGTCATCGGTCATGTCAGCACTATAGAATATAAAATGGGAAAATTAATAAGTACGTCATTCATATTGTGCATGGCTTACGCTGGGAATAAAAATTTCCTTTTTCCAGCCAAGAAAGAGCATACCTAGCTTACGCTGGGCATTTTTCTAAAAAGAAAAAAGGATGAAGAGAAGCTTGCAATTTAGACTTTAGTAACGGTATGTCCGCAAATCGCTTGCGCTCTCTGCTTATGCACCCGTCCTATCAAAGTCGTCTATTCCGACCGTCCTAGTGTTTCGTTTCGGGTATAGCTTCGTCCTTAGATGCTTTCAGGACTTATCCATATGGCGTGTGGCTACCCTGCAATGCAATCACAACAGGTACACTAGAGACGCCGACCCCCCGTTCCTCTCGTATTGAGGGGATCTTATCCTCTAACACTAACACCCCCAGTAGATCATACCGTCCTGCCTCACGGCGGACTGAACGCAACTAACGTGGGTTTTTAATGGGCGAACAGCCCAACCCTTGGCTGCTTATGCACAGCCGGGATAACCCGAGACCATATCGATGTATCAAACCGCCGGGTCGATGCGAACTCTTGCCGGCGACGAATCGATTACCTCCAGAGTAACTTGTTTGACAGCATGGGGCCCCATTAAAAGGGCGCACCAGAGCTCATTAAGCCCCTGTTTCCAGTCTGCATACCACGCTTTTCGGTATACAGTCAGCCCTGCATTTGCCTTTATGCTTTACGGCGGGTTTCCAACCCGCCTAAGCAGAGCATTGATCACTTTCGTTTCATTATCGAAAGCGACCGTCCAGTCTAACTGCCCACCTGCAGCTGTCCCCTTTCGGGTAAGCTACAACACACGCTAAAAGTGGTGTTACATTGTTGCTCGCGCAGCACCAAAGCGCTGCGTTCGACGCTCCCACTTACGCTATGTATAGCACATATTGCAACAACTACAGGCTGCAGTAAAGCTTCATGGAGACTTTTTCTCCCACTGGGGGATCGCGGCATATTCACCGCGCTGTAAGTTCACCAGATCCAACGTTGGGACAGTGGAACAATCATTACGCCCTTCATGCAGGTCACCTATTAAGTGACGAGGTATAACGCTACCTTAAGAGGATCAGAATTATCCCCGCTCTTTGCTAGCGCTTATTCCCATTGAACTGGGTTTTCACGTACTAGCGGTGAGCAGGCGTCACCCACTGTGCTTAGCCTTACGGCTTTGCGGTGAGTTGTGTTTTAGCTAAACAGTTGTTGTTCCCTGGCCAGTGACATCTGCGCTTACAAGGCGCAGACATGGCTTATCGATAACTTACGCCACCAACTTGCCGATTTCCCTAACGTCAGTTATTCCGACACACCTTGGCTTTTTCAGCCAGCAGCACTTGTGCTAGATCTAGGTACGGACTAGGATGATCGTTGCAGATTCCCTTTTGACGTGCTCAGGAATTCATTCCAATAGTTCATTTAGCTGCTTCTCCTCATAACGAGACTCTGCAGCCGTTTGCACTTTCTTGCGGAACTATCCCCAAACTTCAGAAATCTGCCTTGCGTTGCCGCGCCTACATCCTAGGGGCTGGGATATTAACCAGCTTCCCTTTTGCCATTTTGTTATTAGCGCATGGCTTAGGATCGCCTAACTCTCCGCTGACAAGCGTTGCGAAGAAAACCGTGTGCTTCCGGTGTATGGGATTCTCACCCATATATGCTGTTACTAATACCAGGATTATCGCTGCCACATGGTCCATGTGTCCTCTCGGACGCACTTCTCGTCATGAGGCACGCCTTCTTACTAATGCTTTCGCATTCTAAGGTATCGGCACCTGACTTAGCCCCGTATGTTTTAGGCCAGCAATGTCTCTACTGGTACGCTATTACGCGTTTTTTGAAGGGTGGCTGCTTCTGAGCCTACCTCCCAGCTGTCTATGACATCACAAGCTTTCAATGCATTCAATCAGGATTTGGGGGCCTTAGCCTTAGTTACCGTCTTTCCGGTCTCGCCACGCTAGCATACCCAGCGCAGCCGACTCCCGAGGTCTACGCAGCGCGCGCATTCGGAGTTCGATAAACTGACGGTGCCTTTCGACACCTTTTCAGTTATTCGGTTGCTCTACCGCGCACGCAAGCTCGCTCGGAGCTATCCTAAAGATACTTCAGAAGGGACCCGCTATTGCCATGTTCGAAAGGTATATCGCCACTACCCGCGACTCACCCAACAGGATATACCATGACGGGTTGCGGGCCTCCAGCAGGCGTTAGCCTGCCTTCGCCCTGGTCGCGCGTAGATCACAATGGCTTCGGGTCGTACTCAAGTGACTCAGGCATTTTCATACCCTGCATCTCGAATCTGCATGCTCTCGCTTTCGCTTCGCCTTCCGGCTCGCCACTCAAATACACTCCCTGGCTCTTGCTTCAAGAAGAATGGCAAAACACTGTTCCATGCCTTTCGCTTGATGCTTACGCATCTTCGCTTCAAAACACTTCATTACTTTCGTGCCTTGCCTGTGTGTAACCGCCTAGTTTCAGATCTATTTCACTCCCATTCCTGGGTTCTTTTCAACTTTCGCTCGCGCTACTTGTACGCTATCGGTCTGTAGTCAATATTTAGGGTTGGGGTTTAATGCCCCCGTATTCACTCCGCGTACTCAGGCGGAATTACTCTCTCGCAGTATATGATCCATTGGACTTCGCCTACGAGGCTGTCACTCTCTGTGGCCGCACTTTCCAATGCGTTTGACTCATCTTTTGGACCCCTTCTGCACCACATCTCCACGCCTTTTGCAAAGCAGGATTCGGTTTGCCCTCCGCAGCGTTCAATCGTTTTACTAGCTGCATCGAAAATTCTTTCTTCTCCTGCGGGTACTAAGATATTTCAGTTCCCCGCGTTTGCGTGCATCTCTGCACAATTCAGCGACCCCGGGTTCACAGCCTGACCTGCGGCTACCCCGGGATTATCCCAGCTTGCCAGGGCTTTCATCGCTACTACAGCCAAGTCATTCCCTAGACGGCTTAATATTGCAAGCTTCTCCTCACATCAATCATGCAAAAGCACGATATCACAGAGCATACCCTCTACATAATATTTTCATCAAGCGAAAAACAGGCTCTCAAATATTTCGAATGTAAGAGCTTATGCTGCCATAAAGGCACCAACACTATTTAGGTCGCATAAGGTATAAAAAGCTTATTGGTCTTTCCGAGACTTCCCATAACCCAGTTCCGTCGCAAATATGCGCGACCTGTGCTTCTTTTCGCAGAGTTTAGGTTAACCCTGCCTCTCGACCTTCATTTTCCTATCTGTTTCTGATTCATACTAGGTTTTCTGTAGTTTGTTTGTAAATATTTGTTGAAATGTAAAGTAGGTGCCTCTCTTTACGCAGGCTTGGTGCGTGGAGCGCGCCGTATGGGCAGCAAGAGTTAAAAACATTGCTAGATTATAGGCATTTCATGGCGCAGGATAGCAAGAAGGGCAAGTACGCACGCGAGCTTGAGAGGATAAAGCAGATGCGCGCGCTGAACAACATGCTAGTCAAGGGCGACGTCGAGAACGCGCTGCTGTCAGGCGGCACCAAGGATACTGATCCCGTCAGCGACAACGTGGTGGACACGATGCTGAACAATCTGCAACAGAAGGAGAAGAACGGCAAGGACATCGAACTTGTGGATGAGCTGACGGAAGGCAGTGTTAAGTCCAGTGCTGCTAGAAAGAGGCATACAGCGGCCAGAAAGACGGCCAAGCATAAGAAGGCACGCACGCCCACTGCAAAGTTATTGAAGATGCTGGGGCACAAGAAACAGCATGCGAAGAAAGCACGCATGCGCCATTAAAGCTAAATACGCTTTTTACCTAATCCATATCAAGGGCTCGTGGCTCAGTAGTAGAGCGTCCGATTTGCATGATGGCCCGCACAGGGTTAGAAATCCAAAAAATCGGAAGGTCGCGGGTGCGATCCCCGCCGAGTCCAAAATTTTCTTTCAGGCTTACTTCTTTCGTTTACCTGAAACCATCTTGCCAACCTTCTTCGCGCCTTTGCTTGCTTTCTTAGAAAGATTAGCTGCCGCCTTTCCAGAAAGCTTGTTGAGCTTGTCTATCTGTGCCTTAAGACTTTTTATATCATTTTTGGTCACAAATTCGTTTCCCTTGACAAAGTCGTCGAACTTGCTCACTGCGTCGTTTACGTATTTTGTGCCTTCACCAGTATATTTACTGACAGCCTCGTGTATCATTTTCTCTGCTTCCTCCCTGTTTAGCTTTCCTTCATTTTTCAACTTGCGCGCAGTATTAGCCAATTCTGCAGTAATTGCAACTGCGGCTACAACTGCACCTATTTCCAACAGGTTCTTTCTAAGAGAGTTGCCTCCTTTTTCTGCCAATTTTTCTGCCATTTTATCACCAATATATAACAAAGTGCAGTTTATTAAACTACCTGTTTTACCTTTTTTATTACTTTAATTACTACGGCATTCGCAACTGACATTGTATTTGGAATCCCAGTCTCAAGATGTACGTGTGCGAAATCATCGCCGAAGGACATTTCCTTTATTGAGATCTTATACCTCTCTGCCACGTTATAGAGGGCGCTACGGATTGCAGCGATCGTCTTTGGGTTCTTGAACATCTTGTACCGGTATTTCGTCACGAAGACAAGATGCTGGAAATTATACTGGTGGCTAACACGGTCGGCCGATGGTTCTTTATTCGTAGCAGTTCCACTATCCATGAGATCACGTATCTGCAGTTTGCGGCGCAATTTTTTCCGCGCCGCGGCTGCATTACGCAGAAATCGGCAGGAAAAGTATTTCAGCAAGGATGCAATTCATCCACGACCTAAAGGTCGCGGAATTCTTGCCTAAAGGTTAAGGTTTTTGTGTTGATATTTCGAAACTTCGGACGCGCATGTGTGCAATACAAGCGTCAGATATAAGAACAGCCCTCTCTATATTTATGCGTGATAAAATGCGTGAACCTATCACAAACATAGCACTTGTATGTCTCGCAGCGATACTAGGTGTCGCCATTCTGTTCAGCGCGTTAACTCCGTTGATAATGCGCTTTGGAATGCACACAATTACAGTAACTGCATCGGGCAGCGCATCCGAAATTCCTACAGAGGTGCAGGTCTTCATTTATGCTAACGGCACCGGCGCGTCATCTGGCGACGCGGCCGCAAACCTTTCAGCAACATTGAGCATGCTTAATGCTACGTTGATGAATTACGTGAACTGGAACAGAAGCAACATAAGCACAGATTCGTACACGCTGACCAAGGCAGGTACTTGGAACAAGAACAACACGAATGGAACCAGCAGGCCCTACCTTGCTGAGGAAAACCTTCATACAACGGTGAGCACGCAGAGAATAAGCGCATTTCTTGACGCACTATCAAACATGTCAAACGTGTACGTAAGCAGCGAGTACACCATGCTTTCAGCCTCGCAGTCCAGCAACCTCAGGAGCACGGCGCTGTCATCAGCAATTGCAAATGCAACATCTCAGGCGCACGCGATTGTGGGCCAGAATGCCATGCTTACGCCGATCAACATAACCGTGAGCACGTACAGGGCTTATCCGATATATAGCGGCGGCGCCGCTGCGACGAAATCCGGCGTTAGCAGCAATCTGGCGTTTTATCCAGGCACTGCAGAGGTAACAGGGACGGTGTCCGTGATATTCTATTACAGCAAGTGACCGCTAGGCATTCTTCTCTATGAACGAGAGGTTTGCCTCTATCCTCTCTAGCGTCTGCGTGACAGACATGCGTATTTCATCCCTTACGTTCTCTTTCTTGCCAAAAAACTTCTTTATGTCAGCATATATGCGCCTGTCGTTGACGTTTGCGAAGATCTCTACGAACATTATGCGCATATTTATGGGGTATCTTTTCAGGATATTTTTCCAGTTCTGCTTTACCCACTTCCAGAGTGCTGCATGAGCTTCTGGATGGCTTGATTCTGAAGAGGGTATAAGATAGGAATCCTGCAGTCTTACGGCTTTTGAGGCAGAGAAAGATAGTGCGTCGCGCAGGTGGGAAGGGTCGCTCGCAGAGCCGATTGCTAGCAGTAGCCTTCTCTGCTCTTCCGGAGTCCCTTCTTCTGCATAGAGTCTTTTCATGGTGCCATATGCTCTGCCGGTGTCTGAGCGCACTACAGTGGCATAGACAGGCAAACACAGATCGGGGTTTATCGGTATCCCTTTTTTCAGGAAGGTATTGAACATCGCTTTGGAAACTTCAACCACTTTCTTGTCTCCTACAAGACCCAACAAGGATATAGAGGCACCGCGTAGCGCCGTAGTTATGTTGTTGTCGCTCCGCTTGAAATGCCAGGTAAGCCTCTTCAACAGGATGTTGCCATAAGATTCTGCGACCTTATTTGCTTCGTCCTGCATCTTTGTGCCATGCAATTCCAGGCAGAACCATTGCAGGTGAGACAGGACGCTAAGATTGAGAAGGTGCGAATCCAGCATACAGTACTTCGTGACAAAACCAAGGTATTTTTTAGCTGGAATCCTTCCGGAGCGGGCCAAGAAGAACAGGTCGTTGACAATTCCCCATGCGTCTCTGTCTGCAATTATTCCGGAGTGGATGGCACCTCCCAACTCTTCCAAAATATATTCAGGATACGATGCCCTATAGAAGCCTGCCTGAGAGAGATTCAACTTGGCCCACCTGTTGTCTCCCAGCACTATGCTGGCAGTTCTGCCTAACATCAACTTCTTTCCTTGAGATCCGTCTTGCATTCTGTATCTTAGAGGGATAGGCCATACTTGTCCGCTGATTGTCTTTGAAAGTGTGAGCCTATTCTGGACAAGTTGCAGGGTGCTGCCCGCTTTGGACGCCTCTATCAGAGGGTATCCTGGAGCATCTATCCACTTTCTTGCGACCAACTCGACATCTCGAATGCCCCTCTTTCTTGCCTCGGCGCTTATCTCGTTCCAGAGATCGGATTTTGTGGCATTGGAATATGCCTTCTTACTAAGGTAATTGTGCAGGCCTTTTCTGAACACATCCTGCCCCACATAATCCTCTAGCATATAAAGAATCGAACCTCCCTTCTCGTAACTTATTCTGTCAAAAAGACGCTCACTCTCGGCAGGGTTCGTTACATGGACGCTTATCGGATGCGTGGAAAGTAGCTGGTCAGAATTGAGAGCTACAGACACCGTATCTATAAGGTATTGGTCGGATAGCTTCCAGTCTGGAAATGCTGAATCTACAGCTTTGTACTCCAGAAAGGTAGCAAAGCTCTCATTTAGCCAGAGGTCGTCCCACCATTTCATGGTCACAAGGTCTCCAAACCACTGATGGGCGATCTCATGCGCAACCACAAGCGCTATGTTCTGCTTTGTCCGCGTAGCGCTTTTCTTCTCATCACCTAGCAGGTTAGATTCACGGAACGTCATGGCACCCCAGTTCTCCATGGCTCCATAGGAGAAGTCCGGCACGGCTATCATGTCGAGTTTAGGCAGCGGATAGTTTATTCTGAAATATTTCTGGTAGAAGTTTATGGACTTTACTGCGAACTTCAGTGACATCTTGGCCTGCTTGATACGCCCGGGCACGGTAACTACGCCCACTTCTATCTTTCCAATGCGTTTGATCGCGCGTTCGAAATTTCCAACACCGAAATAAAGCAGATAGCTGCTCATTTTTGGAGTTCTGATGAAGTTTACGCGCTTTCTGCCGTCAGCCGTGTTCGACTCGTTCTTTATAGGCATGTTGGAGATTGCGCTTAGATTGCGGTCTATTATGAGCGACAATGAAAATGTTGCCTTTAGCGCCGGCTCGTCGAAACAGGGAAATGCTGCTCTGGCGTCACTCGGCTCGAAGTGCGTGGTCAGCAGGCATCTCTCTTTGCCTTTATACTTATAACTGCTCTTATAGAAGCCGCATAGCCTTTCGGTGTTGCGACCAGAGAATGTTATGCAAATCTCCGCTTCTCCTTTCACCCTATGGGACAGGATGAGAGTCAACTCTTCCTTGACCTTGTTTTCTGATAATTTAGCCTTGTACGTCCGATTTCCGGCCTTCACAGATGCCGAACTTATCTTTAGCTCCTTTACGTTCAATGTTATTCGATCTGATGCTTTGCTTACTCTGACGTGGATTGTTTCGTCGCCCATAAATATGAACGTTGAGAGGTCAGGCTCAATCCTTATCGCATAGTGTGTCGGAACGACTGCGTTGCCTAAAGACCATGTGTCATTGCGGGGCATGTAACCACGTGAAAGCGGACAGTATCCTGTATGTGTGCCTGAGCTGATTTTCTCTGATTGTTTCCTTGTCAATCGTGCTCCTTGAATTTCTTATCCTGTACGGGGTCGTTGTTCCTTACCCATTCCATCAGCATCGCTGCGTGCTCCTTTTCCTCGTCCCTGTTGTGTTCCAGGACCTTCTTGAGCGACGCGTCCTTGGTCAGGTCTATTCGCTCCTGGTACCAGTCTATGGCCTGCAGCTCTTCAACCAGCGACTGCCTTGCCCTTTCCAGATCCTTTGTGCCTTCTGTCAGCTTGTTCCAATCTTCATATTCTGCCATTGAATCAGGCAATAATACCAGGGACAGCTTAATAATATTGCAGTCTGAGGAGCTAGAACTTGGTGCTGAACGCCTGCGCGTATGGAACGTCCTTTATTTTCTTGACGTGCCCTTTTTCTATGATAGCGCTTTCTATTGCGACAGCGACCGCCTCCTTGCCTATGACATTGGCAGAATGTATTTCCTCTGCGTTTATGATGACCTTTGCACGCTTGGGATCGATGATGTCCCCTTTGTAGAAAGCGGAATAGTCCTTTATGTTTATCTCAAGGTCGCCTTCTGTCAGCACCTTGTCTATGAGGTCGACGTCGCACATTGCCAGCATAACGCCGTTGTCTGTCGTGTATTTCTTCAGATAGATCATTCAACCATATTTGTAGATGAGCATCGTCGCGGCCAAATACATGACGCCATACCAGGCGAGCCACAGGCTCCCTGTGATGTTGTTGAAATAGAATGCGATATATCCTGCTGCAAGCATCATGAGTGCGAAGCCTATCTCAGTGGACGTATTGAATAAGGAGAAGAGGGCACGGTGCTTGTTGTGCCCAGTGACCCTGTGCCAGTGCATGGCAGGGTTGACTCCAAGCATTGCTGCAATTGCGGCCTTGAACCTTACTATTGCTAGTGCAAAGTTGAGTACGAAGACCATAAGGCCCCGACTTATTGATTTGAAATATACTTTTGTCAACATAACAGGCACTAGCAGCGAAATGAGGAATGTGGCGAAGCCTAGCACCTCTATGCTCTGCTGCATGCTATTAGCCAAAAGTAACTGCGACAGCGACATGTGTGCGAATGAGAAATTAGAGAACACGATAAGTACAGATGCTATTGTTGAGAGTACTAGCATGACTGAGAGGTAGTTTAGACCGAACCCGTGGGCCACGTAGTCTACTTTTGAGAAGTGCGATCTAAGCTGTGCCTTCTTGTGTACGAGCTTGTCTATGAAATATCTCAAGAACTGTGTGTCGCCGTAATTGTAGCGCCACTGCTGCCTTGCAAGCGCCGTGAACGAGGTTATGGGTGCGCCATAAGCGTATATCTTCGGCACGTACAGGCCCTTGTAGCTGTTGACATCCGCTTCGAAGCTGAAGAAAGTGTCCTCCACTATGTACTCTGGAAATCCGCCGATCGTGTCCAGTACTGACTTCTTTATTATGCCGCATGAGCCGGCAAATATCGCGGTGTTGTTGAATGCCCTGGCGGGCTGTATGAACGTAAAGAAAAAATCGTCGAACAGTTTTACCGAGTTGGAAAAGAACGAGCCGTTGAAGCTGCTCTTTCTGGCCTGCACATATGCCATCTGCTTGTCTGAGAAGTAGGGCATCAGCTCTTTGAGGAAGCTCTTGTTGGTAAGATACTCATCGGCATCGAATATGGCAATGAATTCCTCGTTAGAGTTCCTCAGCATATTGTTGAATGCGCCCGCCTTGAATCCTGACCTGTTTTCCCTGTGCATGAACACTATGTCGTTGCTCCTGCTGAAATCGCGAAGTTCTTCCACTGATTGCGCATTGGTTGAATCGTCAACCATGTAGAAGCGCATCTTGCTCTTCGGATAATCCATGCTCTGCAGGCGCAGCACGTTTCTCTTGACCATCTCGGTGCTCTCATTGAAGACGGGAACGACTATAGCTACTGTGGGAAAGCTGCGCAGAGGCTTGAGTCCGGCACTTATCTCTTTTATGTGCCTGTAATAGAAGTAAGACCTGTAGTACTGCAGCGCAGAAGTCACATTGAAGAATCCGCTGACCAGCGCCAGCATCAGAAATACGATTGCAAGCGCCACCATGCTCATGCTGGTGGAGGTCAAAAGCATGTACACGGCGAATGCTGCGCCGCTCACGGTCAGTATTGCAAACAACAGCACGGTGAAAAGTCTAAGAGATAATCGTCCTGCCGCCCCTCCAACTTCGTCATCCATTGTATCATACCTGCGCTTTACAGTGCAAGAGCCTAAGATATATTAATTACGAGCACTAAGGCTTTAAGCGATTTGCTTGTATGCCAGGGTGGCGGAATCCGGCAACGCGCCAGAACTATGGCGAAACTCGAGATCTGGTTGCCGCCTTGCGGCATTTAGGGTTCAAATCCCTACCCTGGCGAATTCATCACAAAGTGTGGCACAAAATGCGTACCGTGACAGGCAGGGCATTGTTGATTAAAGCCAAAACAAAAAGTACATATATCTGAACCGCAGGACACATGTATTGACATTTATGACTAGCATTGGAAAAAATCCGAGCATGAAAACTCAGAAAGCTTCTTCTGAAAAATGTGATGATCTGCTCTTAGAAAAAATGATGAATACGCACGAATTCGTCAGGCTTACTGGATCTCAACTCGAAATTGACGTTGGATCTGACAGCAAAGTCTTGAAAGAGACTCTCCAGACGCGTGGATTTTCAGAATCGCTGCTCGACAACCTTTTCAAACCAAAGAAAAACGAATTTCAGGACAAGCAGGGAATGTCATTAAAATGAGGTTTAGTGTATCAGAGCACTTTGCAAACACAAGCCCGACACAAACGGCAGGCAAGTTGTGCACTAAATAAGGATTTCCACTACTTTTTCCCTGCTATTGAGTCCATGCAAAATGAGTACATGCGATTTTGGAACGTCGAAATAGTCCGCAAGCATCTCCACTAGCCTCAGGTTTGCCTTCCCTTCTGATGCGCGCGCGTTGACCTTCACGCGGTAGTTCAGGTCGTCGAGTTTGACGAGTTCCGGAACCTTTGCGTTTGGTGTGACCTTGATGTTTATGCGCATTTTAATACCGAATTAGATCATGCTGGGACTGCATTATGGTTCTGGCTTTCTGAATCCACGAGCTCGTCCAGCAGCACTGTCGCGTAGGAACCTGCAGGCAGTTCAAACTTTAGCTTTGCATCTTCATGCCCCAGCTCGGATGAAATCCACCTGTACGGCGCGAACATGGCCCGGAACGCGCCTCTGCAGTTCAGCTCCTTGATGCTGTTCGCCTTGAACGACTCGAGGCTTATGCCGAATTCGCTCAGCAACTCCGCTTCCTGGACTGTCAGCTCCTTGGTATCGTAGCCCACCATGTTGCCCACCAGGAACGCACCACCCATCTCAGGAACGTAGCGGCTCACTGATTTGATGTCGGGGAAGCCGTAGCTGTTCGCCCCGCAGACAAGCTCATTCTCCACCGGTGCTGTGGCGCCGCTTTCCACACGGCGCTTCAGCTCCTCGTTGAATATGTAGTCTTCAACTGCATGCACGAACATTAGCGACAATGACCTAGGCAGTTTCCTTATGGCGTTCGCGTAGTTCGTTGGGAATCTTGACAAGTATTCGATCATCGTGCGCTCGTATTTGAGGTATCTTGGGAAGTACTGCATCGCCGCCTTGAAGTCGCGCGTCTCTGCCAGCTTGCGCCTTGCATCTGTCGCGTCCTCGCGCACCTCGTTCTGGGCGTCAGTCAGGAAAGTCATCACAGCTTCTTCGAAATTCCCCTTGAGCAGCGACAGGCCTATGCTGACGTTGTTGTTGCGGAACCCGAATCTCTGCTCGCCGAAATAATTAGGGAAGGCCCCATTCAGCGTTGCAAGAGACTTCTCCAGCGAATCCTGCGCTGAGGTATTTTTGACTGTGACTGTGAATCGGTTTCCGATCAGGCCGCCCATCTCTATCTGGGCGTCGCTGGTCCATGCCCCGTTTATATTGATATCCTTTATGTGGATCCCAAGGAGTTGTGCAGGCACTGCAGCAAAGGCGCTGCACAGTTGAGTAGATATCGACATCCTGTCTTTTGTTCCTGCGAACCCCATGGAGCGCATACCTTTCCCCAGCACCTTGGATATGGTCCTCAGGGCCTGCGCCGTGTTCCAGTTCTTCTTCTGCATCACGAACACACAGAACTTGCCCGGTTTTTCCTCCATGCCGAGCATGTCGGGAGAGTACTTCTTTCCTGCCTCTACGGCCATGCCCTTGCCCACTATTTCCTCAACTATGAAATCTTCAGGAGACGACTTGACCGCGCCGAGTATGCGGCCGCCTTGATAGAGCCTGCTCAACATGCTATACATCGTACGCTGTTCCGAGTTCCGGTACGATGACCTTGTAAGTCTTCTGTATGTCGCCGCTCAGAGCCTCAGACTTGCTCTTTTCGCCGTGGATTATGAAAACGTTCTTCAGCGTCTTTATTGAGCGTATCATCGCCTCTAGGTGTGGACGGTCAGCGTGCCCAGAAAGGTGGTAGCTCCTGACTTCAAGCTTGATGTGCACTGTTGCGTGCTCAAACTTGAGGGTTGTTGCACCGTCAAGCAGCGCCCTTCCCGGCGTACCCTCTGCCTGGTATCCGACAACTATGATCTTGTTCCCAGGATTGCCAGCCAATCTTTGAAGATAGTAGACCACTGGACCGCCTTTGAGCATTCCGCTTGTAGTGACTATTATGCTCGCGCCATCCTCGCTCGCGGCCTTGCTCCTTGCCTGGCGCGACTCTACGGGGAAGAAGTTGCTGCTCTTGAACGGATCCGAGTCGCTCATGAGTATCTTGCGCTGCAGCTCCTTCCTGCAGTATATCACGTTGTGCCTGTGTATGCGCATCGCCTTGTTTATCATGCCGTCGACATAGATTGGCACCTTAGGCAGCGCGCCAGAGTTCATGAAGTCGTCAAGCAGCAGAAGCACTTCCTGGCCTTTCCCGACGGCAAACGAGGGGATTATGACCTTGTTGCCATTTAAGAGCGTCTCCTTTATGTCTGTGAGCATCTTCTTTGCTACCGCACCTTCGGAAGGTGCTACGTCGTCCTTTGCCCCATATGTGCTTTCGGTTATAAGCGTGTCCGCGACAATGTTCTTCGTGTCTGCGCCGTCAAGCAGCCGCGTCTTCGAAAGGTTTATGTCCCCTGTGTACAGAAGAGAATGCTTCCCGTCGGTCACGTGTATCATCGCGCTGCCGAGTATGTGGCCGGCAGGTATTAGCGTGACCTTCATGCCCTTGATGCGCACCGTCTCACCATACTCCACTATCTCATAGCTCTTGTGCAGCCTTGCAAGGCCGTCCTTGCTGACGTTCTGCGGGTTTGATATCCGCATGTAGTCGGCGAGCATGACGTTTATAAGCTCGAGCGTGGGCTTTGTGGCATAGAGCTTGCCGGTGTATCCCGCGCTGAAAAGGTGCGGAAGGTACCCGCTGTGGTCGAGGTGCGCGTGCGTTACGAAAACGGCGTCGATGCGCCTTAGAAGATCGTCAGGTATTGTCGGGTGCTCCTCAACCTCCCCGAGCTTTATGCCAGCGTCAAGCAGTATTGCGGTGTCCCCGCTACTTATCATTATGCAGCTTCTGCCAACTTCTTGTGCAGCGCCGAAAAAAGAAACTTTCAACTACTCATCTATTTGTTTATCTTCTTTATTACCGCAATATCCTCAAGATTGATTGTCTGGGTTGCGTTATTCGTCTTGTTTGGCTTGCGCACGGTCTTGTTGTGCGTGCTGTTTATGCCGAGGGTCTTCTTGAGCTCAAAGTAGAGCTTATCCAGCTTCACGTCCAGCTCCATGCATTGCTTTGTGGAATCGGTTATGACGACCTTCTGCCTCTCCGCGTCAGATTTAAGCATCTCCAACCTGCGCTTGAGCCTCAGGGGCTCAAGGGCCTTGTCGAGCTGCGCATTCACGTCGTTTATGCGCTTCACGAGCTCCCGTTCTGCGTTGAGCGATGATGCCTCGGTGGATATCTTGAACTCCAGCTCCTTCCTGAGCTTCTTTAAGTACACAACCTTGCCGTTGGCGTCCCTGCCGCCGTTCGGACCCA
Source organism: uncultured Microcaldota archaeon (assembly GCA_903884115.1). Taxonomy (GTDB): domain Archaea; phylum Micrarchaeota; class Micrarchaeia; order Micrarchaeales; family Micrarchaeaceae; genus CAISDH01. Next base: position 56,347 of record CAISDH010000033.1, on the reverse strand, counting down.
GCATGTTCTGGATGGCCATCGCCTCCGCCTCCTTGTAGGGGATGGTGCGCTTTGCGTGCCTTGTAAGGCCGATGAGCTTGCCGCGCTGCTTCCTGAGCTCGTATATCTGCTGCATCAGCTCGGTCGCGTGATCGTTGTGTGCCTCTTTCACAAGCTCGTTGAGAGACACCTTGTTCGCGGCGTTCGGGCCTGCCTTCTCGGCGCTTGGGACATCCGCCTTCTCTGCGCTCTGGACTGCTGCAGGCGCCTCGCTTTCGGCCTTTATGGGTTCTTTTTCTGGCAGTGAATCACTCTATGACGAATTTGTTGAATCTTCAATTGCTTTCTTATAGACATCAAGCAGCAAATCAGTAGTATGCTCTACGGAATATTGCTTAGCCGTGCCAAGCATTCCTTTATATGAATCAATGTGATTTAAAACCTTCTCTATCTTCCTTGCACATGAGTGCGGGTCAAGAGGAGTGAACTTTTCCCCGTTTTTGCCGTTCTTTATGAGTTCTTTCAGAGCAAGGTAGTTAGCCCCTACTACGGGCTTGTTGCACGCCATTGCCTCTATAGACACGATGCCTTGGGTGTCAAACGTCGAAGGCAGGCAGAAAAGGTCGCATGCGGCATAGTACTTTGGCAGCATGTCGTCGCTTATGAAGCCGGTGAACTTGACGTTGTTTAGGTGCATGTTGTGCGCCATCTTCTGGTATAGGGATGCTGCCGGCCCGGTCCCGCCTATGACAAACTTTATCTTCTTGTCCTTGAGCAGCCTTGCCGCCTTCAACAGGGTGTCTATGCGTTTCTCCTTGCTGAGCCTGCCGACATACAGCACGATCTTGTTGCCGCTGGTGCCCGTCAGGCCCTCCCTGACCCTGCTTCCGTCTACCTTCCTGTTGAACCTTACCAAGTCTATGCCATTGGGCACGGTAAAGGTGTTATTTATGCTGTGCTTCGCCAGCACGTTCTTGATCGTGCCGCTTGGCGCTATGACCTCGTCGCACCTTGAATAGAAGAACCGCGCGTACGGCCATGCGTATTTTACTAGGAGCTTGATCAGTATCTTGCTATTGGTTGTGTACTCCTTTATGACTGATTTGTTTGTAAACATGGTGTGGAAAGACCCGACTATCGGAATCTTGTTGGAACGCGCAAAGAACAGGGAGTACATGCCGAGTATGAACGGGGTCTGCGCGTGAATGACATCGATGTTCATGTTCTTGAGCTTGCGCGATGCGATGAACGGGAAGAGCGCCAGGCTGTATTGAGGATATTTCTTGAATCGCATGCCGCGCATGATGAAAACGTTCTTGTCCTTCGCATTTATGCGCTTTGTGTTGGAGTTGCCGCTTGCGAATATGTACACGTTATGCCCTCGGCGCTCAAGCTCCTTCCTGAACCCGAGTATTGATGTGACCACACCATCGGTTGCAGGCAGGAACGTGTCCGTAAAAAAAGCTATGTTAAGCGCATCTGTCAATGAATCATCACTGCAGCACTACTGCCTCTCCGCCCGCTTTCTTGATCTTTTCGATTGCCTTTTCGGAGAACGCTTGTGCTTTTATCGTTGCTGGCCGGCTCATGGAGCCGTTGCTGAGCACCTTGCAGCTCTTGAGCTCTATTGAAGGATTCTGCTCTGCAGATTTGCAGATCATGCCGTCTATTTCCCGCAGGGTTATCTCATTGGGCTTCTTTGGCCTCCAATTGGAAAATCCGTGCTCCTTGATAAGCCATGGTGCTTTCGCAGTCAAAAATGTGAACTTGTGCTTCCTTGATCCCGCCATGCCAACGCCGCCGCGGCTGCCCTTGCCTCTCGCATTCTTTATGTTGCCTACGCCCCAGCGCCTTGACCCTAGATACTTCCTGTTGTGCTTCTTTCTCCTTACAACCATGATCACACCATGCGATTTATTAGCTCGTTCACTTTGACACCTGCATAGCCCAGAGAGCCGCCCTGCGCAACGCCTTTCTTTGTGCTCTTCCTATAGCCGTGAGTCGGGCCGTGGAGCATGAAAGGCATGACTTTCCTGAGATCCTTCAGAGGATAGCTGCCATCCAGCACAGCCTTGGCATCTACGCCGCTGGCGTGCTTGCTGAGCAGCTTCTCGAGCGTCTTGCTGTCCACTTCCCCATACTCTATGTAGTTATTGCACTTCTTCAACATACCCATGTATGATTCGTTGACCTTTATGAGGGCGCATGCGTTTGGCTTGTCAAGCCTCAGCCTGTCCAAAGTCTCGGCAGTGTCCCAGCGCACATTGACTCTGCCTCGTATTCTTACTGCTATAACTAGCTTATTATCTAGCTCTTTTCCAGCCATAAAAAACGCTGTTCGTTAAGTAAGAATATCATGTGTCGAAGATATATATGGCTTTGCATCACTTGCCAGTTTTGCGGAAAACTGGGACAAAAGCATTAAATATCTAGACACGGCCTCTGCTAGGTAAGGATTCCTATAGAAAAGTCAGAACCGGATTCTGTTGGATTCCTTGAATGAATTGATCAATCCCACTATATGTGATACAATGTCAAATCAACACAATGCCCATCAAATTGAAGACACTAACGTCATCAGCTACAGTCCGCTTATGAGCCCTTATTATCTCAAGACGCAGATGCCCCTTACAGAAGATGCGAAGGAAACGGTTGAGCAGAGCAGGAACGCCATCAGAGCCATACTCAGAGGCGAAGACGACAGGAAGATGCTGATAGTGGGCCCTTGCTCCATAAACGACATAAACGCAGCTGAAGAGTATGCAAACATGCTGAATAGCTTGGCGGAAAGCGTGAAGGATGTGTTCGTGATAGTGATGCGCACTTATTTTGAAAAGCCCAGAACAACGGTCGGCTGGAAAGGTATGATCTACGAGCCGTATCTTAACGGTGAAGAGAGGATAAATGAAGGGCTTAGCCTTGCTAGACAGATGTTGGTTTACAATGCCAATATGGGACTCCCGTCCGGTACGGAGTTTTTGGATACAACAATACCACAGTACATAGGAGACCTTATATCGGCAGGATTCATAGGCGCCAGAACCTCAGAAGCGCAGGTATATCGCGAATTGGCAGCAGCATCATCCATGTCCATCGGATTCAAGAACAACACCGCGGGCAACGTGGAACCTGCAATAAATGCAGTAATCTCATCAAAACAGGGACACTGGTTCATAGGTTTGGACCAGTACGGGATACCTTCGGTTGTCAAGACCAGAGGCAACCCTGACACATACATAGTGCTCAGAGGAGGCGACAGCGGCACAAATTACGACAGCGTCAGCGTTGGAAAGGCGCAGGCGCTGTTACGCAAGAAGGAGCTCAGTGACAGGCTGATGATTGACTGCAGCCATGGAAATTCCAATAAGGACCATACGAGGCAGCCTGGGATCTTTGACGACGTAATAGGACAGATAGCGGAAGGGAACAAAGGCATCATCGGATTGATGCTGGAATCCAATATCAGCGAGGGAAAGCAGGACATCCCAGCGAACCCCGAAGAGCTCAAGGGGCTGAAGTACGGAGTCTCTGTCACAGACGCTTGCATAGGATGGGAAACTACCGAGAGTCTTATTAGGGAGGCCCACGACCTGCTGGCCGCACACCGTGATTGAATGGTGGCAATAAGCAAATCCAATGGGCAAGCCACGCTAGAAATAAACTTGAGAACCGAAGAGGACAGGTCTTATCCGATTGTAATAGAGAATGGCCTTATATCCAAGATACCGGAAGATTTGAAAGAAAGAAACCTAGGAAAGAGATTTGCAATCATAACGGACACGAACGTGTCACCCATCTACGGCACTGCACTAGAAAAGGACCTCAAAGATGCCGGCTTCATGGCAAAGCGCATCGGCTTTCCCGCGGGAGAGCAGTCTAAGAGCTTCGAAGTTCTCGAATATCTTGTAAACGAGCTGTCAGCCAGTGGTTTTGGAAGGGATACGACAATAATAGCGCTAGGCGGCGGAGTTGTAGGGGATCTGGCAGGCTTTGTCGCCGCAGGCTTCAACAGAGGAGTTCGCCTAATCCAAATACCAACAACATTGGTAGCACAAGCAGATTCTTCAATAGGAGGAAAGACAGGCATAGACACGAAATACGGCAAGAACTTATTCGGTGCAATCAAGCAACCTGAGATTGTGTACATCGATCCGCTTGCACTGAAAACGCTCCCGCCAAAACAGTACTCTTGGGGGTTGGCAGAGACGGTCAAGCACGCAATAATATTGGATGCTGCTTTCTTTGGGTATCTTGATCAGAATACAGCAGACGTTTTGAAAATGACAGATGACGTCTTGTTCAAACTGGCGGAAACGAATTGCAGAATCAAAGGGACAGTTGTAGAAGCAGATCCCTATGAGAACGGGCTGAGAAGAATACTTAATCTGGGGCACACTGTAGGCCATGCTGTTGAGATGCTGAGCAGCTATACCATTCCGCATGGATACTGCGTTGCGATAGGCATGCTTCCGGCGCTAAGAATGGCAAACAAGATAACAGGATTCCCATTGGGAGATATAAACAGAGTGGAAAAGTTGCTGGACAAGTTCCATTTGCCTACAAAAATACCTTCTGGAATAAGCACGGACGATATCATAAACGCAACTGCATTGGATAAAAAGGCATCAGAAAATCAGGCAAGATACTGCCTTCCAATAAGGATAGGAAAAATGGAAATGTTTGAACATCAGTATGTGATTCCTGTAGAAGAGAGCATTGTCAGATATGCGATAGATGCCTCAAGGGACAGATCGGACATCCTAGATTCTAAATAATGACCGACGTTCAGAGGAATAAGCAGAAGTGCCAAACAGCAATATGCTTTCCCGCCCGAGGGCAGTACACACATATCGTGGACAGGTTTAGCTTCCAAGTTCGGAATGGGTTTGGGCGGTACCCTGTCCCTATTACCGTCTGGCAACAATATATGGAAAATTAAGATATATATTCCTTGCTCATGACCTGCCATGCATGCACGAAACGCAGATTCCGCGCTTATTTGCGTGCGCGTCGCACATTGGCCTGCCGCACAGCTTGCATGTCTGCGTTGCCATCATGTTGCATACATGGCACAGTTTTTTCGTGTCCATAATACCACCGTCATTTTGCATTCTCCAGGTCAAGCACGTCTCCGAGCAGGTCCTTTGCCCTGTCGAACGAGAGCGGCTTCAGCCCTCTCTTCTTCGCATACGCGCACTGATATTCTATGTAGCGCTCCGTCACTTTTGTGTTCGGATTTATCGTCTTGCACTTCTCAATGTACGCTGTTATGGCTTTCGTTGCCTGCTCTACACTCATGCCGCGAGAAGTGACAAGGTACGGAGCCAGTATCATGTTGACCGTCCTGTGCCTGACGTCAGGTATCGGAGTGACAAGCAGTTTCTCTATCCAGCTCGATGCGCCGGAGCGCGGCGACTTCTGCTCCGCGTCAACTGCAGGGCGTATGCCTTTCGCGTATTCAAGAACCTCCTTTGGCAGCTGGTCTGCGCTTATCGGCAGACCTTTGCTCATCTTGCTGCATATAGCTTTCTCAAGTAGAGCGATTGCCCTGCCCATCTCAAGAGAGATGAATCCATTGCCGAGCTTCTGGTTTGAGAGCTCGAAGCCTTTCGCATCACGTGATAGTTCAAGGAATGCGTCAAACCTTATCGATAGTGAAAGCTCTTTGCTGAACGGCTGCACGTTCATCGGTATTCCTAATTCTTTCACAACAGCTTCGATCTCTGTTATGTCAGAGCTTGATAGGGCCTCTGAGGATCTTGCAGCCTCTGCCGCGCAATACTGGCTTATGAGCTGGCGGTTCTTCGTGGCGCTCAGCAGCATTCGAGAGTATAGATAGGTGACGAGATAATCAGTCTTGGCGCTTGTCAGGCCAGTGGCCAAGTATTGCAGGTGGCTGTTCAGCGCATCGTTGATGTGCTTCTTCCCTGCTTCCAGGTACCTGTATTCGAGCTTGCTCTCACCCATGTCGGAAATCAGCGCCTTTGCCTCATCTGAGAAGGGGTACTTGTAAGCGAAATCAAGGCTTTTCTGGTCCATACCTGCCACCTTCGGCATGCTTTTAAACTATTACAACAGATATTCTCACTGCAAATATAAATAGGGGGTTGTAAGCTAACCTGGCAGACGGCTAGCCTCGGGCGCTAGTAATCTGAGTTCAAATCTCAGCAGCCCCATTCTGCTTTAACAGCAATCAGGGGGAGGAAATTATGTTGCCTGTGCTCAGGAGGCTGTAGTTCTGATCTCTGGTGACATTGCCACTCAGCGTCGAGTCGGATATCGATACGTTTGCAGTGTTGTTTGTGCCGCTGTTGGTGTTGAGCGCAGAGGAATTTGTGAGACTCACAGTGTTGTTCTGCGTAGGTGGTATCGTAGCCTGGTTGACGTATGAAGACGGAGCAATCACCTTGTATGCGAAATAGGCGAGCGCCGCGATCACTATCAAGGCAATAATGGCGAGAGATATTGTTTTATTTGTCATGCCATCACGGGGATGTCTGACCGTTGCCTCCGACAGAGGCAGAAGGCCGCACAGTCGTAGTTGCACTGGAGGTGCCGCCAGACGTGTCGTTCACTTTAATTGGAAATGTCGTGTGTATCAGCGCGTTCGACGCAACGGACGCTATCCTCTTTATCGCGTTCGCCACCGCCGCAGGATTCGTGCTGATGGTGTTGCTGATGTGTGTGATATTCACGGCGTTAAGCCTACTCCTGTTCACTGTGAATGTGTTCTTCAGCGCAGCAGTGAAGTTGCTGAAATACGTGGCTAGCTGTGACATCTGTGCAGGGGTAAACTGTGAGTATCCCGCTGCGCTTATCAGGGATGATGCGCTGCCAAAGTATCCTTCCACTGCCGAGAGTGCAGTCTGGTTGACCAGCACATAACTTGATGCGTTAGCCTTGAGTGCAAGGTATCCCAAGTATGCCTGAGCCTGATCCAGCTTCAGCTTCGCGCTGAGGTGGAAGTTGGTACCGTTCTTGCAGCCGTTCTCAAGACAGTAGTTCTGGAACACGGCAGATAGCTGCGTCGCGTTTGTTGAAGAACTCAGCGCAGCTTGCAGCGGCGAGATTATCTGCGCCTCCGCCTGGGACAGTACCAGGTCCATCTGCGTTGTGTTTGTACCTTCGGGAAGTTTGCTGACGCTTGCCCGGGCATTCGCGATGACACGCTGGTAGCTGGCAATCTCCTTCGCTGCGCTCTGCTTCAGTCTTGTGAATGCATCCTGCTTCCTTGCCTGCTGCATCGCCTTCGACGCCGCAGTCAGGTTGCCGAATATGCTGTCGCTCTGGCTGTCTACGTATGCCTTGTTGCCAACCACTTGGAGTATCGATGATGCATTGGCCAGGAAGGCAATCGCAGGAGCGAGCGATGAACTTGAGAGGTTCTTGTTCGCGGTAATATAGTTAAGCTGTACTGTCAGCGACTGCAGGCTGAAATGCGCGGCAAGGTGGAAGTTGGTACCGTTCTTGCAACCGTCGAACAGGCAGTATGTGTTCAGCGTGGCAGATATCTGCGATGCGTTGGATGCGGAATTTATTGCAGCCGCGAACGGCGAGATTATCTGCGTCTGCGCGTTCTGCAGCATCTGATACAGGCTGCTTGCATTGAGGCCTTTCGAAGCGAGATTGTCAGCCTGGTTCCTGTAGTCCGTGATGCTGCTGTTGAACATTTTCAGCTTCTGCTGCGCATATTCCTTTACAGCCTGCATGTTGCACGAGTTGTAGTTTGCAATTGTTGTGCTGTAGTTCTGCCTCAGTCTTGCGGTAACGTTCGCTGAAAGGTCGGCCGACTTTAGCGTAGAACTGACATTCATTGCTATCACATTCAGCTCAGGATCTAAGGTGACTCTGACATAGTTCTGGAAGGCTGTGACGTTGCCTGCCGCTGCGATAGAATGCAGTTTTGCAGTGTCGGCCTGTAATGCCGAGGAATACGAGTTCAGCGATGTTAATGACGGCGTTGCAGACGCCATTTGGCCTATATAATTATTGGTGAAGTTTGTCCTGCACCGAGCGTATCCGAAAGCAGATGCGAGTAGGGTCTGGTTCACGCTGAGGTTTTGGGCGAATGTGCTGTTGGTGAACGCCATGATTGCAAAGAATGCAAGGGCAGATACAAGCATGCTGTTGTGTTTCATCCAAACACATTATGCATTGAGTACGTTAAGCTTAATAACAGGTATTGCATCTGCAGTTCATGGAAGCGTGGCTTCCGTAGCATTCATATCAGCGAACTCAGCAGCAGTATGAGCCCTCCAAGTATCAGGCTTGAGAGGTTCATGACCAGAGACATCGTCATCGCACGCTTCAGCTTTATCGTCTTCTTGTTGAGGCAGTAGACAAATCCACCTTCAAAGACAACGGCGAATATCTCGCCCAGAACGAATCCGGACACAGCCAGGAAGTAGACGAAGAAGAACCACAGTATCGGAACGGATATGATGTTGGCTAACACGACCGAGAGGAGTATCCTGCGCTTATTCTTGATCTTCACGGCTCGCAGGTATAGGAATGCCACAGCCACTTCTATAGCTAATGTGAGAAGCAGGGCCAGCATAAAGACCACATATACTCCGTACGGGTTGTAAACGGGGTTGTAAGGGGGATTGGAGAACGTTGTGATTGTTGCAGAACCGTTCGAGTAGAGCTTCGCGCTGTACTGTGTGTCATACCCGCCCTCGTTGATTTCATTCGTAATAAATGTTTTGTTCAGAGCCGGCAGATAAAATACTGCTTTAAAGGTATCAGAAGGCAGGTAGTAGAGTGTGCATTCGCTGTCTTCGCACATTGCCCCAGGTTCCTCGGAAAATACCCAGTAGCATTTTTTTGCTGCGTCGTAGCTCTGGGCAATATTCGGAATTGAAATCGAGGTATTGACATTGGAGGTGTTAGAGCAAATGAGCGCAGACATGTTGAAGGTGCCGTTTATTGGCATACCAGCATAAGTCACGTTTACGTTTATCATCGGCGGAGCGATGTCAGCTTTCACCACAGCAGCTAGCAAGAGCAAGGCAAGCAGGGAGAACGAGAGTATTTTTGAGTTGCTCATTACATTCAACGTGAAATTCCTTGTTTAAATGATTAAATGGTCGAGTTTTTAGACCTTTGCGAAAGGCGTTTAATAGTGGCCTTTGTACTATACTGCATGGCACGCCAGGCCAAAGAGAGCGCGAAGAAGACCAAGACAGAAGCGCAGAACAGCGGCGTAAAGGCTAATGCGCCGCAGGCCAAGGCACAACCAATAGTACAGCAGCCCGTCCAGATGCAACAGGCAATACAGCAACCCGCTCAGGTTCGACAACCAATAATTCAGACTGCTAAGGCTCAACCTGCAGCGCAGCAGGCTCAGAGCATGCAGGGGGCATCCACAGCAAAGAAGAGTTCCCCCATCGCCACAATCATAGGAACAATAATAGTTATTTTCGGCCTCTTTCTGGGTTTAGGATTCTTTTTGAATGTAATTCACCACACCAGCACCACGACAGGATATACTACAACAATAAGCACTGCGAACGGCACATTCAGCGCCGCTGCGGTAACCAACTCTAGTGGAGAGGTAACATACACTTCGAAGGGGAATCAAACCGTCTTGAAATTCATAGATCAGGAGACCGGAATGCCTTTGAACGGTCTTGTGGTTGGCGTAGCAATTAATGATTCGGATGGGCTAGGCGCCTTATTCACAATCGACCCCAAAATAGGACCAAGCCTCAAATGGTGGTACTTGAAGGAAATCAGACTGGCTCGTTCTCTGGTGTGGCTGCGGATCCCGATATAGAAATAAGCGACCAGAAAGCCTCTCCGATTACAACGGTTATTCTGAACAACTTGCCAAAAATCAAGAATGCGGCTGAAACTGTCGGAACGCTTCTGAATCTCGCACCTTTGGCGGCAAAAGCAGTCTACGCTTCTGGCGTGCCGCTTGGCGACTACGCAGAGCAATACACGACGCTGCCAGTAACCCATGAAACATACACACAGGATGGATACTCCCAGCACCTAGGGCAGACAATAAAAGATAAGATAAAAGAAAACCTCTTTATGATGGTGAACGGAGACATACCAGATACAACATCAGTAGCGATAGACCTGCTTGGCTTTGGATTCAACTATGCTTCTGGAACTGCGTGCGGCCCAACGAACGGTGCCAATAGAATAAGGGTCACTACACTACTTGGGGAGGAATTTGTAGACTGCACGAGCCTGTCAATGGCAGAGCAGACTGCCGGGCTTGTGACTGCAGCAGCTAATGGCGTGGACCAGTACGGAATACCTCTCGCCCAAAGTTCGATGCTGTTGGTGAGCAAGGATGATCTTGGTTATGCAGTTGAGGTCCCTGCCAACCAGAATGGCATAGCTTCCGTCCAGGTTCCTGAAGGAGATTACAGCGTCTCCGTGATCAGCAACGGGGACGCGCCAGTGACGCAAGACTATGTAGTGGGGCCTAGCGGAATCTCTATCCAGGACACGCTTCCTGCCTTGCCTCAAAGCATAGGCGATAATGGGCAGTGTAGTTCGGGATACGTACAGAGCGTCGACGGAAACTGCTACCCTCAATGTGGTGACTCGGGCACATACTGCAACTCGGCGTCTGTATGCCAAAACAATCTGTGCGTACCGTACACAGGCGGCGCATGCAGCCCAGGATATGTGCAAGACAACTATGGTGCCTGTCATGCGGCATGCGGTTCTTCAGGTAACTACTGCAGCGGACTGGATGTGTGCGACAATGGTGAGTGCATATCGAATTTGGATGCTTGCCCTGACGGCGGCACACTTTCTATTTATGGAGATTATTGCTATCCGTCTTTCACAACTACAATACAACAGTCATGTCCTGATGGTTATTATATTGGAGGTGATGGCTACTGCTATCAAGACATCACAACGACCATAGGAGACACGTGTCCTGATGGTTATTATCTAGGGAGTGACGGTTTCTGCTCTCCTGTTGCATCAACCACAATTGGGGCTGAACAAACTTGCCAGAGTGGATACTACCTAGCAGGTGACGGGCAGTGCTGGCCAGAGTCAACAACGTCTGTTCAGTCATGTCCTGATGGAGAATATATGGGATCAGACGGTAATTGTTACTCCTATTCAACAACGCAGACAACAATAAATGGAGAGACAACCACAGGAGAATACACAACGGGGTACACTACAGAGCACACCAGCGAATATACCACAGAGTATACTACGTATTACACAGAATATACTACAGAATATACGACTGAATACACAACAGAGTATACTTCATATTATACTACAGTAGAACCTTCCTACTCCTGCCCAGATGGATACTATTATTGTGGCGGGGGCGAGTGTTGTCCTGATTAGATTTATGTCAGACACATAACCAAAGTTGGATGTAAGACATTAATTTCACAGAGGAAATCCATACGCTTTTATTCCTTTATTAACATAGTTAGGCTATTGGGGTTGTGTAGATGTTTGAATTAAAGATCGATGACGCAAGATACTGGAAGGCCTGTATCGATTCGATAGTTGGCCTTATTGATGAAGGCACGTTTAGCATAACAAAAGATGGCGTCTCGCTCAAGGCCATGGATCCGTCAGGAATAAGCCTTGTGTCTTTCTCCATACCTAACAAGGCATTCTCCAAATATGATATTGATAAGACGTCGACGGTGGGTTTGAACATCGACAACCTTAGCAAGATACTCAACAGTTCTAGAGCTAACGAAGCGCTAGTCATGAAGGAGAAGGATGGAAAGTTCTCGATAGAGTTTATAAGTCAGAACAGCAGGAGGCGCTACAGGCTTCCGCTGATAGAAACCAGGAAAGAGGCAGTTGACAAGGAGCCCAAGATCGAGTTCGACTCGGTGGTGGAGGTGAAGTCAGACCATCTGAAGGAGATGTTGAAGGATGCCAACCTGCTTTCGACATACATCGGATTCAAGACTGACAAAGATTCGTTCGTAGTGGTTGCGAAGGGAGATGCAGGCGAGCTTGAGGAAGAGCATTCAGGCACTGCAGATGCGATAAAGAGAATAGAGGTAAAGAAACCCACAGGCGCCACCTTCAATCTGGACTATCTCGAAAGGATGATCAGTGCCTGCCCGCAGAACTCAAACGTGCTCCTATCACTCAAGACGGAAGAGCCCATAAGGGTAGACTACAAGATAGGAGAGGCAATGCTCGCATACTATCTCGCACCGTACATGGAATCATAAGATAGGAAACATACCAAAGGTTGTGATGAATGAAACTTCTGATATTCATAACGCCAAAGGAGTTCCGCGACGAGTCAGTTGCTAGATTCAAGCTTTTCCTGGACAGATGGAACGTGGAGAACAAAATAACGAGCTACAGCAAGAAGGAGTGCACAGGCAACCATGGCGCAGTGTATACGCCAGACATAAACACCGGGAAGGTGTCCGCGGACGATTATGATGGAATAGTGCTCGTTGACGGCAAAGGCATTGAGTCATACAAGATATACGAGTTCAGGCCGTTGCTCGATCTTATGCTTGCCTTTAATGCGAAAAAGAAGGCAATAATCGCAGTGGGCAATGCAGTGAAGGTGCCTGCAAGGGCAAACATCATAAAGAACAAGAAGATAGCCGTGAATGATGAAGAGACCAAGAGGCTTGTCCAGTTGTTCCATGGCATAGTCTCAGAGCAGGGCGTAGAAATTGCGGATAACTTGGTGACGGTGAGCAGCTACATCGAGATAGACAGCGTGATGCCGCAGATACTCCAGAGCATGGGCGTAATGTAGATGCCGATAAACAAGCGGATCCTTGTCGATACAATAGCAAGGGAACGCATAGATATACTGTTCAATCTTGCAAAAGAGTGTGCTGCGACAGACAGCGAACTTTCCAGAGAATACGTAAGGCATATGAAGAAGATTGGCACGCATTGCAGGATGAAACTTCCAAAAGAGGTAAAGAATGGCGTGTGCAAGAAGTGCGATTCCGTTCTAATTCCTGGGTTGAGCGCGAGAGTCAGGATTGCGAGCCGCAACAATTATGTCGTGTACGAATGCCTCGCTTGCAAGGCAGAGAGGCACGTGCATTACTGACGTATGCTGAGCAGCTTTGAGAGCTCGGCGTTCTCGTCTGGCGTTATCTCCAGCCTGCCGTTGTAGCGCAATTCGTGCTGCCCGGCAGGGTACTTGGGTATCACGTGGATGTGAAAATGAGGTATGGCCTGCCCGGCATCCTTGCCTATGTTGGTGATCACGCTTACGCCAGTGGCATTGAGCCTCTCCTGGCATAGCGCGGCAAAGCGCTTCGCAAGCGCGAATGCATGCCCTATGGTAGGGTCTGAGGCAGTAAGCAGGCTATCGCTGTGAACCTTAGATATCACAAGCACGTGCCCGCGTTCCGCAGGAAATTTGTCAAGTATTACAAAACATGCGTCGTCTTCGTATAGCGCATTACCAATGCCCTTGTCCTTTATGGCACAGAATATGCATTCGTTCATTGAACCGCCTCAGTTCAACTGCTCTTGCTTTCTGACAGTGCAGCCTGTTTCTTCCAGATACGCATATATCGCAGCTTCTACGCCTGCCTTCGCCTCTGTAGGAGTCCGGCCCCTGCTGGCTATGCCCAGCTCGTTGCAATAGGCGACGTAATCGGATTTCTCCTTGGCTATCAGTATGGTGATCTTTGCCTTCATGGGGATCGCAGGTCGCAGCAATGCTACTCCGAATAGATTTAACTACATTTCGTTCGGACGCAGAATACCCACTTTACAAAATCACAAAATATGGCAGGCAGACTGCAACAAATAGTACGGCTTAAATATCTCCTAAGATAAAAGGCATAGCATGGCAAGCAAGGCATATAATGTAGAGATATCTCTCTTGAACAGCCTGAAGGAACACGAGGTAAAGACGGCAGTAGAGGACACGTGCAGCATATTGGCCCTAAGGCACGGATTGGGCATGGTAGAGGGCGTCGATCCCAGAAAGACTGCCGATGACTTCCTAAAGTACTCTGTAAAACAGCTCGTCGATGTAGATCCGGACATCATCAGTAGCGCCGAGAAGATAGTGCAGACAAAATACTACTTTCCGGAGTACGTACAAAACCTAGAGAGGATAGAAAGGACGGAAGACGGCGGAATCCGGATCACAGTGAATAAAACACCTTATGGATCGATCCCGATAATGAGCGAGCTGCTGAAAAGATTCTCTTTGAAGAAGATGGAACCAGTCCTGGAGCAAGTTAGGCCCATTGGGACGCGGGCGGTCTTGGTGAACGAATCAGAGAGCATACTCTATCTTGCAAGGCGTGCAAACGTTTCATATAGCGGGAATCTAGACACGTTCCCGGCAGGCACTGCCAGCGAAGAGGAAAATGACGTGTGGGGCACCCTGCGAAACGAGGCGAAGGAAGAGGCAGGTATGGAATTGTGCGAAAACGACGACAATGTCAGCCTGATAGGCATATGCAGAAGCGAAAGCGAGAGCATGACCCCTGCCTTTGATTTCAAGATCAAGACCGAGCTTAGCCTAGAGCAGGTGGTTGAAAATTGGAGCAGGGCTTCGCACAGGATGGAGCATGATAAGATTTACGAGATACCGTTTGATGAAGGTAAATTTGAGGGAGAAATAGAGAAAAGGATTACGGCAAAGGAGGAAAGCGTACTAGGAGTGACTCTGGGAGCGCTGATCAATGTAGGGCATGACGTGTTTGGGCGCAGGTGGAGCAAGCACGTTATAGAAACGCTCATGGAGCGCCACCCGAACAAGGTAAATGTGGTCGAACACCCCTTATTTGACCTATTAAGGCATTAGTAAAAGATGGGCCCGGGGAGATTTGAACTCCCGACCTACGGCTTTCTTACCTTTGGTGAAACTTTCTCTGAAAGTTTCCTTATAAGACCGCCGCTCTAACCAGGCTGAGCTACGAGCCCCTTGATGCTTCTTAATGAACAAATATTTATGCTGTTCGCTGTCAGGATCACGGCATTGTGTAGTTGTTTATGACCCATGACGGCTTTGGAGGCACAGGCGGCAGCGAGCCTGTGAAGTTCACAAGCTCCAATATTCTTACAGGGTATGTGCCGTTCACGAAGTTTGTGCCTGGGGTGTTGGCAGGGTAAACTTCCTTGAATCCCGGCAGGGATCCGAAGAAGAACGCCTTGTAGAAGTTTGAGTTGTAGAACTGCGAGGGCGCGTCTGTTACAGTGTAGTTCGTAGAGTCTGGCAGATATATCATGAGGTATTCCACGAACTTCGTGCCCCCCAGATTGGCTATGCCCAGGTAATCGCTGGACTGCACCACGGCATTCATCTTGGTGCCAGTGGAGTTGTACACGGTCAGCACTCCGCTCTTGTTTGGCGTTGCGTTGACGCACACCGTATTGTTCGAGACGGAGTCGCCTATGACAAGATAGCCGCTGATCAGCATGCTCTTGCTTGTCGATATCGAGCAGTAGTTGTTAAGGCTCTGCTGCATTGATTGGGACGAGTTTGAAGGCAGTAGCGCAGCCAATGGCAGGAGCACGTACTGCGGATCATGGCTAATCTCGCACTGCGAGCTGGCGAGCAGGTAAGGCACGGGCGTGCTTTGCTCCTTGCCCTGCTCGATCGCATACGCCATTGACGTGGCGTTGATGTTCACGCACGCAAGGAAATCGAGAGCTTGCCATTTTGATACCAAGTCCTGATCCACAAGAAGGTACCTGGACTGGTTTGTGTTCATGTAGCTTGCAAGCGCTTCTGGCGTGTAATTGTATTTTGGCCCGAGCACAAGCTGTGCAGCGGTTGCGTAGTCTTCCTTTGCTACGGAGTTGTCTCCGCGGAGCACTGCGTTGCTGTTGCCGAACCAGTTTATCCAGTCCCCATAGTCCCACCACGACAGGACCCTTGGGGCGTTGGGGCCGACGTTCTGGCGTATCCAGGACATCGCGTTGATCCAATATGCCGGCATTGCGTTGCAGTACAGATTGTATCCTATGGTGTTGCCCTGATTCGAGAGTGCGTTGCATGCGCTTGACGGGTTGGACATATACACAAACCACGCACTCACTGCCTGATATATCGAGGACATCTCGCCGTAGAAGAACGTATTTATTGAAGAGAAAGACAGCACCGCAAGAAGCACGCATACTATTATCAGATCCTTGTTGGTTTTGGTGTTCTCCTTCTTTATCTCATACCGGTATAGCAGGAGGTATGCGATTGCGAGCAGCGCCAGCACAAAGCCGAAAATGAAGAAGAGGCCCACAAGGAGCACCGCCTGGACTGCAAAGCTGTGTTCCTTGTAGAGTGTTCCGAGATCGTAATGGCTGTCCGCACGTACATGGAAGCGCGTAAGGTACATGAGAGCCACCATCAGTGCGATGAAAAGCAGTCCGAGCAGGATCGTGGTAGGCAGGTTGAAGCTGTAGAGCGAGAACGAGAGCATCAATGATGTGAAGCTCAGCACGAACGCGACCAGAACTACGGCATCCCACCTTTTCACTTCCTGGGACTTGTAGTTGTTGTGCTTCAGCAGGTAGAATGCCTCTCCAAGCATGATTCCGAAAAGCATTATGTACGCAGTGCCGAAATGCGGCAGGTATTTGACTTCGGAAAAGCCCGCTGCCATCAGGGGCAACGTCACGGATATGTAGAGTATGCCCGTCTTGCTCTTTCTGAATCCTATTGATAGGAATATGAGGGTGATTGAGATCAGGCATATGACCCATACGAAGAGTGGCGCGCCAAACATGTTGGAGCCAAGAGCGCCGAAACCGGCCCCGGCGAAGTCGTAGAGAGGACCTGTGGGCTCGAATTCCTGCACTGTCATGAAGAGCGCCTTTGACGGCGTCGTGAATCGTGTGCTGAGCTCTACGTAGCTCATTATGGGCGCGCCGACCTTGGTGAACAGCGCCAGCAATGAAACGACAATCAGCAGCAGAACCATGAATGCGAGATTTGTGAAGAAGTCTGCTTCCTTTATTATGCGCTGCTTTGCCAGCATCTTCGGCACGAAATCAAGCGCAGCGACAAGGATCAATGCGAACAGCGGCGCAGCTATTATTATGGGAATTCCGAGCACGCTGGACAGGTTGCTCTGCAGCGTCGCCTGGTACGGAGCGTAGAGCGCATAGAACAGCATGACAATGGCGAGTATTATCGCATTCATCTGGTAGAAGTCCTTGAGCGACTCGTTTCTCAGTATGTCGATTATGCCCTCTATCACAATGTATACCGCCAGGACTCCTGCTGTCACGGTGTAGTAGTGCGCACCCAGGAATGTCGAGGCAAACGCTATCCCTGCAAGTATGGCGAGCCGTTTGCTCTTTGGATCCTTGATTGCGAGCATGTACGTGGCGAAGAACAGAAACAGCGTCAGTATGCCCCATGGCTCCACAAGCTGCTCCCCTGCTATGAATGTTGTGAACAGCACCGGCATCGCCGTTGTCAGGCCGGCTCCGATCAACCCTATTGCAGGGTCATATTCGTGATAGAGCAGCATGAATATCACGAACACCAGCAGCGCAGCGGTTATCGGAGGGTATATGCTTCCTACGTAGCTCATCAGCGACGTGCTGAACGTGGTGTAGTGGAACTTGAGCACATTGGCAAGGCTGTACCAGTACGCCTCAAGATAAGGCACAATCGGCTGCAGCCTGTGGTTTGTGCCAGCCGCCACTATAGGCCAGGAGCTAGGATCCAGAAGCAGCTGATGGCCGTAAGTCAGTATGTATTGGGAGTCTATCATGTCGAAGTACGGATCGAACTCGTAGAACTTAGGCGCCACCACGATGCTCTGCATCCTGGTAAGGAAGGTGATCAGCATCAGAGCCATGAGGATGATCCACACCATCTTGTCCACGTGCTTTTTGCGCGTGTGGTGCGTCTCGCCCTCTACAGCCTCTTGGACCTGCACTTCCTCTTTCTTGAGGAACTTAACGAAATCCTTGAATATGCCGTCCCTGTAGCACAGCGCCGCTCCGATGATTGCAAGCAGAATGGCATTGGCCTCGAACAGTTGCAGCGAGAATGTGAATGCGTGTATGTAATTGACAAGGTACGATTCGAGCCACGTGAGCGTAGCGGGCGCGATAAGTCCGAAGGTGAAGCCTATTGCTGCTATCTCAAAGGAATGGAGTTCTGTTCTCCGCAGCAGCGCAAACGCCAGCAGTATGCCAGGGACAAACATGGATAGGAATGCGATTATGCCCGCTGCGATTAGACCGTACATGAATATACAACGCTATTTCTAGCTCGTAAGTATGTATCGCGGAATGTCTATCTTCTTCATTTCCACACCTGGGAATACAGTACCAGGAGGTACGATCCTTACCTTGATGCCGATTGCACCGTACTTAGGATATGCAGAGACGTGCGCCTCGTTAACCAGCTTGACCACGTTACCAACCTTGGGTATGTAGCCGACGACCTTCCTTATGGACTTGGCCCTTGCGCCCTTCGCCGCGAGTTTGCCGCTAGCCACTATCTCAACTCCAAGTGCGCCGTTCTGCATTATCTCCTTAAGCGTTGACTGTATGAGCCTCCTCGGGTTTATGCCGCGTTCAAGCCTCTCTGCGATGCTCTTGGCCACAAGGAGCGGCTCCAGCATCTTGTTCTCGACCTCCATGACGTTTATCTGGGGATTCTCGACTGCGAACTTCTTCTTGACAGCCTCTGTTAGGTCGTTTATTGTGCTT
The DNA here is from genome assembly GCA_903884115.1 of uncultured Microcaldota archaeon. Taxonomy (GTDB): domain Archaea; phylum Micrarchaeota; class Micrarchaeia; order Micrarchaeales; family Micrarchaeaceae; genus CAISDH01. Next base: position 37,729 of record CAISDH010000033.1, on the reverse strand, counting down.
CCTGCCCTTCCTATCACTCTTCCTGGGAACAGCACATACACTGTTATGCGCGTGAGCACAGGAGTCTTCTGTATCTCTACCCTTGAGAATCCCGCCCTTGAAAGCTCGTGCTCCAGGAACCTGGCCAGGCTGAGCTTTACTATAGCGTCGTCGATGAATTTTTGAGTTATTGCCATATCATGCCACTTTTGCATTCGGTTTAACGTCTACAACTTCGGTGCTCTTCTTGGCAGGCTGCTTTGCAATCTCTGCCTTTTCTGCCGCGGGCTCCTTCACAAGCGCTGCGTTTCCCGGTATAAACTCCACTGCAGGAGGCTTGGGCGGCGCCTTTGACGGCGTCTTCGCCTTCTTCCTGCTCAGCGCCTTCGCGCTCTTGTCCGCCTCGCGCCTTATGTTCTTGCTAAGCTTGTCGTAATTCGCAGTTATGCCAATTTCCACTTTTGCGAACTCAAGATCGCTGAACCTCGTGCTTCCAGGGCCGTATCTTCCCAGGCCGAATACCAGCAGGCCTTTTGACGGCGTCCTGCGCGCTATCAGCGTCTTGTTGGCAGATGAATGAACAACATACGTGTCAGATGTGATGCCCTTGCCCTTCGCGGCTGCAAGCGCGTTCTTCAGCAGCTTCTGGACAATCATGGCGCACTTCCTAGGCCATCTACCCTTCCTACCGCCAAGCTCGTGCCTGCTGCCCATGTACTTGTTGTTGCGCCTGTACAGGACGGGCCTCTCCAGCTGCGTCACTTCGTCCAGTATGCGCAGTGCCTCGTCCGTGCTCTTGTACCTTATGACGTCGCACACTGCGCACAGGTCCTTGAAGCTCGCGTTGATGTCCTTGGCTCTCGCGAAGACCACGTCTTGCCTGTCTTGGTTGAACGAATAGCTTGTCATTTGACCGCCAGGAACTTGCTGCCGCGCGTCGCCCTTATTCCAGGGGCAGAGTGCTGCACGTGCTTTGTTGTGTGGGAATACTCTCCGAGCCTGTGCCCAAGCATGTTCACGCTTATGTACACCGGCAGGAACTCCTTGCCGTTGTGCACCTCGAACTTGATGCCAAGCCACGAAGGCAATATCACCGCCTCGCGAACGTGCGTCCTTATCGGCTTGGTGCTGTTGAGCTTCTTGTGCTTCTCAACCTTCTCCATGAGCTTCTTGTATGAAAACCCATTGCGCTTTATGCTGCGCCTCATCTTTGACTTTATGAGCGGATTGTATGCGCTGGGGCTGATGCCTGTTACATCGGCTTGCGTCTTTCCCCTGAAAAATACTTTTTCTGGCATTCAGATTACCTCTTTCTTCTTCCCATGCGCCTAGCTCCGATGTTGCCGACCTTTCGTCCTGGCGGCGCATTCCTTGATGTTGAGCTGCTTCTGCCCTTGTGGTGCTGCTTGCCTCCGAACGGATGGTCCACTGCGTTCATCTTGACGCCTCTGCAGTGTGGCCAGCGCCTGTTGAGCGGCAACTGGATGTGGTAGGCCTTGCCTGCCTTGACTATTGGAACGTCAGTCATGCCTCCGCCTGCTAGAATGCCCAGTTGGGCCCTGCATGCGCTGCTATATGTTGAGATGCCCTTGGATGGCATTGTGATGGTGGTCTCTGTCTCAGTATGCGCAGCAATTGTTGCTGTGCTTCCTGCACTCCTCGCAAACTTGCCTCCGTCGCCCGGCACGGATTCTATGTTGTAAATAGGAGTTCCTTCGGGTATGTCGCCCAGTTTGAGCACGTTGCCCAGTGCGTACACTGGCTTCCCGCTGATGTGCAACTTGTCGCCGACCTTTATGCCCTCTGGTGCAAGAAGGTAACCTCTTGTGAAATCTTCATATAGCACTTCCATGATGGGAGCCGTGTGGCCAGGGTCGTTTATGAATCGCACCACTTCGCCAACCACTTCCCTGTCTCCGATGTTAGGATAGCCTACGCTGGTCTTGAACGCGCCTGGCTTCTTGGCGTAGGCATTTGAGCCCTTGCCGCGCCTCTGCTGCTTTAGCATTTTACCCATAGCTGACCAACTTCAACTTCTCAGCGACATCGCTAGCCTTATATTCTTTGGCAAGCTTTATGAAAGCTTTCTTGTTATTCGTAGGCAGGTTTATGGTGCTTACGTGCGCCACCTTCACATCAAACATGCGCTCGAACTCGTTTGCAATGTCCTTCTTGCTCGCCCTGAAATCTACAATGTAAGTTATTATGTTGCGCTTTTCCACTAAGCCGACGGCCTTTTCTGTTGAGAGCGGATGCTTCAGTATTGACATGGTATCACTTGTGCGGATAAATCTTTGCGATTGACTTCTCGACGCTCTTTGCCGCGTCCTCGCTCCAGAGCGTCAGCCTTCCCGGACTGCCTCCGGGCGCGAGCTTGCCAACTGTTATGTTCGTGACTACGCACGCATCGACTCCTGGGATGTTCCGGGCTGCCTTGATGGCGTCGCACTCCTTGCCTGCTACGAAAAGCAGCGCGCTCCTGAAATGGCGCCTGACAGAGTAGCGCTTGCCGCCCATCTTGGGGTCGTGGCTCTGCGCTATCTGCGCTGAAAACTTGAGCTTGTCGAATATCTGCATCATCTCCTTCGTCTTCTTTACGGCCTCGATCGCATTTGACACCACCAGCGGTGCCGTGCTCTTTTTGGAGGCGGTTGCCGCTATCGCGCTCGCGAGAGCTATCTGGTATTCCTTCTTGTTGATCCTTTCAACCAGTATCTTGCCGACCATGTGAGGGTGGGCGCGCCTTCCCTTAGTTGAAGAAGGTATACGCCTGACCTTGCCTTGGGCGCCGCCGCCAAGCTTTTCTCTCGGCCTTATCGCCCTTCCCATGTGCCTTCCTGATCTGAATGAGTGTACCCTTCCGTAGTATCTTGCGCTTGTCTGCATTCCTGCAAGCACTGAGTGCGCCTGGGGCTGCAGCTTGTACGAGTCCTCGGAAATGACCGCTCTCCGTATCACTTCGGGACGCAGCGGCGTAGAGAAGACTTCTGAAAGCTCCATCGAGCCCTTCACGCTGCCATCTATTCCATATATGTTAACCGCCATGCCGTCACCTCTCTATTGCAAGATAGGATATTGTCGGTTCCTTTATTGTAGCACCTGCGCGCCTTATCGCCTTCCTTATGCGTACAAGGCCCTTTGCAGGACCAGGCACCGAACCTCCTATTATAACATAACCGTTCTTCACAACGCCGTAATTCGTGAACCCTGCGCTTGGGTTGATGCTCTTGTCGTTTGAATCGCCTATCTTGAATATTCGTTTGTTATGCTCTGTCCTGTAGTTGAAACCCATCTGGCCTGCATGAGGCACTGTGTATAGCACCTTTGGCGGCGTAGCAGGACCAAGGGTTCCCACGTGCCTTATTTTTTTTGTTGTTTTGCGTGGTTGCTTTGAGATGCCGAACCTCTTTATGGCACCTTGCCATCCCTTGCCTTTGCTTATTGAAATGACATCGATGTATTCGCCATTCTTGAACACGTCGTTTGCGTTGACACGTTTTGTAAGAAGACCCGCTATGAAATTGAACTTCTCTTCTACGCTCTTCCCGCCTACAGGAGATTCGAACTTTACAGGGTGGTGCTGTCCTATCCCTGTGCTTTCGGGATGCGCAACCATGAGCGCAGTGACATCTATGAATTCTTTGAGGCGCGAGCGCATGCCATTCAGGTCTTCCTCGCTTTTTCCCTGCTTTCCTGACGAGGCAAGTACTTCAGCAGCAACGACCTTGTAGTTTGTCAGCGGGTCTTTGCTGTAGAACCTGACCCCGTAGATGTTGGTTTCCGGAACTTCTAGGATTGTACAGGATTTGCTAATCTCTGCCCCTTTTGTCACGGACTCTGTGTCGTCAAGCATGGTGAAGTGCGTCATACCAACCTTGTATGCGACAATGTTGCATAGTACAGGAGCGCCTATCCTCGGTGCAGAGCGCATCCTGGGCAGGCGCTTGTGAGCGCGCCTATGTGGCCAGTACTGCATTGAGCCTCTACGGGACATGACATTCACTAATATGAACTTTTAGCGCAAGAGAAGCAGAATGCCTGCCGTCGTGACTTCTGCGCCTTATTCTTCTAGTCTATACCCTTATATACCTTTTTGCTGCTGGGCGAATAGTGGAATAGACCTGCGCGATTCGGAGTATGAAGGCGTTTAGCGCAGCTTTGTGGCCTCTATTACCTGAAGCCGTCTCAGGATGGAGTTTGTAGACGCCATCAATGCAGTCACGTCCGTGGCTTTGACCTCGAACCTCAGCTCTGCACCATTTTCATTTATCGTTATCACACTGCGCTTGTACGCTTTAGCGCTGCACGATGCCAGTATACGGGAGTAATTGAGTGCGGGATCTTTCTTGTACACTATGGTTGATTGCGCCTTTGATTGCCGTACATTCTCAGTCTTCTGCTTCTTTGATGAGCGTTTTTTTGGCATCTTTTCCATCTCTTTCTATCGTTAGTTTTGTTTTTGTTGATTTTATCAAATACTCGTTGCCCCATGTGTAGCTGCTGCCGAGGCTTTTGGGATTGAGGACTACGAGCTTCTGGGCGTTTTCGCCCTGCAATACTATGACGCTGCTGAACCCCCTTGAAGCCGCATCGGAAGCCAGTGCTTTGACGCTCTTGCTTCCGCGCATCACCACGAACGGGTGCTCAAATATATCTCCAAGCTTCTTGCACTTGTCTAGCAGCGCTTGCCTCGTAACCTTGGTGTTTCTCGAGAATGTTATGTACGGCATGCCCTAGTACCTTGTACTGAGCCTTGCGCTCGGCCTGTTCATGTTTGTGCCAGCCCCCTTCCTGGATATGCCGCGGTGTCTTCTGCCTGCCATGGTAAGTCCACGGTAAACCCTGTCGCGCTGCGCCAATATGTTCATGTACTGCGGATCGTGCATTATCGATGGGCTTGACCTGTCGAGAAGTATCACTTCGAAGAATTTCATCTGGCCCGTGTCACCTACAAAGTACGAGTTGAGAACTTCGCAGTTTGTAAACCTCCTTGCCGCACGCTCCTCTGCTACGGCCTGCAGCGACTTGTTATATGAGTAGAATTTTCCTATCTTTGTCGGCTTCCTGTGCAAGTGCTTGCCTGGCCTCTTGCTCTTTCCCTTTCCGACACGCACTCTTGCTATGACTATGCCCTGCTTTGCCTTGTAGCCAAGCTCCCTCGCCCTGGCTATGTTGGTCGGCCTCTCGACTTTGAACACAGAAGGCTCCGTGTTCCACTTCGCGAGACGCTCCTTGTAGAGCTGTGATCTTTCCTTGTAGCCCTGCTGGAATGCATCCTTCATTGAATCATACATGTTCATAAAAGCACGTAGACGTTTTGACGACCAACAATTTATTACTTTGCATCAGTTTGGCCTAAGCGTCAGAAAGCACCTCTGCATTGCCTGCAGGCAATGCACGCGTGTAGAAAGGGCTTCTGAACGTTCTTTTAGCTCACAGATTTGTCGAGGGAGCTCCGTCAGCACTTGACAAATAAACAACAATTGACAAACAAATTGACATAAAAACAAGTATATAAATATAAGTTACTTCATAATAATATAAGACGATTTGAGGGGGGAGATTCTATGAAAGCTAACAAGAGAACTCATAAAACAACAAGCAAGGTAAATACGAAGAAGTTGAAGAGGCCCGCTCCGAAGGCGCAAAAGGGAGTAAGTGCAAAAACAAACAGGCCTGCCCATCCCGCTAATACTAAAGCTGGAAGGAACGTGGTTGTTAGAAAGAGTCCTGTTTCTGTTAAAAAAACCATCGAGATGAAGTCTGTTGCGCATGATAAAGCAGATCACGTGAAGAAGGACGACGGCGCGAAGAAGGCGGCGATGGGGCTGCCTGCCGCTGCAGAGGCAAAGGAAGCGATAGATGCTTTGATGCACAATGAGAAGGGCATAACATATTTGAAGAAGAACGTGAGCAGAAGCATCACCGACGTGATAAGCCTGCTTACAGTGGCAAGAACAGACGACTACATTGCGGAAAAGCTCGGAATAAAAATCAACGCCGTGAGGCGCATGCTCAACATCATGCAGAACTACGGCATAACAAACTACTACATATCCAAGAACAAGAACGGCTGGCTTTCGTTTGCATGGTACATGAACACAAGCAAACTGCCCTCGTTCTTGGAATACGTCCGTGGTGTCGAATCTGAAAGGTCCATGATTGAAGAAAGCTGCAACGACTATTTTGTTTGCAACAACTGCTATAAGGAGAACAAGCTCATATTCACGTTTGACGCCGCGTATGAGGCCGGATTCTCGTGCAATGCCTGTGGAAAGAACCTGGAAAGGCTGGGAGGCAAGAGCGATGTTGAGAGGCTTGTGAAAGATAGCGAACCGGTTACAAAGATGCTTGCTTCAAACGAAGAGATGGACATACGCTGAGGCCGAGCACGGTTCCTGATCATATTAAGAAAACAACAGCCAGTATTGCGTGCCAGAAACGGTTAATAAGATTGTGATGCTTAACCATACCAGGTTCTATTGCAGGCAGACCAGCAAAAGATTCCTAAGTTCGTATATTATTAAGCGAGGTAGGGTAGTCTGGAGTGCCCGCCGGGCTCATAACCCGGAGATCAATGGTCCAAATCCATTCCTCGCTATACTGTACACTTCCGGTATTCGGTCTGCACTTATATGTATTTAATTAATTATATATCAATCTAATCAATCATATATATTATAATAGAAGAGGCGAATAGCGGAACTGTGGTGTGTATGGAGGACTATATGAGTTATGATTATCTGTGGCAGCTGTGCCAGAAAGAGAAGCAAACAAACCAGCTTCTGCAGATACCAAAAACGTTCTACGAGGACATGTCCAACTTCATAACCACGCTTGATCCTTCAAATGAGAAGAGCGTGCAGATAAAGGCAAACGCCACGAAAATGCTCAGCGACCTGTTTGAGAACAGAAAGCAGAAGATACTATTCTATGTTGCGCACGGCCGGACACTGCCGCAGCCGCTCAGCACGTTGGAAATGGAATTTTACGATAACGTAGTCAGGGTGATGAAGTCAAGCAAAATAGAGCTGGGTAAGGTACAGAACAGCCATACCGTCCTCAAATCGCTTGTCGACATTCCCGAAATCATGCTGCCTTCAGGCGGCAAGCTTGGTCCGCTGAAGAAGGACCAGGTGCTGGAGTCAAAGTTCTCCGAGGCTGACATGGACTTCCTCCTGGCCAATGCAATTTGCGCTAATTCAAAATGACGTGATATTATGGAAGTACCAAAAGAGATAATGGCCTACTGTCCGAAGTGCAACAAACACACGATGCACATAATCACAGTCTGGTCAAGGAAGTCCCAGCGAGGGCTCAGCAAGGCGACGCGCCAGCACAAACGCATGATCAGGGGCTATGTGGGCAGCGTAGAGCCCAAGCTGAAGGTGAAGAAGCTCGGCAAGCACCAGAAAGCGATGCTCAGGTGCAAGGTGTGCAAGTTCAGCGTGGACAGGGTTTTCGGCGGAAGGACAAGGAAGAAGCTGGAGATTAAGCACGCACAGTGAGTGGTCAAATGGCAAACGTCCCGAAGGTTGGAGAGCACGTAATAGCGACGGTCTCCAAAGTGGCGAGGTTCGGCGCATACTGCCGGCTTCTGGAGTATGACAACCTGGAGGTGTTCCTGCCAATACGCGAAGTCTCCTCTGGCTGGATAAAGAACATACGAGAGTATGTGCACGAGGGCCAGAAGGTTGTTTGCAGCGTCCTCTTCTACGACAAGGACAAAGGCACTATCGACGTCTCACTCAAGCGCGTAACCCAGAGCCAGGCCAAGGAAAAGATACGCGTATACAACTATGAGAAAAGGCTGACCGCGCTCTTTGCGCAGGCAATAAAGATGGCCGGCATGTACGAGGAAAAGCCCGCACTTGTCCAGAAGGCGCTCTCAGAGTTCACCACCTACACCAACCTCATCGAAAACGCAATCAGCAACACCGAAGAATTCAAGAAGTCCACGCTGCCCAAAAAGCTGAAGGACACGCTTCTGGAGAGTTATGAGGCAAACCGGAAGAAGCGCCAGTACATAGTCGCATACACGATGAAGCTCGCAACATTCAATACGATGTCAGGCGTGACTGAGATCAAGGACATAATCACGGCGGTGAAGCGTCTCGGGATAGCCGTGAACTACATCGGCGCACCCCACTACCGGCTCGTGGCCGAAGGCGAGAACTACGCCGAAGCGGAAGACAAGATAAAGCAGGCGTCGCAAATTGTGCAGTCCAAGCTCAAGAAGGGCATTTTCGAGATAGAGAAGGAAAAGCTCAAGAAAGCAAAGGAGGACATCCTAGGGAGCACGCAGGCATGACCATGAATCCACGAAAGACGACTATCGTTTTCAAGAAAGGCATCACGCTCCGCAACCCGATACTGATAGTCGGACTGCCTGGCATAGGCAACGTCGGAAAGCTGGTGGCAGAGCACCTGAGGCGCGAATACAAGGCAAAGAAGTTCGCAACGCTGTACTCCCCATACCTGCCGGACCGCGTAGTCATGCTCAAGAACGGCATGGTCAAGCTCTCAAACAACAGCTTCTACCTCTTAAAGGCAAGCAAGAACGTCAAGAACGACATCGTCATACTCACAGGCGACGCCCAGGGCATCTCCTCAAGGGGCAGGTACGAGATAAATACAAAGATCACAGAGTTCTTCAAGGAAAAACTGAAAGGCTCGTTCATCTATACAATCGGAGGCTACACCCCTGGAAACACCTTTGTCAAGGATCCTAAGGTGTTCGGCAGCGCAACGAGCAAACAGGTTATCGCGCAGTTCAAGGGCTCCGAGGTCGTGTTCGGAAAATCAAAAGGCTTCATAATGGGATCTGCGGGGCTCATCGTGGCTTTCGCGAAGATGCGCCACATGGATGCAGTATGCCTGATGGGCGAGACCAGCATGCTTGATGTCGACGCGAGTGCGGCAAAGGCGGTGCTTCTTGTGCTTGCAAAGAGGCTGAACCTTCACATAGACCTGAGCAAGCTTGACAAGATCATAGAGGAGACCGCAAAGATCATAAGGGACCTCGAGCGCCAGGTCAGCGTCGGGACCCAGCTGGAAAAACTGCACAAGGAGCCGGAAGCTCATCCTTCATACATACGCTAAGACGGAACGCTCGGCTCCTTTCTAGTAGCTCTCCAAGAGCCTTACCACATTCCTTTTCACGCTTTCCAAGTCGCTCAAGCTCACATACTCGTTGCTCTTGTGCGCGCTGTCGTTGAAAACCCCGTACGAGATTGCGGGTATTCCTGCCCTCTGGAAATACGTGGCGTCATTCGCTACAAACCCACCATAGAGCTTCCTGCCCAGTATTCTCTGCATCCTTCTTACTATATCGGTGTGTTCATCAGTTGCATAAGGCTCGTGGCTGAACAATATCCGCATTTCGGCATCGGCCTTCTGCACCTTCTTCACTTTATCGAACAGATTCCTGAATTCTCTTGTAACTTGTCCTGTGCTCCCTTCAGGCGTGCACCTGAGGTCAAACTTGACGCTGCACGTTCCAGGGATCAGGTTCGTGGCTTCGCCAGCCCTTATCACTGTGGGGCTGTACCTCACGTAAATGCTCTTTTCCTTTCCAAGGTAAATTCCCTTGTACCTGGAAACCTCCTTCTCTCCAATTCTCTCGAATTTTTTCAGTCCGCTTAGAAAATCAAGCGCGACATATATTGCGTTTTTGCCTGCGAAAGGATATCCTGCATGAATGCCCTTTCCCCTGAATGTCATAAGCCCGCTGACGCCTCCGCTCGCTCCGACCGCAAGGAGCGGCCTGTCGTCAAGCACCACTGCGCTGTCGCTTTTTATTCGTTTTCGCATCTTTTCTATCACGTACTTGGTGCCGTACTCCGAGCCAGTCTCTTCGTCGCACGCCAGAATAATCTCGACGTTGGTCCTGCTTTTTGCATCTTTCACCGCGCCCAGCATGGCCGCTATGCATCCCTTTGCGTCGCAGCTGCCCCGTCCATATGCCTTGTTCCCTATTGTTTTCAATTCGAACGGGTTAGTCTTCCATTCAGCCGCATCGGTAGGCACTACATCATAATGCGTGTTCAGGGCGAGCGTCCTATCCGCGCCGTTATCTATCCGGGCAAAGAGGTTTGGCCTGAGTCTCAGTTCTGGGTTCTCTTTGCTTATCGGCGCGCTTGTTGATACTAACGTTGCTTCTGCGCCCAGATCTTCGCATTCATGCTTCAGCAAATCCGCAATCTTACCGTAGTTCGCCTTTCTACTACTGTCTGTGTCTATCTCGACAAGCTCTTTCAACAATCGCAGTTCGTACTCTGAAGGCATGTCATCACTCACATTCAATGTGCCGTTAACCTTTTCTCTATTACTCTTTTAAGATCAGTTTATGGAACACCCCCTTGCGGTCGATGACCCACTGATCTTCACTCTTGTCTACATCCTCCGTTTTCGGGACCAACTGCAGCTCCATGACTAACATGGGTTCCATTGAAGTGCCTTCAACGTGGTAAACTGCGTGAAATACTGTAGGCACCATGCCTCCGTCTTCATCAACCCCTTTCGGATCATATCCTGCATCCCAGAATGCCATCTGCATGCCCCTGGACCGCACCCTCACATGGGCATAGAGCCTGTGCAGCCCCATCTGCTTCCCTATTTGTGTGATGTCTTCCACAAGCTGCTTGCCCAGGCCGTTGCCTCTATAATCAGGATGAACAACCACCTGTCCCACTTCTGCCTGCAGCTCCGTCGAGCTTATCTCTAGCGCTCCGGCAGCTACAATACTTCCGGAGCTGTCTGTTATTACTGCCCTTATCAGATTCGGGTCTATGCAACACCGTTCATGATATGCCTTGTCGAATACCAACTCTCCATAAGGATATTCTGGGAATGCATCATAGTGAAGGTTAGCCAATGCTTGTGCATCATCTATGGTGGCTAGCCTTGTGGTGTACGCGCCGCTATTCACGCTTCTCGCCGCGTCAGGATCCTGCTTTAAAGAGACCACGCGTGTTTGAATTGCTTCTTTAACTTCTGCAGGTACGTTCGACCAGCCTATCGCATCTCCTCTAAGGATCTGGTCTATTCGCTTTGTGCCCGGCTCCTTTTGTTGTGCATGCTCTATTTCGTTTTTGGTTAATGTTTTCATATTCTCTCCTTTTGATTAATTATCATCATGGCATCCAAGCAGCGATAGAATCAATCTTCCGTTTTCAGTGATTTCTACTGCGTTGTAGTTTGATTTTGGCGTGCTTGCAACGGCTATCAAGCCTAGCTCTCTCAATTCACGCGAATGCAATTTGAGCGTAGACAAAGGAATTGATTCCTCACAGGACAGTTCATTGAGCAGAGAAGTGAGCGTATGATTTCTTTGCCCTATCCTGGAAAGTATTAGCAACTGATTCCTATTCACGGCTCTGCTTAATAGTCTCCTTATACAACTGTGTCCCTCTTCGGGCATGCAAATTGGCCGTGCATCACATTCACTCTCTTACAAGGAGGAATTATGACGGGTTCACATATATATGCATTTCGGTCATAAAACCTGGCCTGTAATGCTCCTCAGACAAATGTTGGTCTTTTTGATATAAGCAGGGGCATAGACGAGCTTGCCTTTGGCATTCCCGTCGTCTTATTTGCTATCATCTCCTCAAGTTTAGATAATGTGATTGCCTCCTGCTTCTTGCTCTCCCTTACCCTCACAGTCATCGAACCGGATTCGATCTCCCTATCACCAACAACGCAGATATATGGCACCCAGTCTTGTTCGGCCTCTCTTATTTTTCTATCCATCATCGCTTCTCTGTCATCCACATTCGCCCTTATGTCCCTCTGCCCCATCTGCTTTGCGAATTTTATGCAATGCTCCATATGCTTGTCTGATACGGGCACAAACCTGACTTGCGTAGGGCTAAGCCAGAGCGGCAGCATCGGAATCCGTCCTTTTCTCTGCTTTATTGCCTCCAACTCCAACAAGGCGTAAATCACTCTTTCTATGGCCCCGCTTGGCGAACAGTGCAGTATCGTGGCGTTTTCCTTCTTGCCTTGAGAGTCAACATAAGTAATGTCATACCTTTTGCTGTTCTCATGATCTATTTGCACGGTTGACAATGCCGAAGCCTTGTCCATGGAATCAACAACATTGAATTCAAACTTCGGGTCGAAATACGCATACCTGAAGCTCCACGTCTCTATCAACGCGGGCTTCTTGAGCTTGTTTTTAACCAGGTCTAGTATAAATTCTCTGTTATTGGACCAGAATTCTTCCGTGAACCTGATTGCCGCTTCGTATTCGGATTCTTCTATTCCTATGGAAGCGAGTACTGACTGGCAAAATTCGAACTGTTTTACGAATTCGTCCTTGGCCTGTTCCAGGCTGCCGCAAACAGTGTGCATATCCGGCATGGTGAACGCACGCATTCTCTTCAATCCAGTTAATTCTCCGCTCTTTTCCCTCCTGAAACTGTATCTCGTAAGTTCGTAGATCTTCAACGGCAGTTGCTTGTATGACATCGTTGCGTCGTGCATTATCAAGAACTGCCCGAAGCATGCAGAAAACCTCAGGAAGAAGTCTTTGTCGTCGGATTTTATTATGTAGTGTCTTGCAGGAAATCTCGCCAAATAATCCTTGAACGCGGGATGTTCGTAATCGTACATTATCGGCGTCTCCACCTCCTCCGCGCCGTAATGGATGGTCTTGTCTGTCACGTATCTCTCAAGCAGGCTTTTGATCAGCCTGCCGTTTGGATAGTATCTCAGGTTTCCAGGATCAGAGCCGGGCTCGTAGTCCACCAACTGCAGCTTGCGCATCAGCTTTATGTGCTCAGGTATCTGCTCGTAAGCTCTTACTTTCTTTATCTCATAATCTGCGAATTTCTTAAGATTTTCATGTTTTCCAAAATCAAAATCCTTCGCTTCGGTCAGTTTTCCGTTCGTATCCAATATGTACCAGCTGGATTTCACCTTCTCCTCGTCTTTCAGTGCGTTTGATTGCATACTATAACCTCTTAGCGTACAACGTCAGCATCTGCTTGGTAAGATTAAGAATGACAAAACCTGATTCATGAGACCTTATTTGATCTGCTAACGAAGAAGTAGGATTTCCAAAAATTATACTGTTTGGCAGTAACCACGCATCCGATTCACAAGTAACTCTTCGCTTTAAGGTTTATAACGCTTTTGTGCAGCACACAACAGGGTGACAATCTTAAACTGTGTTGAAGGTTTATTAATCCTCTATGTTATGTCGATATTAGTGTAATAGATGTGGAGCAAGGAAGAACAGATAAAGATGCTGAAGCAACTCGATAGACGCTATTCCCATAATGAAATTACTGAAAACCAGTACCGGTCAATGAGAGATTCCATAATCAATGAGAAGGCGGACACAAGCAAAAGGCCCACAGAATACTCTAAAAAACAAGTGATTACGCGGCCTCTCCACATATCTCGCATGGTGCTGATACTCTTCTCTATGCTGGTGGTCGCATACCTGGCCTACACGTTACCGTACACCACAAAACCTATCATAGCTACGTACAACGTGTCTCAAGAGATCTTTGCCCAAGGCCCGGCATTATATCAATTCACCACTCCCTCGCCACAATGCAAACTAGAATGCGCTGATGTGTTCTGGAGCAATTTTACCGTGCCTGCGAACGCTGCAAGAATAAGTCTAACCGGAGCGTATAGGTCGCAATATCCGATCGTGCTGGCTTTACTTACGCCTACACAATTCACAAGCTTCATGAGCGTAAACGCATCAAATATTTTTTCCAATAGCATCTTCTTAACATATAACAAAAGCGCCACAATAAATTTGCAGCCGGCACCAGGAACGTATTCCCTGGCATTTTATTACCCGGGCAATTATTTGGATACATTAACAATAACAAAGACAGTGACACTAAACTACACTATGACCAGGACACTGACGCTTACTATAAAACCACTTAACACTACAAAGGCAAAATAACTTTCAAACACTGCCCCCTATACGGGCACGCGTTCTGCATCAAATTTATTTGCGCCAGCCGGGATTTGGACCCGGATCGCTAGCTGTTTCCAATGATATGGGAAGCTAGTATCTTAACCAGGTTGGATCACTGGCGCATCAAGAGCAGTATAAAATCTTATCTGGCACAAACATATTTATCGTGTATGGGTTCTGACCCTATCTCCGCATACCGATATGTTGTGATAATGTGACCGCAAAGCCGGAATGGCTCACAATAAGCCCTGCTTCTACGGAGAAATACAACGACATAAAAGACTCGCTTGCATCCCTGGGATTGAACACTGTGTGCGCTGAGGCGCACTGCCCTAATGCATCAGAGTGCTGGGGCGCAGGCACTGCCACCTTCATGGTGCTGGGAGCTACATGCACACGAGGTTGCAGGTTCTGTGCTGTGCCCAAGAATGCAAATGGCACAGTTGTAGATCCGACCGAACCCGGAAGGCTTGCAAAAGCGATACAAGAATGGAACCTCAAGTATGTTGTAATAACTTCCGTGTGCAGGGACGACCTGGAAGACCAAGGTTCTGGCCACTTTGCCGCGTGCATAAACGAGATAAAAAGGCACAATCCACATACAACGGTAGAAGTGCTCATACCCGATTTCCACGGAAGCGTCAAATGCATGAAGACGCTTGCAAATGCAAAGCCTGACGTAATAGGCCACAACATCGAGACGGTGGCAAGGCTCTCACCCCAGATAAGAGACTTCCGGGCTTCGTACTCCTTGTCATTGGACGTGCTCAGGACTGTAAAGGAACTCGACAGTGCGATATACACGAAATCTGCAATGATGCTTGGGCTTGGTGAGTCTGAATCCGAGGTCATCCAAGCCATGAAGGATCTGCGGCAGGCGAATGCAGACTTCCTTGCTATGGGCCAGTACCTCAGCCCGAGCGCCCACCACGCTAAGGTAGCTGAATACATCGCACCCAAAAAGTTTGATTACCTTAGGCAGATTGCGGAAAGGTTAGGGTTTCTGCATGTTGCTTCTGGCCCGTTTGTCAGAAGCTCTTATAAAGCGCAAGAAGCCTTTATCGAAGCTATTGCCCGTCGCACGCAGCTCTAACGCATGAAGTTCCATTTATCTGCCTTGTACTCGTTTTGCGCAAGATCCCCGATCATCCTTACCTCCTCTGGGCTAAGCTCTTCAAATTTGCAGTCTTTTCCCTCTGTGAAACTCTTCAGTAACCCTTTGTATAGTTGCTCTCTTGTTATGTTAGCGTGTTCAAGAACGCAAGTCACCCTCTCCTTGGCGCTCTTTATCATTTTGTCAGATATCTTCTCGCTGCTCACTTTCAGCACGGAAAACATTCTTTCAAGGTTCAGGTCGTACAGTATTGTACCGTGCTGCAGCAGTATTCCCCTGCTTCTCGACTGGGCGTTTCCGGATATTTTCTTACCACCTGCTTCTATGTCGTTTATCGGGGCAAACTGCGCATCAATTCCTAGTGTGGAAAATGCATTCACAATCCATCCGCAGATGACTTCATAGCTTTCTATTATGTTCTTCGTAAAGAGCTCTTCTGGTGCAATTACGCTATAAGCCAGCTCTCCATTCTCGTCGTGGTACACCGCGCCTCCTCCGGTTTTTCTCCTTACATAATCTATTCCCAACTCTTTGCATTTCTCAACATCTACCTCATCCAGCATCGACTGGAAGTGGCCGATAGAAACTGCACCGGGTTTCCAGGTGTAGAATCTTATCGTGGGCAAGGCCTGGTTTTCCGCTATTTTGTTGCTGATGACTTCGTCAGCAGCCATGTTGAAATAGGCATCATGCTCCTTCAATCCTATAACGCGCCATTTCATTTTATTGCCATTTTTATAGTCTGAGCTATTGCATCAGGGGTTATTCCGATGAGCTCTATACCGTTGCGTCTTGCAACATCACATATCTTCTTTAAGAATGTATGAACGTTTTCGTCTACGCGCATCCCGATCAATGCTCCCTCTATCTTTGGAAGTGCGTTCTCAGGATATATGAAGAAGTCTCCAAGTATTCTGAGCTCGGATATCTTATCATCATATCTAAGCTTCACGAATAGTAGCTTGCCTCCCTGCACTTTCTGCTGCGCCTCTCCCTCTTTTAGCTGCGTCATCATCTCCCTTTGCCTGCCCTTTTCAAAAAGTCCAACAGTTTGTTTACTGCAAGGCTTCTATGGCTAATCAAATTCTTCTTTTCGGCTTCCATCTCCCCAAAAGTCTCACTATGCCCGTTTGGCACGAAAATAACATCCCATCCAAAGCCGTTTGTGCCTTTTGGAGGCACGACCTTCCCGAACACGCGCCCTTCGAAAAAGTGCACATCGTCCTTGGAAACGGCATAGCCTACCGTGCATCTTGCCTCTGCAGAATAATCTCCGAAACTGTCTGCTATCTGGTATATGCCTTTTGGCCCTATTGATTTCAGGAACCATTTCACTAGCGGACCTGGCATGCCGTTCATGCATTTCAGGTGAAAGGATGTATCCTCAACTGCAACGTTGCCTTTTTTATGCTTCAGGCCCTCAACAAGTTTGGCACGTATTATCTTTCTGGAATCCAGGTCCTGTATCTCCTGCAGATCCATATCCAACTGCCTGACATCAAAGCCTTTCAGGATGGCTCCGAATTCCAAGAACTTGTCCTTGTTGCCGGTTATCAAGTACAGCATGATCTGTTTTGGGATGTGCAAGGTATTTAACCTGCTTTGGTGCATTTATCAAAGGTGGTATTACGAGGAGCATCAAGTCAAGACTGAAAAGATTCTTCAAGAACTCAAAGGCAGACTCCCTTGTCCTTGTCAATACATCGACGCCTGACCCTAACTTTGTATACTTCACCTGCTTTGCAAGCGGGCTGTGCGAAAACAACTTCCTGATCATAAAGAAGAACCACGTCAAGCTTTTCACCAATGCGCTGGAATATGATACCGTTATGGCCCAGAAGCCCATGGAGATGGAAGTGATAAAAACAGAAAGCAGCCAGGAGCTCGTAAACAAGCTGCGCGACGAATTAAAAGGAAAGACTGTCGGACTGAATTACGGATTCCTGCCGATAGGATACTACAACTTCCTCAAAGACAAAGTCAAGATACGGAAAGCGATTGACGCCGCCGCTTCGCTGACTGCAACGAGAGTTGTGAAGGACGCTGACGAGATCAAGATGATGTCGTCGTGCGCAAGGATGGTCCGATATGCGCTATCGAACATAATGCAGTTTGCAAAGGAGGGCATGACTGAAAAACAGCTTGCAGCCATATTTAACGACATTATGATAAAACACGGAGCCCAGGCGCCTGCTTTCAAGACCATAGTCTCCTTCGGCAAAAATTCTGCGTTCCCGCACCATTTCCCCGACAACACCGTCCTGAAAAAGAACGAAATAGTCCTGATAGACGCAGGAGCAAAGTACATGAACTATCGTTCTGATATGACCAGGACCTTCATATTCAAGCCGGACAAGACGAGTGTCACCTACAAGCGCGTCGCAGCCATGATTGACGCTGTAAAAAAGGCTCAGAGGAACGCAATGTCTCTGATGAAGGAGGGCACCATAGGAAAGGAAGTCCATCTTTATGCAGAAAAAACCATAAACGAGGCAAACGGCGGAATCTATAATGGCAAATTCATACATTCGATAAGCCATTCCGTAGGCATAGAGACTCATGACGGAGAAGTGCTCAACCGCAACTCCAAGCTGGTATTGAAAAGTGGCATGGTTTTCAGCTGCGAACCCGGCATATATCTGCCTGGCTTTGGAGGGGTAAGGATAGAGGACGACGTTCTGATAACAGAGAGAGGAAACAGGGTGCTCTAGAACACGAACAATTATGAAACTTTTCAGGTATGTCTGTTTTGTTAGGTAGATAATATGGTCAATAAGACAAAGATACTCGCATTTGGCGCGAGCTTCAGAAAAGGGTCATACAGCAAGATTGTGCAAGGATCGCTCGCAGCACTGGCTCCTGAAAATGCAAGTGTCTCTGAATTCAGCCTCGAAGGCATACCTATTTTCAACCAAGATCTTGAAGGCAATCTGCCATCACAGGTCAAAGAGTTCAAAACTGCGATAGAGGCTTCCGATGCAATAGTGATAGTGACTCCTGAGTACAACTATTCAGTGCCGGGATACTTGAAGAATGCCATAGATTGGGCTACGCGGCCCTACGGCAGCAATTCGTTCGACGGCAAGGCCGCTGCCATAATAAGCACGTCGCCAGGAACGCTCGGAGGATCAAGGGCAAACTACCATCTTAGGCAGTGTTTCATAACAATGAACGTGCGCGCCCTGAACCGGCCTGAAGCGATCATATCCCAGGTTGACCAGAAAATAAAAGACAACGTGCTTGCAGACGAAAAAACCAGGGATGTGCTGAAAAAACTGCTTCAGGGTCTTGCGCAGCTCGCTAACGCCAAACTAACTGGAAAGGTATAAATATCTGGCAAATATCACAAATATAGTATGTGATAATATGGTGAGTAAAAACATAGAGAGCCCGAAGGATATCATAGAGGCACGAATTGACGCGCAAGGTTATGCGATAGAGAAAGAATTACTTAGAAGGGTAGACTTGACCGACGCAGCGAAGCAGGCGGCAGAGATTGCAGCACAATTTGTGAATGAAGGGGTAGGTGCATTAAAGGCTGCGGCGAACACGTACAGGAATGTTGCAAAAGCTTTGGATGATGCGCAGGATCCTGATGGCGCCAAAGCTGCGCTCACGCTTGCAGTTGCGATTGAGAACCGCATAGGTCTGCTGCCTCCAGAAACAGAAGAAGACGGCAGCAACAACGTCAATGGGACTTGGTCTCCAGGCTCGTAAGCAAATACCGTCTGATCACAGCGGCTCGAACTTGTACTGATAGCGGATCAGGTCTTCCTTGTCTTCGGTCTGCATCCTCCTGAACACAGTCTTCACCTTTCCGCCTATCTTTATCTCGGCGCAGTTGTCTATTATGTGGCCTTCCACCATTGGCCCCTCATCAAGCTTTATCAACCCTATTGTGTATGGCGCATCTTCCCTGAAAGCGTCCGGAGGCACCATGATTCTTGTGAAAGAGAATATCGTGCCGTTTCCGCTGAACTTTCTTTCTTCCAGCTTTGACTTCCTTCCGCAGTTCCTGCACACCACTCTCTGCGGGAAATAGCTAGTGTTGCAGTTCTTGCAGGTGTTCCCTACTAGGTTATATCTGGTGTTTATCTTTCTCCATAAGCTTGCTGGTGCTACATCCACATCAATCGCCCCTCTTGAATATGTGCACCACCGCAGTGGCGCCGCTTCCGCCTACATTATGGGTCATGCCGACCTCTGCTCCGCTGACCTGCCTGCCTTTTGCATCTCCTCTTAATTGCCATGTTATCTCTACTGCCTGCTTGACTCCTGTTGCACCTACCGGGTGCCCGCAGCCCTTCAGGCCACCGCTGGTGTTGACGGACACCTTGCCGTTCAGCGCAGTCTCGCCATCCGCTATCGCCTTAGCCGCTTTGCCCTTCTGGTATATTCCCAGATCTTCCATCGCAAGAACTTCTGCTATTGTAAAGCAGTCATGCACCTCGAGCACATCAACGTCGCTCGGGCTGACATTCGCCTGCTTGTATGCGTTCTGCGCAGCAATCTTTGTTGCCTTCAGTTCAGTGATGCTGTCCCTGTCTGCAAGCCTGAGGGTATCGCTTGCCTGTGCGCTAGCGACTATCTTGATCGGAGTGTCGTTGTATTTCTTGGCCTTTTCAAGAGGTGCCAGCACGATAACTGCTGCGCCGTCTGATATCGGGGAGCAGTCTAACAGTTTGAGCGGGTCTGCGATAAGCTTCGACTTCATGACATCCTCTATAGTGATCTTGTTCCTGAACTGCGCGAACTCGTTCTTGCCCGCGTTCTCATGGTTCTTCACTGCGACGCTGGCAAGCTGTTCCTCAGTGGTTCCGTATTCGTACATGTGCCTTTTCGCGATAAGCGCGTACAGTCCCGGGAACGTTATACCCTGGGAAAGCTCCCATTCCTGGTCTCCTGCCCCTCCAAGAGCAGTCGTGGCCGCAGAGGCAGTGATGTCTGTCATCTTCTCTACACCGCCAACAACCACGATGTCGTGTATTCCGCTTGCAACCGTGATATAGCCGAGCCTGAGTGCGCTGCCGCCGCTTGCGCATGCATTTTCAACTCTCACTGCTGGAATGTTGTGGAATCCAAGCTGGTCTGCTATGAGCGCTGCAGTGTGCTCCTGTTCTATGAAGCTCCCGGGTGCCATCGTGCCTCCGAAAAGCATCTCAACGTCCCTGCTTGATATGTTCGCGTCTTCTAGCGCGGCGAGCCCTGCCTCTTCCATGAGCTCCTTCATCCCTACGTTCCACCGCTCGCCGAACTTTGTAAGCCCTGCCCCTATTATCGCAACATCTCTCATTACAACACTACTCCTTCTTTATCGCCTTCTTATGCTTCAGGTAGATCGAATAATCAACATAGGTCTTGTTTTTGCTTATTATGTCCCTGACTGGCACAAGGCTCCCTCTCCTGGCCTCTATGTTTTCAGTAACTTCGATGGCGAACGAGTCGCTTCCAGCGCCTGATCCAAAACTTGTGACAAGTATCTTCTGTCCTGGCATTGCAACGTCCAGAGTTGCCGCAAGCCCTATCAACGATGCGCCTGAGTAGGTGTTGCCTATCATCGGCGTTATGAGGCCGTTCTTTATCTGTTCGCTGGTGAAGCCCAACTGTTTCGCGACGTTCGTAGGGAACCTGCCGTTGGGCTGGTGGAACACAGCATAATCAAAATCAGACGGTTTGAAGCCTGTTTCCTCAAAAAGCATCTTTGTAGCGCTTATAGTGTGGTTGAAATATCCCGGTTCTCCTGTGAATCTGCCTCCGTGCGACGGGAAGCTCGCGCCCTCCTTTCTCCAGAAGTCAGGAGTGTCTGAAGTGAAGCTGACGGTCTTGAGTATCTCTGCTATGTTGCCGCTTCCTCCTTTTCCGAGAATGAACGCAGCTCCGCCTGCGCCCGCAGTGTATTCAAGCGCATCTCCTGGCCTGCCCTGCGCAGTGTCGCTGCCTACAGTCATGCCGTATTTTATCATATTGCTGTCTATCAGGCCCATGACCATCTGCATGCCTGCTGTCCCTGCCTTGCACGCAAATTCAAGGTCTGCTGCCATGACCCTATTTCCGGTGCCTATCGCCTCCTTCACTATCGTGGCTGTTGGCTTCACCGCATAAGGATGGGACTCGGAACCTACATAAACCGCGCCTATCTCACGGGCGTCTATGCCTGCATGGGATACCGCGCGCCTTGCGGCCTGCACTGCTATCGTTGCCGCATCCTCGTCCTTGTCCTGGACGCTTTTTTCAACTATGTTCAAGCTTGTCTTGATGCCTTCTGCGTCCTCGTTCCAGACTTTCGCTATCTCCTCTACCCTGATCCTGTATATAGGAACGTAAACGCCATAGCCCATTATTCCTGACCTTGTTTCATCTCAGGTCGTCCAGGGCTTCCAGGACCTGCTGCTTTGTAGGATCAGGCTGGTTCACCAACGGGCCCTTCTTGAGCGTGATGTCCTGTTCGCTGTACGTTGGCCGCTCCTTCTTGTAGAACAGGCCTATCGGTATCTTTGACCAGTTGGATCTCTCTGCTTCGAGGGCCTTTTCAACTGCCTTGCTCATGTCTGTCGGGTCGTATCCTTCCTCTATCTTATACACCCGTTGCTTGTACCAATCGCCGGTGTTGAGGTTGTTGAATGTAACGCAATTGCTGAGCACGTCTATGATTGCAAATCCCTTGTGAAGTATTCCTTCCTTTATCAGGCCAGCCAGGTGCACTGGGTCTCCTGCAAAACCTCTTGCTACGTAAGAAGCGCCCGCAGCAAGTGCAACGCCTACCGGATTCTCAGGAGTCTCTATCGATCCCAGGGGTGTTGACTTTGTCTTTGCGCCCAACAGGCTTGTCGGCGAGGCCTGTCCCGTGGTAAGCCCGTATATCTGGTTGTCGATCACAATGTAGGTCATGTCCACGTTCCTTCTCGCGGCATGTATGAGATGACCTACCCCTATCCCATAACCGTCACCATCCCCTCCAACCCCTATGACTGTAAGATCGTCATTAGCAAGCTTTGCGCCCGTAGCAACAGGGATCAGTCTTCCGTGCAGGCTGTGTATTCCGTATGTGCTGAACACATGTGGCATTGCAGAGCTGCACCCTATCCCGGAAACTATCAGTACCTTCTCCTTATCAATTCCCAGCTGGGTAAGTGCGCTGTTCAATCCGGCAAATACTCCGTAATCACCGCAACCCGGGCACCATACTGGCTTTGCCCCTGATGTGTAATTTATGTTGTTTGCCATGGAATCATCAATTTGTCAACAGCAATGCCCTTTCCGCTATTTCATCGCCAGTGAATGCCTCACCGTCATACCTCAGGATGCTGTCCTTTATTTCAATCCCTGTACTCTGCTTTATGACCTGTGCGAGCTGCCTTGTGTAGTTCGCCTCTACATCAATGAGCTTCTTTCCCTCCAGAAGCTTCAGTGTGCGTTCCTTGTCAAGCGGCATTATGTATTCAAATGACACAACCCCGAAGCTGCGTCCCTTGCCTTTCAGTATCTCTGTCGCTTCAATTGCAGACCCTGTTGTGGATCCGAATGTGACAAAGAAGTATTCTGCGCCCTCGTTGATGACTTTCGGCACAAAAACAGTCTCGTTCTTCAGCATTGTATCTATCTTTTTCATCCTCTTTTCGTGCATCTTCTTTCTCATCTCGATCGATTCATCGAGACCAGCCAGCATGTCACTCATAAGTTCTCCGTACTCGTTGTGTTCGTCGCTTGGCGCGATATGCTCAAGCCCCTTTGTCCCTGGGAAAGCCCTGGGCGAAATGCCATCACCTGTGAGCTCGTATCTCTTGAATTTGCCAGTGCCGTTGCTCGCCTTGACTATCTTTCCCCTGTCTATGCTAACTTTGTCAAGATCGAACTGCTCAACACTGTCAACGCACTCTGACAGGTACTGGTCCATGAGTATGATCACCGGGACCTGGTATCTTTCAGCAAGGTTTAATGCCTCCGCACCTATTCTGAAACTCTCTTTTACGCTTGAAGGTGCCACCACTATCCTTGGGAACTCTCCTTGTGAAGCGTGCATGGCAAAAAGGAGGTCTGCCTGCTCTGTCTTGGTCGGAAATCCTGTGCTAGGGCCTGTCCTTTGGGAGTTCACGACCACTATTGGCGCCTCAAGCATTCCTGAGAGGCCGAGCGCCTCAACCATGAGCGAGAAGCCTCCTCCGCTTGTGCCGCACATGGCCCTGACTCCTGCCACTGATGCTCCGATTGTCATGTTTATTGCAGATATCTCGTCTTCCGCCTGCTTGAAAAATACTCCCTTGCTCTCGTTTGAGGCAAACCAGGTCATTATGCCGCTTGCGGGAGTCATTGGATATGCTGCGTAGAACTTGCATCCTGCAGCATATGCCCCGTAACTTAGTGCAACATTGCCATCAAGCACATACCTGTGCTTGCCGTCCCCTGACAGCTTGCACGCCGTTTCTACACCCTCATAGTTGTATCCGCGCGCAGCCGCCTGTATGTTGCCATCGACTACCTTGTCTCCCTTCTTACCGAACCTGGTCTTGATTATCTCGTCAAACTCGCCGATGTCCATGCCTATGAACTTGAGCACTGCGCCTATCGCAACAACATTCCTGATTATGGGGTTGCCGCTCACCTCCATAGCGATGTCGAGCATAGGAAGCTTTACGGCTCTGGACTTTGACGTGTCAAGAGCATCCACATTGACCTTTGAAGGGTCGTAGATCACTATTGAATTGTTATTGAGGCTGTTTTTCTGGTGCAGTATTGCATCCTGGTTCAGAGCTACGAGTATGTCTATTCCCCTGCCGTGGCTATGCAAATCAGAGTCACCGATCCTGACCTGGTACCATACATGCCCTCCTCCTACTATGGACTGGTAGCCCCTGTATCCGAAGACGTGCAGTCCGTTCTTGGCAGCAGCTTCTATAAGCAATGCTCCGCTGGACTCGATGCCATCTCCGTTTGCACCTGCAATTCTAACCGATACACTCGCCATGAAGAACTCCGTTGCTGGTGCCTGTCAAGCACATCAGCAGACGTATTAGAACTTACTACTACTTTAAAGCTAACTACATGTCCGTCAATCAGCAAACACGCATTGCTCCTTTTATAGGTTCCAACATAAAATCTGCCTATGGCTTCAATGTCAGAGGACAGAATCGACGCTGCAGTGCAGGCTCTTCTTGACGGGAAGATCAAGTTTCATGAGGTTGAGGGCCTTACAGGTAACGACAGCGTAGAAGCTTCGCGTGTAAGAAGGAGGTTTCTAGAGAAGAAGTTCGGGATGCTCCTTAAGCACACAGGCTCCAGCACGATAGACTTCAACGACGCGGTCAACAGGAACATAGAGAATCCTATAGGTGCCGCACAGGTCCCGCTGGGCTACGCGGGCGAAATCAAGGTAAACGGCGACAATGCAAACGGCAGCTATCCTGTACTTCTTGCAACTACAGAAGGGAGGCTTGTGGCAGGAATTTCAAGAGGCATTTCTATAGTAAACAAGGCTGGCGGAGTGAACACTATCGTGGCCAAGGACGGCATGGCCCGTGATGTGCTGGTAAGGACATCCAACGTCAAGACTTCCAGCAAGCTTTTGCATTGGATAGAGAGCAGCGAAGGCAAAGAGTTCCTTAGGAACGCGTTCTCCGAAAGCACCTCACACGGCAAGCTCATCGATGTCAGGCCGTTTGTGGCAGGCAGGGACGTGCACCTGAGATTCAGGGCGACCACGGGCGCGGCAATGGGCATGAACATGGTAACCATTGCAGCAAAGAGCGCAATTGACAAGATGGTGCAGCATTTGGATGGCAAGCTGGGCCTCCACATAGACATACTTAGCGAGTCTGGAAACATGTGCTCTGACAAGAAGCCCGCATACATAAATTTCATTGAAGGCAGAGGCGTGTCCGTGACTGCTGACATAACGAGACCAAGAAAGTTGGTGGAAGAGAGCTTCAGGGTCAAGCCAGAGCGGATGGTCGAATTGAACAAGGTCAAGAACCTGACAGGCTCTGCGCTCGCAGGATCTCATGGTTTCAATGCGCATGTGGCGAATACATTGGCCGCAATGTACATAGCGCACGGTCAGGATGTTGCACAGATAGTCGAAGGTTCAATGGCGATAACCGACGCTGCGATTGTCGAAGACAACCTGTACGTGTCGCTTCTTATGCCTTCCATAGAGGTGGGAACATACGGCGGAGGCACGGCAAGGGAGACGCAGAAGGAAGCCCTCAGCCTGATGGGCCTTTACGGCAACAGCGACGCCGAGGGTAAGACGCGGCTTGCGTTTGCGGAGGTGGTGGCTGCCGCCTGCCTTACAGGAGAGCTTAACCTGCTTGGCGCCGAAGCCGGCATGGACCTATCGAAGAGCCACGGCAAGATTAAAAGATAAGCGTTTCCTTACCTAAAACTACTGGTTTCAGTAACAAACCAGACAGTGCGTTCATGCGCGACAAAACAAGGCTAGTGCTTGCTTCCGGATCGCCAAGGCGTGATAGTATCCTGAATCAACTTGGACTTAAACACATCACAATTCCGAGCCGGATTGATGAAAGAAGCATAAAAGCCAAGAATGTGCGGACACACGCTAAAAAACTTGCCATGCTGAAGGCCGGCAAGGTGGCGCCCAAGTTCAAGGACTCAATAATAATCGGGGCAGACACTCTTGTGGCTGTGAACGGCAAGGTATTCGGTAAGCCCAAGGACAGGAAAGACGCAATAAGGATGCTGTGCAAATTAAGCGGAAGAACCCATCAGGTCATAACTGCACTGTGCATAATCGATACAAGATCCAACAAGAAAATCGTAAAATTGGTAAGCACCAGTGTGAGATTCAGGAAACTTGACAATCAGACAATTCGGGAATATGTACGAAGCGGCGAACCCTTGGACAAGGCAGGGGCATACGCAATACAAGGCAAGGGCGCGGCTCTGGTCGAGAGCATAAATGGGGATTTCTACAACGTGGTGGGCTTGCCGGTCCCTGTGCTTCTTGAAGTCCTTAAAAGGCTGCACATTCGCCCAAGAAGCAGGTAAACCTGCTTCCAGGGATGTGCGTAGTTAGTGCTTTAGCAGCGGGTCTCAGTTATATCCGAGCTCCCTCAACTTCTTCATTATTCTTTCTCTTGCAATTCCCCTTCCTGCCCTTTCGTGCATGCCTGCCTTGTTCGGAGTTGTGTCTAGAGTAGAGCCAAGGGATGTGTATCCCTTGTCGTATAGTGGATTGTGAGGAAGGCCATTTCTGTCAAGATACTCCTTTACATCATCTCGTGTCCAGAACAATATAGGGTGGACTCTGTCATGCGGAGGATTTGTTCTCGGAGAGAATATACTTTCCTTTGCGCGTTCCTCATGTTCCACTCCCCGTATCCCTCCAAGGAAGGCATCAAGATTCAGGGTCTTTATTCCCCGCACTAGAGGCTCTATCTTATGGTATTTGTTAAACTCCAGCGTGAACTCTGGGGTTCCGAACCCGTACTTCTTCTTGAACTCCTCCACTTTGTCTGTCCCTGCTCTAACGGTTGTAAGGCTTTCGAAGCTCCAGTCCTGTCTGAGTTTCTCTATAAATACGAAGGTCTCAGGGAACTCGTATCTGGTATCGACAAACAGGATCGGCATATCGTGCTTTATCTTCAATGCTATGTGAAGCATCGCCTCGCTGTCCCCTCCGCCGCTGAATCCTATCCCTGGATTCTTGTATTTCTTTACTGTTTCTCTGATTATTTTCTCTGTTTCCTTTATCTTCTCGTCCAACGAGAGCGTGAGCAGCTTTCTCACTTCGGGTCTCATCAGCTCTATGCACCTTTCAGTTCGGCCCTCACCGAATTCTGCATCCGACGGCTCCTCTTTTTTTGCATCTTCTTCTTTCATGGTATCATCTTGTTATAACATGTTATAACATATAAGTATATAAAGCTTATTCACCGCTCCCTGCCTGCACACGGATGCATTACTCTGACTTGAGGTGCTTTAGGAGTTCTGACTTGCCAGAGAAAATGTTATCATTCTCTCCAGGGTCCTTGAGCAGGTCGTATTCCTCTGTGCCGTTGTGGTGGCTGGTCTTGCACAGGTTGCAGAAGTTATCCTTTGCCAGGATCAGTTTCTTGTCATAGGTTCTTACCGCCCTAACGTCGTTGGCCATTGCGTCGAACAACAGCAACTCGTTTCGTACTCGTCTCCCTTCTTTTATCAGGGGCAGAAGGGACTTCCCATCAAGTGCAACTGTTTTCTCTCCCATAAAATCCAGGATCGTAGGTACTATGTCCGTGTTCTGGACCATGCCGTCTATTACCTTTCCGTTTATACTCGGCAGCCTCATGATAAGCGGCGCTCTGATTGAGCCATCGAACAACCCGCAGGTGGCAAAATATATCCCATGTTCGTGTATCACATCGCCATGGTCCCCCAGGATGACTAAGATGGTATCATCAAGCAGGCCGTCACGCTTCAGGAACGTGTACAGTCTGCCTATTTCATGGTCGATGATCTTTATCGTGTCGTCATACTTATCTATGACGTCTTGCACGGAATAGAGTTTTGCAGCATCCATCTTCTTTTTTACATAATCCCTGTACTTTCCATCTTCTATGCCGCTTAAAATCTTATTTGATTCGTCAGCGTTGCTGCTCTTGAAAGGCGTGTTTGGGAATGGGAAGTGCGTATCCCAGAGATGCAGGAACGCAAGGAACGGCTCCTTTGCATTTTTGATTTTAGAGATTGCCAAATCCACAGTCATCTTGGTCGGGGCAAACAGGCCTTCTATCTCATCTTCATTTTCTTTGTAGTAATCGAACCCTTTGGTAAACCACTCGCCGAGCCAGTCAAAGCACACCGTTTCATAGCCTTTTTCCTTCAGGAAGCTAGGAAGCCAGAATTTTATTTTTTCAACCTTGTCATATTCCTCTTCCTTGGTATATGGAAATTGGTGAATGATGCCGTGCGTGCTCGGAATAAGGCCAGATAATATCGTTGTCACTGCAGGCGCAGTTCCGTTAGCAACAGAAAAGTGGTTTGTGAACAGGATCCCTCCTCTGGCTATTTTTTTTAGGTTGGTGTCTGTCTCCTTCTCATACCCAAACAGGCTCATGTGATCAGGCCTGAAGGCGTCGATAACTATTATGATTATATTCGGTCTGCGCACACGATCACCTGGGAATCACGGTAGGTATTGGAGTGAAATCCTTTTATATGTGTAATGTATTAACACTTCATAACATTATGGGATATTCATGGCAAAGGAAAACGCAGAGAAAAGGAGATACACAACGATAACGATACCGACGCCTCTTTTTGAGAAGATACAAACCAAGATAAAGAACACAAGCTTCTCCTCTGTGTCGGACTATGTGACATACATACTGAGGGAGACCGGATCTGAAGTGGCCGTGAAGAAGACAAGCAAGAAGGAAGCAGCCACAATAATAGAGAAGCTCAGGGCTCTGGGATACACATAACGGCTAATTCTAACTCGCGATCAGAAGGAACAGCAGTGCGCCCACAATCCCGCCGCAGATGCCGCACACAAGGTTGGATGTGTATTTGTTTCCCACACCTCTCTCTTCGTAATAGCCGAGCATCGAGTCAACGACACTGCCTGCGAAGCCCCCTATTATGACGCTGACGACAGTGCTTGCCGCAAGAGGCGCATTCGTGGCGTAAAGCGTCTGCAGCGGATGCACAACCAGTATCAGCATGAGGGCGATCAGCAATGAGGCCAGGATGCCTGAAGCCAGGCCTAGCCACGTAACCGCGCCGGAAGTGCCCTTCTTTACCTTCTTCATGGTGAAAATGGCCCTTGGCATGCCGTCAAAGACGCCTATCTCGCTCTCGAACTTGTCGGCGGCTATGGCTGCTACGCTCGCGACGAAGCCTATTACGCAGAGGGCTTCTGGCTTTCCAAGGCCGCTGAATGCGAACCCAAAGAAGGCAATCACAGCCAGGAGCGGGGCCAAGCCGTTCGCCAGCACGTTCTTTACTCCCCTGCGCTCGCTTTCTATGCCGAAAAGCCTCTTTTTGTAGTTTTGTCCTATGTAAGTCACAACGGCTGAAAGCACTAGGAAGAGGAGCATGGTGAACACAAAGAAAATGCCGAATTGAAGACCCAGTAGCAGGAACGCTGCCCCCATAAGGAGTGCCAGTGCAAGGCCCTGTTTGTCGAGAGTAAGGAACAACATAAAATTCCATTTTTATGAAACTAAGAAAGGTTTTTAAGCTTGCTATTAGCTATATTTCTACGGGTTCTCTACTGTAGGAAAGTCGTGAAGAACTGGTCGCCTTGCCAGCGTGCTTTTGAGCACGTTGGCACTCTTCCTTTTTAACTAGCATGCTCTAGCACATTCTTTCTCTACAACGCTTATATACTTATTCTACGCTAGTACTATCTGGTGTTTCTATGCCTAAGGATAAAGGCGTAAAGGAGCTCGAAGACCTTCCTGGCATAGGCGAGGCCACAGCAGAGAAACTGAGGACAGGCGGCGTCGACAGCATCGATAAGATTGCAGTGATGTCTCCTTACGAACTCAGCGAACTTTCAGGCATAAATCCCGAAGCAGCCAAAAAGGCTGTGCAGGCGGCGCAGGAAGCCACCACTGTCACTTATGAGACAGGAGACCAGATACTGAGCAGGAGGAAGGACATAGGAAAGATAACCACAGGTTCCAAGGATTTAGATTCGCTTATCGGAGGAGGTATAGAGACCAACGCAATCACAGAGACATACGGTAAGTTTTCAAGCGGCAAGTCCCAAATAGGCTTTCAGCTCGCAGTCGCAGTCCAGCTGCCAAAGGAAAAGGGCGGCCTTGGGGGAAACGTTCTATTCGTAGACACAGAAGGCACATTCAGGCCGGAGCGCATAGAAAGCATAGCGAAGGCGTACGACCTGGATTCTGAGGCGGCACTGGCAAACATCATGGTGGTGCGTGCCACAACAACTGAGCAGCAGATTCTATCGATAGACCGGTCAGACAAGCTCATCAAGGAGAAGAACATCAAGCTCATCATAATGGACTCCCTGACTTCATTATTCAGGTCTGAGTTCGTAGGTAGGGGTGCGCTCGCAGAGAGGCAGCAGAAGCTGAACCAGCTGATTCACAGGCTGCAGATACTGGCCGACAAGTACAACCTTGCGGTTTACATAACCAATCAAGTCATGGACAACCCCGCGATACTTTTCGGGGATCCAACCACACCCATAGGCGGCAACGTGCTGGCCCATGCCGCCACTACAAGGCTTTACCTTCGAAAGAGCAAGGAGGACAAGCGCATAGTCAGGCTTGTGGACTCGCCAAACATGCCTGAAGGCGAATGTGTGATAAAGATAACTCCAAACGGCGTGAAAGACTGATTAGCTTGCGTCTCACAGCATTTTCTATCCTAGGGCTCGTTGCGCTTATCCAGATCGACCCAAGTCGGTGTATATGCTATTCTTAGTGGGCATAGGCCTGTCGGACGGCGACATAACGCGGAAGGCGCAGGAGGTGTGCAGCCGCTGCAAGCTGTTTGTCGAGCGCTATACCAGTACAGTTGACGACAGCCGCATAAAATTCATGGAAGGCCTGTTCGGCAGGAGCATCAAGCAGCTTGTAAGGTCGGACATGGAAGAGAATGTCAAGACTCTGCTCAAACTCGCAAAGAATGACGATGTGGCGGTGCTGATAAGCGGAGATCCGCTCATAGCAACAACGCACAAGATCCTGTGCATAGAGGCCAAGAAGCTCGGCATAAGCGTCGGGATAGTGCACGCCGCATCGATCGCAAGTGCCGCTATCGGAGAGAGTGGCCTTGACTTCTACAGGTTCGGCAAGGTCTGCACGATACCGAAATGGCACGAGCATTACACTCCTGTGTCTTTCTACGAGACCATACGTATGAACATTCAGAACAACGAGCACTCGCTTGTGCTTCTGGATTACGACCCTGCTACGGAGAGCTCCATGCAGATGCCAGATGTCGCAAAGGAACTCAGGGCAGCAGAAGCCACGTACAAATCCGGCATCGTGACAGACGCAATGCAGGTGGTGGTCTTGAACAGGCTTACACAACAGAACGAAATCAAGGCCCTTGTGAAGTTCCGCGACCTTGAGAAGCTGAACATTAATAAAGGCCCAACGGTAATAATCATACCTGTCAAGCTCACCGACATAGAGAAGGAGGCCCTGGACAGCATATACAAGTGATCAAATGCCCCTGCTGCTCATTTTCGACAAGAAAACAAGGAGCATCTACACCGCAGACCAGTCCACTAAAGACGTGCTCGCAAGCGGATGCTTCGGCGTCGCGTACGAGGGCAGGCTTGTACTTGCGCCAGAAGAAGGTCTATACCTGATGGATGTGAGGAACGCCACGTGCACATCGGCCAAGGAGGAGAAGCCGCTCTCTTTCAACGAGATTGCGCAGGAATTCAGCGTAGGAAACAAGTTCCTGGCGCGCTACTTCACATACAAGGACTGGCGCGACCGCGGACTCATAATAAAGAGGCCAGAAAACCTATCTGCAGAAGGAGGTACTCCGACACTAAAGAGTTACCGCGCGGCAAAGCTGAAGCTCAAGGACTACTCAATGGAAGGCGTTTTCTTCCCTGCAGACATGATGACAATAATAGACGACGAGGTGCAGGGAAAGAAGATCTACGAAGAGCACTGGTTCGGCCAGTACGGGACATATAAGACCAACGATCACGGCGTGCTGAACAAGCTGGATGTCTACGAAACCCTCTTCCTCATCGACAGCGACGTGCTGCATGTGAAAAACTACAGCCGCAAGGACATCGCAGCGCTCGCGAACAAGCGCAGGGCAGATTTCCAGAAGCTTTACGACGTATACAGCGACTGGCGAAGCCGTGGTTATGTCATAAAAACAGGGTTCAAGTTCGGCACTCATTTCAGAGTGTACTTCCCCGGTGCCCAACCCATGCAGAACAACGAGAGCTGGGTGCATTCCAGGCACGTCATCCACGTATTTCCAAGGGACGCTAAGCTGCTCATCTCAGAATGGGCCAGAGTTATCAGGGTTGCGCATTCGGTAAGGAAGACCTTCATACTCGCAATACCAGGTAGGAGCCGGAAGAAGCGCCTTGCAATAGACTTTGTGCTTTACCATCGGAAGGGCAACGGCATAGAAACACCGAGCACCGGCAGGCCAAGGTTCGCAATGCTGTCTCTGAGCGAAGAGGAGTACCTGGGCGGCAACGAGCTTTCTGCCATAATCAACGATGCCAGCGAGCACAAGCTGGAACTCATAATTGCGATTGCGGACAGGGAGACCGCAGTGACATACTACCGCGTTAAGAGGATAGAGCTCCAGGGCAGCGAGTACGAGTACTACGAGATAGACTGGATGCAGCCGTAGAGGGTGAAGGCATGGCGGACTGGACAGTGTGCTTGATTGTGCACGGCATCGTGCAGGGCGTAGGATACAGGCACCTCGTGCGCACTGTTGCCGTAAGGCACGGAATAAGGGGGTTTGTCAAGAACGAAGATGACGGCAGCGTGAGCATAATGGCAACAGGCACGGATTCTCAGATAGAGCAGTTTGTAGATGAGATAGATGTGGATATTCCTGCCGGGCCATCCGTGGTCAACATAGAGAGAGTGAACGGCGATTCCGAGAGATTTCCTAATACAGAGCGCAGCAAAGAGTATTCCGAATTCCTAGTATTAAAATGAGCGGGCCCAGGGGGATTTTCAGAAAGTCTAGCATGGCTAGGCTTTGTTTTTTGAACCCCCGACCTACCGGTTAAGAGCCGGCCGCTCTAACCGAACTGAGCCATGGGCCCTGCATATTAGCTTGACACGCGTATGCTTATTATTCTTTGTGGAGACGCGAGCTATCCCCTTTCTATAATTCAAACGAGGTCGTAATGGACTCCAACATTCACAAACTCTTACCAGTACAAACATTTTTTATATTTGTATTGCGATGATACGCATGAGTGGATAACAATGGCTGAAAAACATAATGCCAAAATCATGCCGGGAAAAACTCCATTTGAAAGAATAATGGCGCAACTTAGAACACACGAAAATACAGAAAGAGAATCTGCTGTGACTGCCATTAAAAACGAAACGGATCCGGAAGAGATAATGCGGCAAGTGCAGGTTGATCATAACAACTCATTTGACATAGCTGAGAAGGGGGTCACTAACAATGCTATGAAGTATGCCGCAATACAGAACACTAACACGCCAATCCTTCTCCTAATTCAAATCTACCATTCGCCTATTGACTCAGCTAATTACAGAGGCATCCCTCCAAGAGCCCTAACTCCCCAAGCAGAAGAACTATCTAAAGGTGTCCACAGTGCCGCATTCAAAGAGATTAAAAATCGCAACTGGGAGATCGGAGAATGGGAGAGAGATAATCTTTCCCCAGAGAGGGTCTTCGTGCTCGAGCATATTTTACAGGAAGACAAGCTGAACTACGAAATGGTAAAAATAGAGAAAGATGCAACGCAAAAACCATCTGATGACGTGTTCAAGAAACTTATAGATCACAAGTGACATACAGTTAAGAAGCTAAGACCGGCTTGTTGAGACGTGCCAACCTCGGCATCATGGCCCTAATAACCTGTGAAGAACTGAACTCATCTCTTCATGCCCTTGATGAATTTACCTATGACGTCGTCGAGCCCATCGCCCTTCGGCTTGAGCTCGTAGCTGACTTGCACGATCGGTTTGTTCACATTTATCAGTAGCCTGATGTTTATCGGAGTACCTGACACCACCACATCACAGTCCGCATTGTTCACAGTGGCTTCCAGGTCGCGTATCTCCTTCGGGCTGTATCCCATTGCCGGCAGCTCAACATTGAGTTTTGGGTAGCGCGCAAACACATCCTTTATGGCACCAACGGCATACTTCTTCGCAGTCACTATCTCCTTTGCCCCACACATTTTAGCAGCAACATCGCCTGCACCGGTCATCATGCCGCCGTGCGTTATCGTGGGTCCGTCCTCTATCACGAGCACACGCTTCCCTTTTATTATTCCTGGATTGTCTGGCGTGACTACAGAATCAGCAAGCAAAATATCTGCACTGCTGTTTATCGAACGCAGATTGCCTATGAGCTCGTCCAGCTGTTCCTTTGTAGCCGAATTTACCTTGTTTATCAGCAGGACGTCCGCCATCCTGACTGCCGTCTCCCCTGGATAGTACGAAAGCTCGTTGCCGGCCCTAAGCGGGTCCGCCACGGTAATCAGCAGGTCCGGCTTCACGAACGGCAGGTCGTTGTTGCCGCCATCCCACAGAACTATATCCGCTTCCTTTTCCGCTGCATCCAGTATCTTAGCATAATCAACACCGGCGAACACCACAAACTTGTTCTTTATGTGCGGCTCGTATTCTTCCCTTTCCTCTATTGTTGTTTTGTACCTTTCCAAATCCTTTAGTGTGGAAAACCTCTCCACACTCTGCTCCTTCAGCACTCCATAAGGCATTGGATGCCTTATCACCACAGTCCTTAGTCCAGCATCGCGTATGATATTTGCTATGTATCTTGAAGTCTGGCTCTTGCCACTGCCTGTCCTGACAGCACACACTGCTATGACAGGCTTGCTTGATTTCAGGTACGTGTGCTCTGGTGCGACAAGCCAGAAATCGGCGCCATTGGCATTTACTATGCTCGCCTTGTGCATTACCTCTACATCGGGAAGGTCGCTGTACGCCTGAACGCACACGTCAACGTCGAATTTCTTTATGAGTTTGGGCAGCTCTGATTCGTCGAATATCTTTATTCCGTCAGGATATAGCGTACCTGCAAGCTCTTCAGGATACATGCGGTCAGATATGTACGGTATCTGCGCCGCTGTGAATGCGACTACCTCGTAATCGCCATTATCCCTGAACAGCATATTGAAGTTATGAAACCCGCGGGTCTATTCAGACCTGTCGCGTCCTGCTGCTCCGATAATGATTACTTTTTTTGCCATCTACCTCACCATTTCAATCAACACCACTTGTCCACCAAACTATATATCTTTTTGGAATGACTGGAGGTTTCCAAGAGCGTATCTAACCAAGCCTTTCCGGAGGATTGCCCACAATGGGTATCGTGTTCTTGCATGACGGACACCGGTTGTCCTTGTCCAATTTCCATTCCGTCATATTGAGCCCGTATCTTCCTATGACAAGCTCGCCGCATTTTGGACAGTATGTATTCTCATAGCGGTTGCCTGACATGTTGCCAATGTACACGTAATTAAGGCCGTTCTTCTTTGCAATGTCATAGTGGTGCTTCAGAGTTTCGTACGGCGTTTCCGCGTAGTCTGTCATTTTATAGGCAGGGTAGAATCTTGTGAATTGAATTGGCGTGTCAGGTCCGAGATTGTCGTGAATCCATCGTGTCAGTTCATCACAAGCATCTAGCGAAGCACCCATGCCTGGTATCACCAGGTCTGTGATCTCAATGTGCATTCCTACGTTCTTCATTTCTAGAAGTGCCTCCTTTATCGGTTCGCTTGAAACAATGCCTATGAATTTGTTAACAAACTTCTGTTCGCCGTTACCCTTGAAATCAACAACAACAGCATCCACAAGGCCCTTCATTGCCTGCACAACCTCTTTTGTCATGTAGCCGTTCGTGACAAACACGTTGTACAGGCCTTTCTTATGTGCCAATTTCGCAACATCAAGCGCGTACTCTACGAAAATCGTCGGTTCGTTGTATGTGTACGCTATGCCCTTTGCGCCGTTCTCCACTGCAAGGTCTACGGCCCTTTTCGGAGATACATACTTTCCATTTATCTCCCGTTTCTTTGACATATCTGGGTTCTGGCAGAAAGCACAATCCAAATTGCACGATGAGGTGCCTATGCCGAAGACGTAGCTGCCAGGCATGAAATGATTGAAGGGCTTCTTTTCTATCGGGTCCACCTGCATTGCATCGAGAAGGCCATAGTTGGCGAGGTAGAGCTTCCCGTGCCGGTTCTGCCTTATGAAGCAGAATCCGTGCGAGCCTTCAGGTATCTTGCACAACCTTGCGCAGGCGATGCATTCCACTTTGTTTCCGCCTGCCGGTTTCCAGAATCTCGCCTCCTTGATCATAAAATATACCAGTCATCCCAGATATTTATGCATTTATGTCTGCCTTATGCTCTCTTAATTTTTAGGATAAATTGGTATGTGCAGCAAAGCGTCCGAGATCATAAAAAGCAGCCCTTTTTGGTCTGAATTCGCATCCATAGAAAGGC
The DNA here is from genome assembly GCA_903884115.1 of uncultured Microcaldota archaeon. Classification (GTDB taxonomy): domain Archaea; phylum Micrarchaeota; class Micrarchaeia; order Micrarchaeales; family Micrarchaeaceae; genus CAISDH01. The sequence goes on along the minus strand of CAISDH010000033.1, from coordinate 1,534 downwards.
ATTTAAGGTTCAAAAACTCAATAATATACAGGCGATTCCGGGCCCTGATTTTTATGGAGTCTAACGAGTACACTGCGAAGGACATTATGGTTCTTTCCGGGCCGCAGGGAATAAGGAAAAGGCCTGCAATGTACATAGGCTCCACAAGCAGCAAAGGTTTCCTTCACTTACTGTATGAAGTGCTGGACAACGCCATAGACGAATGCCTTGCGGGATATGCAAAGAACATCACAATAACCCTGGCCAAGGACGAAGACGTCGATACTGCAGAGGTAAGCGATAACGGCAGAGGCATACCCATAGACATAATGCCAAAAGACGGAAGGCCCGCTCTTGAAGTGATAATGACAAGCATACATACGGGGGCCAAATTCGAAAACAAGGTGTACAAGGTTGCAGGAGGCCTTCACGGGGTTGGTCTTACCGTAGTCAATTCGCTTTCGGAGAAAACAGAAGTCACCATCAAAAGGAACGGCAGCGTATACCGGCAGACGTTCAGCAGAGGCGCACCCATATCGAAGCTCGAGATAATAGGTAACTGCCCTGCAAATGAGAATGGAACTACTATAAAGTTCAAGCCCGACACAGAGATTTTCTCAACAAAAAGTTTCGATTCTTTTGAGCTGACCGAGAGGTTGAAGGAGCTTTCGTTCCTGAACCCGGGGCTCTCAATATCTTACGTTGACAAGCGCGAGCTCGGGAACGAGCACCAGATGATCTTCTCATCAAAGCGCGGCATAGCGGATTTTGTCGATGCGCTGAGGGATTCAAAAGAACCCCTGACAAAGGAGATATTCATAAGCAAGGAGAGCGACTCAATAAAGGTGGAACTCGCCATGCAGTATGTTAATGACTACAGCGAGAAGCTCCTCTCATTCGTGAACAGGATAAAGACTCCGGAAGGCGGAACGCACGTCATCGGATTCCATACTGCGCTCACCAGGGCGATATCTAACTACATGCAGAAGAACAAGAAGCAGGGCAAGCCAGTATCTGATATCGAGGGCGACGACACCAGGGAAGGCCTTGTTGCCGTGCTGTCCATACTGATGCAGAATGCAGAATTCGAAGGCCAGACAAAGGAGAAGCTTGGCAACATATCCGTGAAGAGCATCATTGACAGCGTCGTGTATCCTGCGCTATCCACCTATCTGGAGGAAAATCCTGCAGATGCATCGGGCATAATAAGAAAGGTTATGACATCCGCAGAAGCAAGGGAGTCTGCCAAGAGGGCCCGCGAACTCGTGAGGAAGAAGAGCGCATTTGAGGGTGCGCTGCTTCCAGGAAAGCTTTCAGACTGCACGGAATCAGATCCTGAGAAGGCAGAGCTGTTCATAGTCGAAGGTGAGAGCGCAGCGGGATCCAGCAAGCAGGGCAGGGACCGCCATTTCCAGGCAATACTGCCTTTGAAGGGCAAGATATTGAATGTTGAGAAAGCGTCTGACGAGAAGATATTCAATAATGCAGAACTGCACACATTGGTTACTGCCATGGGAACTGGCATAAAGGAAACATTCAATCCAGACACACTGAG